>NZ_CP072642.1:740568-1057102 GCF_018304765.1 Chloracidobacterium sp. N
GTACGTCATACCATGCCGCTGACCAGTCTCGCAGCACACAGTTGCCGTCTGGCGTTGTCGTAAGGGGCATCCGGCGTGCGGCCGTGGGAAGGTTATGGACCGGAAGGTTGCGGGCGAAGGGACGGCGAGACATCCAAGGAAGCCTTCACCTTGAGGTCTTCACCTGGAGGGAAGGGAGCTATGGCGACGTTTGAAATCCGTGATGGACAACTGGCGTTGAAGTTTTCCCCGCTGGAGAAGCTGGGCGGTTTGCGTTCCGGCGCTACCGTCGGACTCGAGGACATCCAGGCGGTTGAGAAAGTGGATGATCCGTGGGATATCCTCGATGGCCTGCGCTTTGGCACCGGCATCCCGTGGGTCATTGTGCTGGGGACGATGCTCCGGCAGGGCGGCAACGATGTGGTGGCTGTGTACCGCCGGGACCCGGCGGTTGTCGTCACCTTGCGGCCTGGCGCGCCCTACCAGCGTCTCATTGCCACCGTGCCACAGCCGGAGCAGGTTGTGGCTACCCTCCAGACCGCTCTGAAAAACGAACGCAGGAAAACCTGACAAGAAAGCCTGAACTGGTGCGCTACTTTATGCTGCGCGACTGGTTGGGGGAACGACTTGGGTTGTGAGGCGTTGGTTTGCTGAATTTCCACTTCCGCCTGCCCACACTGCAAGTGATTGGTGAAAGCACCGCTTGGGCACTCACCGTCTGTCTGCAAACATCTCTGTCAGCACCCCTGGCACCGCCCGTCCTGTCTCACGGGTCCTCACTCCAAGTCGCCTGACCAGGCGTTCCCTGTCCACCGTCCGCAACTGATCCAAAACCACCTGTCCTTCTTTCCCCCCAAACCGGCACTTCACTCGCGTGGGGTACTCCCGCCCCTTCGTCCACGAAGCATACTGGTTGTGGATGCCAGTGGTGGCAACCCGAAGCTTGCTACACCGGGCAACATACTGGGCCGGCTGTGGTGAGCAGCCCGGCTGTCTGCTGGCGTGATTCGGTGATGCCGTCAGCCAAAGTCCATGCCGCTGGGTCCAGGGTGGTTCGGCTGCTCAGCCACCTTGAGACCGCTTCGGGCACTTTTGGCACTGGTTCCGTGGCGCTAAGCTTGAGCACGTCGGGTAACGTCCGCAGTTCGTTGCACAGCACGTCCAAAGGCTGGCATCACACCATGGAACTTCTGCTTCAAAGCCTGGCCATCGTGACCGGTGCCGTTCTGGTGGCTTCGCTGGTTGCCCTTGGGCGCGGCAACCGGGCCATCCGCTTTCTGGCGGATGCCGTCGGGCCGGATGTCCGCCCACAGGCGACCGTCAGCATCATTGTCGCGGCCCGCAATGAAGCCGACACCATCGAGCCGGCGCTGCGGTCACTGCTGGCCCAGGACCATCCGGGGCTGGACATCATCGTGGTCAATGACCGTTCCACCGATGCCACCGGCGACGTTCTGGCCTGCCTTCAGCGTGAGTTCCCGGCGCTCAAAACCGTGACCGTCACCGCGCTGCCTTCCGGCTGGCTGGGAAAAAATCACGCCCACTGGGTCGGAGCGCAGGCAGCCACCGGCGATTTCCTGCTCTTTACCGATGCCGACATCATCATGCACCCCAGCGCCGTGCGCCGTGCTGTGGCCTTTGCCCTTGCCGAAGGCCTTGACCACGTCGCCGTCGGGCCCGAGGTCCCCCTGCCCGGCTTCTGGCTGACGGCCTTTCTCGGCACCTTCACGATGTGTTTCTCGATGTTTGTGCGTCCGTGGCGGGCGCGCGACCCGCGCAGTACGGTCTTTGTCGGCATTGGTGCATTCAATCTCGTCCGCCGCACGGCCTACGAGCGCGCCGGTACGCACGCTGCCATTCGGATGCGGCCCGATGACGACATGAAACTTGGCAAAATCATCAAGCTGGCCGGCGGACGACAGGAACTGGTGGCCGGCAAGGAACTGCTGTCCGTCACCTGGTATCACTCCCTGGGCGAACTCATCCGGGGGCTTGAAAAGAACACTTTTGCCGGTATGGATTACAACCTGGCGCTGGCTGTCGCCGGGCCGCTCACGCTGTTTCTGCTGTTTGTCTGGCCCTGCCTGGCGCTGCTGGTGACAAGCGGCTGGGTGTGGCCGGTCAACCTGCTCAACGTCGGGCTGGGGCTGGCGCTCTATGCCGACAACTCGCTGCGGTACGGCGTCCGGTGGCGACACGTCCCGCTCTTTCCGCTGACCGTCCTGCTGATGATGTTCATCGTGTGGAATGCCACCCTGCGAACCCTTCTGGGGCGCGGCATCACCTGGCGCGGCACGTATTATTCTCTCGCCGAACTCAAGGCGAATCGGGTCTAGGCTGCCTTCTGAATGCGGGGCGGCGTTCAGTAGAAGGTTCTCAGGTCCATGCCGGCATAAAGATGCGCTACCTGGTCGGCGTAGCCGTTGAACAGCAGGGTCGGCCGTCGGGTGAGCTCACCAATGCGCCGTTCGGTGGCCTGGCTCCACCGGGGATGACTCACCGCCGGATTGACGTTGGCATAAAAGCCGTATTCACGCGGTACGGTTTCGCGCCAGGTCGTGCGTGGCATGCGGGGCGTCAGCACAATGCGCACCACCGACTTGATGCTTTTGAAGCCATACTTCCACGGCACAACCAACCGCAGCGGGGCGCCGTTCTGGTTGGGCAGGGTTTTGCCGTACAAGCCCACAGCAAGCAGCGTCAGCGGATGCAAGGCTTCATCCAGCCGCAGCCCTTCACGGTAGGGCCAGTCGAGCAGCCGCCCGCGTTGCAGGGGAAACTGTTTCGGATCGTGCAGGGTCTCGAACGCCACGAACTGCGCCCTGCCCAGTGGCTCGACCAGGTTGAGCAGGGAAGCCAGCGGAAAGCCCACCCAGGGAATGACCATGGACCAGCCTTCGACACAGCGAAGCCGGTACACCCGGTCTTCAAGCGGAAAGCGGCGCAGAAGATCGTCTATGTCGAAGGTCTGGGGACGCTGGACATCGCCTTCAACCGTCACCGTCCAGGGGCGTGTCACCAGCGCGCGGGCTTCATAGGCCACATCGTGCTTGGAGGTCGAAAACTCATAGAAGTTGTTGTAGTGCGTGATGTCGTCGTAGTCCGTCGGCGGCTCGTCAGTCGTCAGACGCCGGTCGCCGACGGGCGCCGTCACCAGCGAACGCGGTCCGGGCCCCGCCGGTGGGCGGCGCGTCGCACCGGCAAAGAGATGATACAGCCCGGCGGTGGCGGCCAGTGAACCTGCCGCCACCAGACCCTGCAGCACCGTCCGCCGCCCGAAATACAGCCGTTCGGGTGTGATTTCCGAGCCTTTGATGTCGGCGGGCCGTTTGATGAGCATAGTTGGGACCGCCGCCCGGCTTACTTCCCGATGCCAAGCTGCGTGAGCAGAAACGTGTAGTAAAACGCCGTTTCGCGCAAGGCATCGTAGCGTCCTGACGCACCGCCGTGCCCGGCGCCCATGTTGGTTTTGAGCAGCAGCAGACGGTCGTCTTTTTTGAGCGTCCGCAGCTTGGCCACGTATTTGGCCGGCTCCCAGTAGGCCACCTGACTGTCGTTGAGCGCCGTGATGACAAGCATGGCCGGATAGTTTCCGGGCTGAAGGTTGTCGTAGGGCGAATACGAGCGCATGTAGTCGTAAGCCGCCTTCTCGTTCGGGTTGCCCCACTCGATGTATTCCCCGGTCGTCAGCGGCAGGGTTGGATCGAGCATGGTGTTCATCACGTCCACGAAGGGCACCTGCGAAATGACCACGCGGAACAGATCGGGGCGCATGTTCGTCACGGCGCCCATGAGCAACCCGCCGGCGCTGCCGCCCTGAATCGCCAGATGCGCCGGCGAGGTGTACTTCTCCCGGATGAGAAACTCGGCACAGGCGATGAAGTCGGTGAAGGTGTTTTTCTTCTGCATCAGCTTGCCCTGCTCATGCCATTCCTCACCCATTTCGCCGCCACCGCGAATGTGGGCAACCGCAAAGATCATTCCCCGGTTGAGCAGGGACAGCCGGTTGGAGGAAAAACCATCGGGAATCGAGACGCCATAGCTCCCGTAGCCGTACAGCAGCGTGGGGTTTTTGCCGGTTCGCCGCAGACCTTTCCGGTAGGTGACGGTGAGCGGGATTTTCACGCCATCGGATGCGGTCGCAAACAGGCGCTTTGTGACGTACTGCGTCTTGTCATAACCGCCGACAACTTCATTCTGCTTGAGCAGGGTTTGCTGGCGCGTAGCCAGGTCGTACTCATAGACCGAGCGCGGTGTGATGGGCGACTCATAGGCATAGCGGAATCTGGTGGTTTCAAATTCGGCATTCGTTGCGCCCCCGACGGCATAAGCCGGTTCAGGAAAGGCAATGAGGTGTGATTTGCCCTGCTCCAGATCAAACACGGTGAACTTCTGAAGACCATCCTCCCGCGTCGTCACAACGGCATGCCGGGTAAACAGGTCAATGGACTCAATCTTGACCTTGGGATTGTGCGGGACGAATTCACGCCAGTTGGATTTGGACGGATCACTGACCGGAGCGCGTACGATGCGGAAGTTTTTGCCGCCATCCTGCGTCAGAATGAACCACTCACCGTTGCGGTGCTCGGCGAAGTAGCGGATGCCTTCGGTACGGGGAAAAAGCACCTGAAACGTTCCCTGTGGCTGGTCACTGGGCAGGTAACGGACTTCACTTGTCGTCGAACTGATGGAGAGCAGCGTGAGATATTTCCGGTCACGGGTACGGTCAAGTCCCAGGTTGTAGAGTTCGTCGGTTTCTTCAAAGATTTCTTCGGTTTTGCCGCCCAGGGTGTGCCGGAAAAGCTTGTTGGAGCGCTTGGTCACCGGGTCTTCAATGATCAGAAACAGGGTCTGGTTGTCGGCCGCCCACTCGACGCTTGTGACGCGCTCGGCGGTGTCCGGCAGGTGCTCGCCGGTGGTCAAATCCTTGATGTGGAGCTTGTACTGGCGATAGCCCGTTTCATCCGTTGTGTAGGCCAGCCGCCGGCCGTCGTCGCTGACAGCAAATGCCCCCAACGCCATGAAGGATTTGCCTTCGGCAAGTTGGTTGAGGTCAACGAGGATTTCTTCCGGGGCATCGAGTGAACCTTTTTTGCGGCAATAAATGGGATACTGTTTGCCCTGTTCGGTGCGGTAGTAGTAGAAAAAGTTGCGGTACAGATAGGGAACGCTGAGGTCGGTTTCCTTGATACGCGCCAGCATTTCCTGGTACAGCTTGTCCTCGAATGCCTTGTGCGGCGCCAGGACACGTTCCGTGTAGGCATTTTCGGCTTCGAGGTAAGCAATCACTTCCGGGTTCTGACGTTTGTCATCGCGCAGCCAGAAGTAGTCATCCACGCGCCGGTCGCCATGCAGCTCGAAAACGCGCGGTTCCGTTTTGGCAATGGGTGGTGTCGGACGGGTTGTTTGTGCCATGACTGCAAGTGAGGCCGTGACCACCACGGCAATAAGCTGACAGGTGAAGGGTTTGTGGGTGAGGTAACGCACGGCGTCGAACCTTTCTGGAAAGAACGGTCTGGGCAGTGAAAGGCGGCCGACCGGGGCCGCCACATGCGGTCATGGAAAATCACACCCGGACGGCGCGTGCAAGTCAGACCGGCTGCCGTTGACACCCGCCGGTGGCTTTACGATAGTAGCCGGCAGGTCAAACCGATTGAATTTTGGTGGTCACGACTCAGTATCAAGGTGGTGGTTTGAAGAAACTGACGCTTCCTGACGAGGGGCTCGAAGTCCTGTTCGGACCCTATGACGAAAACATCCGGTATCTCGAATCCCTGTTGAACGTCCGCATCGGGGCGCGCGGGAGCGAGGTGACCATCGAAGGTGAAGTGTCCGACATGGCCGTGGTCGAGTCCATTCTGACCGACTTTGCCGAACTGGTCATTGAAGGTGCGGCCCCGTCAAGCCAGGAACTGCGTCAGGCTTTCAAACAGATTGCCGATGACCGGACCTCCTCCCTCAAAAGCTTCTTTTCCAAGACCTATCGTTTCAACCCGACCGGGAGGAAAATGGTTTCGGCGCGGACGCCGACGCAGCGCCGCTATCTCGAAGCCCTGCAAACCCACGAACTCGTGTTTGGCATCGGCCCGGCCGGAACGGGAAAAACCTTTCTCGCCGTCGCCATGGGGTTGCATTACCTGTGGCAGAAGAAGGTTTCACGGATCATCCTGACGCGCCCGGCGGTTGAAGCCGGTGAAAAGCTGGGGTTTCTGCCGGGCGATCTGCAGGACAAGGTCGATCCCTATCTGCGTCCACTCTACGACGCGCTGTTTGATCTGGCCGATGCCGACAAGATCACCCGCATGCTGGAAAAGCGCATCATCGAAGTTGCGCCGCTGGCCTTTATGCGCGGGCGGACGCTGTCTGAAGCCTTCATCATTCTCGACGAGGCGCAAAACACCACCTCCGAACAGATGAAGATGTTTCTGACGCGCATCGGCTTCGGGTCGCGGGTGGTGGTGACGGGCGATGCCACCCAGATTGACCTGCCGGCCGGAAAGCTGTCCGGCCTCATCGAGGCCATGACCGTGCTGCGGGACATCCGCGAGATTGCCATTGTCGAGTTCACGAACCGGGATGTCGTGCGGCACCGGTTGGTGCAGCTCATCGTGCAGGCGTATGACCGCGCCCGCCAGAGCGCCTGATGTGCTTCCCGGCAAAGACCTGCCCGGCGAAACACGTTCAGGGGGCGTGGGCGTCGGGTTGCGGCTGCGCCTGAAATGGCAGCGCCGCCCGATGCGGGAGCGCCGTCAGACGCTGCCATACGGCCTGCGCCGCACGCGCCGAAGCGCCAGTTTCGCCCAGTCGCGCCCGAATGGCGGCATAGACGGCCTGCAAACGTTCCCGTTCCGCCGTCTGGTGCAGCAGGTCGTGCAGCCGCCGGGCAATGTTTTCGCCGGTGACGTGTTCCTGGAGCAGTTCCGGCACAGCCACTTCACCCATCACATAGTTGACAAGTCCGACGTAAGGCAGCGGGGCAAAGCGTCGCAGGTACATTGCCGTCAAGGGCGCGACCTTGCCGACGATGACCATCGGAATGCCAACCAGTGCCGTCTCCAGCGTGGCGGTGCCCGAAGCGACAACGGCCGCCTCCGCCACGGCGAGCGTTTCATAGAAGGCGTCCGGGATGAGCTTGACCGGGAGACGGGCCGGCCGCAGCCACGGCGTGAAATCGTCCTCTGCAAGCGACGGTGCACGTGGAATCACAAAGCGCAGCGATGCGTCATGACGCGCCAGCTTTTCGGCCGCGTCGAGCATTGGGGTCAGATAGTGGCGCAGTTCCGACCGGCGACTGCCCGGCAGCAGGGCAATGACGCGGCTATCGGTGCCAAGTCCGAAACGTTCCCGAAGGAAGCGTTTTTCATCCGGCGAGAAACGCGGCACACGGTCGAGCAGCGGATGCCCGACGAAGGTCACATCCATGCCATGGCGGGCATAGAAGTCCACCTCGAACGGAAACAGCACGAGCATGTCCGTCACGAGCCGTTTGAGCTGCGAGACCCGTCCGCTGCGCCAGGCCCAGACCTGCGGGCTGATGTACCAGATGACCGGAATCTGCCGTCGCCTGAGTTGACGCGCCAGACGCAGGTTGAAATCGGGAAAGTCAACCAGAATGGCTGCATCGGGGCGGTCGCGGTCAAGGCCGGCCACGAGTTCCCGGAAGGTGCGCCAGATGGTCGGCAGATGACGTACCACTTCGACAATACCAATGACGCTGACGGCTTCCATGCGGATGAGCGGCGCAACGCCGGACGCCGCCAGACGTTCGCCGCCCATCCCGTGAAACCGTGGCGGAGCCACGCCGTTCTGCCCGGCCAGAAGGTGCATCTGGTGGATGAGTTCCGCCGCGTGAGCATCGCCAGAAGCTTCTCCGGCGACAATCAGAACGTTGTGCGTCATCGTTGCGTCAGTCAGCAACGGGCTGCGTCAGGGTTCATCCGAGACCTTGACGACAAGTTTGCCGATGTTGGAGCCGTCAAAGAGTTTCTGCACGGCCCTGGGTGCCTGTTCGAGACCTTCAACGACATCGAGCCGGTACTTGAGGCGTCCCTGGGCAATCCATTCGAGAAGCTGCGGGATGGCTTCCATGGAGCGGGGCAGGTAATCGAGCACGATGAAGCCTTCGATGCGCAGCCGCTTGCTGACGACGAGCAGGAAGTTTGCCGGCCCGGCGGGTGGTTTCTCACTGGTGTACTGCGAAATCGCGCCGCAGGCGACAACGCGCCCAAAGTTGTTCATCCGGGCCAGCGCCGCATCGAGAATTGCGCCGCCCACGTTGTCAAAGTACACGTCAATGCCTTTCGGGCAGTGCTGTGCCAGTGCGGCCGCAACGTCTTCGTGCTTGTAGTCAATGGCGGCGTCAAAGCCCAAATCCTCGACAATCCAGCGGCATTTTTCCGGCCCGCCGGCAATGCCCACGACGTGGCAGCCTTTGATGTTTCCAATCTGGCCGACCAGCGAGCCGACGGCTCCGGCCGCGGCCGACACCACAAGGGTTTCGCCCTCTTTGGGGCGGCCGATGTCGAGCAGGCCGAAGTAGGCCGTCAGTCCAATGGCGCCCAGAACGCCGTGATAGAGCAGCAGGGAGTGGCCGGGGATTTTGGCAATCGGCGTCAAACCCTGTCCGTTGCCGACGTAGTAGAGCTGCCAGCCAAGCAGTCCCTGAACAAAGGTGCCCACCGGAAAGCCCGCGTGCCGTGAGGTTTCAACCACACCGACGGCCACGCCGCGCATGACATCTCCCAGCGGCACGGCCGGAAGGTAGGAATCCTGCGCCGCCCAGATGCGGTTCGTCGGGTCGAGCGAGAGATAGATGTTGCGGACAAGTACCTGCCCATCCGCAAGGTCGGGAACGGGTTCTTCATGCCAGGTGAAATCGCTATCCTTGAAGTTGCCCACCGGACGGGCAGCCAGTCGCCACTGGCGGTTGATGTATTCGGCCATGTGCCGGAAGATTCCTTTCATTGCAGGGTGTCGCTGATGGTGCGCCCAGGCGCGCACGGCGCAAGCATGCTGGATTTTGAAGCCACTGCAAACCTCGTATGTCGGCGGCAACGACGTTACACACCAGCGACGCTTTCGTCCTCCGTACCTACCCGTATGGCGAAGCGCACAAAGTGGTCGTGCTGTTTACCCGCAGCGGCGGGCTGGTGCGCGCCGTGGCCTACGGGGCCCAGAGCAAACGCCAGAAGTACGGCGCGGCGCTGGAGCTGTTTTCCGAGGTGAGCGTGGTGTACCGCGAACGCCAGGGACAGGAACTTGTGTCGCTTGTGGCCTGCGATGTCAAGCGCCTGCACTTCGCGGCAACGTCCGATCCGGTTCTGATGGCGATGCTGGCCTACTGGGCCGAACTCACCAGTGAGCTGTTTCCGGCACATCAGGCCAACGACCCTGTATATCGCCTGCTCGCCGCAGCGTGCGATCTGGCCGACCGCCACGCGCAGACGCCACGGCCGGAAACGCCTGATGCCCTGATGGTCTATGTTGAAACCTGGCTCCTGCGGCTGGCCGGTTTTCTGCCGGACTGGAAACACTGCGCCCGGTGTGGTGTGGATTTGCTGTCCACGCCAGCCGCGCGCTTGTCCGCTGACGGCACGCCGGGCTGCACAACCTGTCTCGCGTATGGGCGGGACATCAGCCTGCCGGCGCGCCGGGCTTATGCCGCAATACAGCGTCAGTCGCCGGGTGATTTCTGGCATCATGCGCCAGCCGCCGATACACTGGCCGAACTGGCCGCGCTCAACGGACAACTGGTATGTCTGGCGTTGGAGCGCCCTCCAAAGAGCCGGGCCGTCTGGCAGCAGCTTCGGGACGGGATGGCGTCTGTCACCTGAACCATCTGGAGGAACGACGGCCGGCGGTCAAGGAAACCACAACGATGCGTCTCGCTTTGACGGTGATATGGCTTCTCTGGCTGGTGGCAGGCGGGGTGCGTCCCCTGTTTCCGGCAGCGCACGCCCAAGTGCGCGGCTATGATGCGCCGGGTCTGGTTGGGCTTCAGCTTCAGCTCCGGCGGCTTCCGACAACGGCCAGCGTCCTGCACATCGGGGCCCATCCCGATGATGAGGATTCGGCGCTTATCGCCCGTCTGGCGCGGGGGGATGGCGCGCGGGTGGGCTACCTTTCGCTGACCCGTGGCGAAGGCGGGCAGAACATCCTGGGACCGGAGCAGGGCGAGGCGCTTGGGGTGATCCGTACCGAAGAACTGCTCCAGGCGCGCGCCCTCGATGGCGGCGAACAGTTTTTTACCCGCGCCTTTGACTTCGGCTTCAGCAAGACCCGCGAGGAAACCGAGGCGAAGTGGAATGCCATGCACGGCCCCGATGCCATTTTGCAGGACGTGGTCAAAGTCATCCGCCGGTTCAAGCCGCTGGTCATTGTCTCGCGCTGGGGCGGGACGCCCCGTGACGGCCACGGCCATCACCAGTACTGCGGCTATCTCACGCGGCTGGCCTTTGCCAAAGCCGGCGATCCCGACTGGCATCCCGAACTCGGCCCGGCCTGGCAGGTGCAAAAACTCTATGTCAGTGCCGACGTTGCGCCGCCGGACAATCCCCATCCGCCGCTCAAAATTCCCACCGGTATCTATGACCCGGTACTCGGACGAACCTGTTTTCAGGTGGCCATGCATGGGCGCAGCCAGCACAAGTCACAGGAAATGGGGGCGCTGGAGCCGGAAGGCGAGCAGTTTTCCCAGGTGAAGCTCGTCGAAAGCCGCGTGCCAACGGACCCAGCCAACGAAAAGAGCCTGTTTGATGGTCTGGACACCAGCCTGTGCAGCCTGGTGGAGGCGTCGGCCCCGGAGGAAGCCCGGCAGTTGCTCGCTGACATCCAGACGATGGTGGATCGTCTGGCGGCAGGCTGTGTCACGCCGACGGAAGCCTATCAGGTTCTGACCGAAGCCTACGCAAAGCTGATGCGGTGTCGGCGGTTGCTTGACGGCGCGCCACCGGAAAGTATGGAGCCGGTCGGCATTGGCGAAAGATATGGGCCGGGTAAAGCGCCCCCGCCGCCGTCATCGGCGCTTGATGTCAAGTGGGAGCAGTTGGGGCGGGCCTTTCTACTGGCCGCCGGGTTTCAACCGGCGGCCTGGGCTGATGTTGAAACTGTGACCGAAGGCGACACACTCAATATCGTGTTCACCCCCTGGCAGATGGACGCGCCCCGTTTCGAGATGGGCAACTTCATCATGTCTCTCCACGTGGATACGACGTGGCTGGAGGAGAAACGTTTTCCAGAGGGCTACCTGGCGTCAGTCCGCTTGAAGATAACGCCCCACCCTGACTGGCCGGTACGCCCGGGCCGGTCGGTGTTGGACATTTTCGGGTATGGGCGCATCTTTGGGCGGCCCTGTCAGTTTGGTGTCCCGCTCAGGTATCGCTACGCTGATCCGGTGCGCGGTGAAGTGCAACGGGAGGTGGAACTTGTACCGCCGCTTTCGGTCAGCCTGAGCGATACCCTGCTGGTTGTTCCGAAGACTGACGAACGGGAGGACGAACAGGAATCAGCGCCGCAGCGTATCGTGGCAACCGTCACCAACCATGCCCAGACGGAACGCAGCGGCAGCGTCAAACTCGATGTTCCCCGTGGCTGGCGCGTCACACCTTCCGAAGTTGCCTTCACGCTGCCGCCAAAGGGAAAGCAACCGTTCGTCTTCGAGGTGGTTGTTCCACCGGCGACACCAGCCCGGCGTTACACCATCTCGGCCACCGCGACGAGCAACGGTCAGCGGTATGACCGCACTATGCAGGTCATTGCCTATCCGCACATTCCAACCCGCCGTCTCTATCCGCCTGCCCAGTTGACCGTTCTGGTCAGTGACATCCGGGTTGCCCCAGTCAAGGTGGGGTACGTCATGGGCAGCGGGGACCTGGTGCCGCAGGCCATCCGGCGGATGGGATTGCCGGTGACGCTTCTGGATGAGGACACGCTGGCCACCGGCGATTTGCAGGCTTTTGATGTCATCGTGGTGGGGATTCGCGCTTCACAAACCCGCCCGGACTTTGCTGCCGAGCACGCCCGTTTGCTGGAGTACGTCCGGCAGGGCGGGACGCTCATCGTGCAGTACCAGCGCCCAGACTACGTTGTGCGGGGGCTTCCACCCTTTCCGGCAACCATGGCGCGGCGCACCACGGATGAAACCGCCCCGGTCACGGTGTTGCAGCCGGACCATCCAGTATTCAACGTGCCGAACCGGATCACGGCGCAGGACTGGGAAGGCTGGGTGCAGGAGCGGTCACTGTACGACTGGGACACCTGGGATGACCGCTACACGGCGCTGCTGGAAAGCCACGATGCCGGAGAAGCGCCCAACGCCGGCGGGCTGGTCATCACGCGGCTGGGGCGGGGACACTACATCTACACCGGCTATGCCTGGTTCCGGCAGTTACCGGCCGGAGTGGCAGGGGCCTATCGCGTCTTTGCCAACATGTTGAGCCTGCCCGCCGGGCGCACGGCGGAGCTTCCCGGTCAGCACCCGGCCCGTTAGCGCCAGCGTCCGGCCAGAGGCAGGTCGCCGGGAAGTCCGAGCTGAACCGCGAAGTCGGCAAAGCCGGGCGTGTTTGAGTTGCGCAGAAAAAACGTCCCCTGGCGATAGACGCCGAAGGTGTCAAAGCCCTGTCCCGTCCAGTCGCCGGCAACGGGCAGGTCGCCGGCCAGACCGTAGAAGAAGGCCACGTCCGCAAAGCCGCTGGTGTTGGTGTTGCGCAGGTAGGCAAAGCCGTCCGACGGCCGGAAGCAGCCAACGGTTGTGAACAGATCGCCGTTCCAGTCACCAACCACGGGCAGGTCGTTCGGGTTGCCGTAGTTGATGATGTAGTCGGCAGGGCCGGCGTCGTTGGTGTCGCGCAGCAGGAAGACGCCGTTCCGGTACACCCCAATCGTGTCGCGTCCATCGCCGTTCCAGTCGCCGGCCACGGGTCGGTCTCCCGGTGCGCCAAAGTCGAACACCACGTCGGCGACACCGGGGCCGTTGGTGTTTTTGAGAAAGAACCGTCCCTGCCGGAAAATCCCGATGGATTGCACGCCGTCGCCATCCCAGTCGCCAACTACGGGGATGTCGCCGGCCTGTCCGTAGAAGAAGTTCATGTCCGCGAAGCCCGAAGCATTGTCAAACTTGAGGTACACGTTGCCGTTGCCGGGGCGCACCCCAACCGTTCGGGGACCGGGACGGGGTGGCGTGGCCTGCTGCACGGCGTTGTTGACGCTGGCCCGGAGCTGTTCTGTAAGCTGAAAGACCTGACTGAGCGGTGTTTGGGCAAAGAAGACGCCCAACGCCCCGGTGCGGTAGTCAATCCACGGCAGCGTGCCAAGCGCGCCGCCGTCGCTGACGTTGATGCCAACGCCATTGCTGTCGAGCGTATTGAGCCACCATCCGAAGCCATAGCGGGTGTCCGCCTGTCCGTAGCCCTGGTAGGGCGAGGAAACAATGCGCGCACCTTGGGTCTGATCGCGGCGCATTTCCAGACAGGCTGCGGCCGACAGGACGCGCTGCCCCTCGAAGATGCCGTTGGCATAGAGCATGGTGAGGAAGTTCAGGTAGTCGTCGAGGGTTGACCACATGCCACCGGCCACGCGCGGATTGGCGGTGAAGTCACCCGATTCCGTAAAGGCTGTGCGCGTCATGCGGCACGGCGTGAGGATGTTCTGCCGCACGAAGGTGTCAAACGGTGTGCCGGTCACCACTTCGACCACGCGCCCGGCCACATGCATCGAGGCGCCGCCGTAGAAAAACTCCGTACCCGGTTGGGCGCGCAGCGGCGTGTTTTCCTGCGCAATGATGGCCACGGCCTGTTCCAGCGTGATGGTTGGGTTGTCGAGGGCAGCGGAAGCGCCGCGCATCCCCGAAGTGTGCGCCATACACTGCCGAATGGTGGGATTTGCCCGCTGGGTTGAGCCGGCAACGGGCATGTCGCGGAAAGCGGGCAGGTATGCGCCAACCGGGTCATCGAGCCGGATCAAGCCCCGATCCACGCAGACCATCACGGCCGCCATGGAAATCAGTTTGGTTGAGGAAGCCAGAAAGACCCGTGATTCGGTGGTGAAGGGGACGCCGAAGGCGAGGCGTCCATAGGCTTCCCGGAAGATCAGGCGATTACGGTGGCGAAGGCTCAGGGACAGCCCCGGCGGCTGACTGGCAGCGACCGCCGTCTGGAGTTGGCTGCGGACGCCGCTCAGATCATAACCACTGGCAAAGGCTGCCACGGAAGCTGTGGCTGTCGTCCGTGGAAACATGAATCCACCCGGACACAGGCTGACCAGGAGGCAACCCAGCACCAACCAGTACGTCGCCGTCCGCGTTCGCACCCGTGCGCCCCGCCGGACGCTGGCTGATATTTCACACCTTTGACCCACGTGATGTTTCCCCTCTGATTTGGTCGTGTTGGATGCCAGTCGCAGGATGTTTGACACAATATGGTCATAAAAGTCTGAAAATTTCCCACGTTCCGCGCTGTGCTGCCTGTGAAGGCAGGGAGCAACGTGCTTGGAACTTGTACCCAAGGCTGCTAGACTGCGGCACAGCTTGAGCAGGTCTGCCAAATCAAAGGCAAATGGCGTGGAGTTGTTCAGGCTTGGCTCAGGACATTTTACTGGCGGAGGCACCCGGCACATGTGGGAAAGGTTGAAGCGCCTGTTCCGTTCGATTTTTGGGGGGATAATTGACGCTGCTGAAGACCCCGAACTCATTCTCCAGCAGGTCATCCGTGACATGCGCGACCAGGTTCCGAAGCTGAACGAAAGTGTCGCGCAGGTGATGTCCAATGAAAAGCTGCTCGAACGGGAGGTCGCCACGCTGGAGCGCGAAATCACCGAACTCGACAGCAAGGTCAAAGCCGCGATCAAGATGGGGCGCGACGACATTGCCACCACCTACATTGCCTCCATGCAGGAAAAGCAGAACTCGCTGGCCCGCGCCAAGGAACAGCTCGTGGTGGCCAAGAAAGCTTCGCAGCAGGCCATCCGCTTCCGCGATGACTACCTGCTCAAGATGAAGCGCAAGCAGGACGAGGCCATGCAGCTTATCGGCGAGAGCAAGCGTGCGCGGATGCAGGAGCAGCTTGCTGCCACGATGGCTTCCTTCCAGGTGGGGGATACGGCCGGTTCGTTTGATGAAATGCGCGAGAAAATCAACCGCCGCGCCGCAGCCGCCGAAGCCAAGATGGAGCTGTCCACGTCAGGTGTGGACAGCCAGATGGCACAGCTCGAACGTGAAGTCTATAACGTTCAGGCCCAGGATGCCCTCATCGCCTACAAGCGCCAGATGGGCCTCATCCCCGATGAACCCACGGCGCTGTCGGAATCCTTTGGCACAGAACGGACACTCGGCCCGGCCCAAAAGAAAGCCCTTGAGTAACCTCACCTGAACCGCACGATGTCTGACCGCCCACCACAGTGCCTGTGGTGGGCGGTTTTGATGTTCGGGTGGTCGGTTCAGCCGCTGGTTTTTGACGGAAGGCGAAAGGTGGCCACGACCGGTGCGTGGTCAGAGGGACGTTCCCGGCCGCGCTCGGCGCGGTCAATGCTGGCTGACAGACAAGCATCCGCCAGAACCGGCGTTGCCCAGATGTGGTCAATGCGCCAGCCCCGGTTGCGCGCAAACCCACCCGTACGGTAGTCCCACCAGCTATACAGCCCCGGCTCGTCGGGATGCTGCTCGCGGACGCTGTCGCGCAGTCCCCACTGCCGCCAGCGCGCCAGAAACGCATGCTCCCGCGAATGGAACATCACCGTCTCGCGGTTGCTTTCCGGGTCGTAGAGATCAATGTCAGCCGGCGCGATGTTGTAATCACCACAGAGCAGAAACGGCATCTCCGGCGTCAGATGGCTTGTCAGAAAGTGCGTGAGCCGCTCCAGAAAGGACAGCTTGTAGGCAAACTTCGGCGAGGTGACCGCTTCGCCGTTGGGTACGTACACCGAGGCCACGGTGACGCCGCCGATCGTGGCGAGCAGAAACCGCCGCTGGTCATCGGGCGCATCGTCGGGTAAGCCATAGCGAACCTGCTGCTGTGGCTCAAAGGAGAGGATAGCCACGCCGTTGTAACCTTTCTGTCCGTACACGCTGGCTACGTAACCAAGTTGCTCAAAAGCCTCAAATGGAAAATCGGCGTCAGGGACCTTGGTTTCCTGCAGACACAGGATGTCCGGTTCGTGGCGTTCGAGCCAGTCCAGCACGTGGGGCAGGCGGACGCGAATGGAGTTGACGTTCCACGTGGCAACGGTCAGTGTTTCGGGCATGGCATGATTTCGGCAGTTCGGGACTCATGCCAACCGGCATCACGCACGCCAGCCTGGGGGATGTAGCTTGGGTCCTGGGGAAGCGTGGCTTTGCCGGTCAGGCTTTTTGCTTATGGCTTATCAGGTCATCGCCCGCAAGTGGCGACCTCAGCAGTTTGAAGATGTCGTGGGGCAGGCGGCCATTACGCGCGCCCTCAGCAATGCCCTGCGGACGGGACGGCTTCATCACGCCTATCTGTTTGCCGGGCCGCGCGGCGTCGGCAAAACCACCTGCGCCCGACTCTTTGCCCGGGCGCTCAACTGCGCCGAAGGCCCGACGCCCACCCCCTGCGGCGTGTGTCCGTCCTGCCAGGAAACCCTGACCGGCAACTCGCTCGATGTTCTCGAAATTGACGCTGCTTCCCATACCGGCGTGGACAACATCCGCGAGGTCATCATTGCCACGGTCGGAAACCGTCCGGCGCGTGACCGCTACAAGGTCTTCATCATTGATGAAGTCCACATGCTTTCGACGAGTTCCTTCAACGCCCTGCTGAAGACTCTGGAAGAGCCGCCGCCGCACGTGGTCTTCATCATGGCGACGACAGAACTGCACAAGCTGCCGGAGACCATTCTCTCCCGCTGCCAGGTCTATGAGTTTCGGACGGTTGGCGTCGAAGTCATTGCCGACCGGCTCCGGCAGATTGCCGAGGCGGAGCAGGTGCCGATTTCACGCGCGGCGCTGGTGCAGATTGCCCAGGCCGGACGTGGCAGCCTGCGCGATGCGCAGTCGGCCCTTGAGCAGGTATTGGCTTTTGCCGGCACGTCCACCGAGATTGATGAAGCCGCCGTGCGCGACGCCCTTGGTCTCATCGGCATCGGTTGGCTGTCAGAAGTCGTGGAAGCCCTGCACAGGTCGGATGCCGCTGCTGTTTTGCTGGATGTGGAGCGGCTGGTTCGGACGGGCCATGACCTGCGGCAGTTTTTGCGGGAGCTGATGACCTATCTGCGCCACCTGCTCGTGGCACAGTTGGTCGGCGCTGACCGGGAGTTGCTGCCGGTTGCCGACAGTGAAGTGGCTATTATCAAAAAGCAGAGCCGGTACTTCACGGTTGCCGAACTGATCCGGCTGTTTTCGCTGGTGGCTGACCTGGAAATGCAGGTGCGGGCGGCAGAGGACCCGCGCCCACTTGTGGAAGTCGGTCTCGTCAAACTGACCCAGCTTGGCCACCTCAAGCCGCTGGAGGACATTCTGGCGCGGCTTGATGCGCTTCTGACCGAAGGCCCCCGTCCACTTCCCGTATCTTCACCGGGTGGCACCACTGCCGGAAAGCGGCCGGCCACGCCGGTCAAACCAACGCCGCCGCCATCGGCAACACGCCCGGAACGCCCCACGCGCGCGGAATCCGGGTCGCCTGACCGTCCGCCGCTGCGCCTTGCGCCACCGCCAGAGCCACCCCCGGAACCGCCCCCGGATACGGCCCTGCTGGCGGCAGCCCCACCGGCGGATGACAGCTTCGACCCGACCAACGCGACCGAAGTTCTGGACAGAATCAGGCAGCGGGCTGATGAACAGGGAAAACCCTTTTTAGCCACACAACTTGAAAAAGTTCAGTCCGCGCGATGGAATGGCGATCGGTTCGAGTTGACCTTCGGCCCTGAAGCCAAATCGCAGGAGGCTTCCGTCCGGGAAGCACGGGCTTTCCTGCAGGAAGTCCTGCAGGCGCTGACCGGCAGGCAGGTGAGCCTTGTCACCCACCTGGAGGGCCGTCAGCCGCCTGCCGTCTCAGAGCCAGAGCCGGACCGCCGGGAAAAGCTGTTGCGGGCTGAGGTTGAACGTCACCCGGCGGTCAAAAAACTGCAACAGTGGTTTGGCGCAGAACTGTTTGACATCAACCCGCCGGAGTAGCGCTGGCGTCAGGGAGTAGTATCTGGCGTGCGGTCGTGAAGATGGCATCCAGCATGGGTTCGGTGAGCCGGCCCGTCAGCGTATTCTGTTGGCTTGGGTGATAAGAACCAAGCAGTGTGAGTCCGGGTGCGAGGTCATAACGCGCACCATGTGCAAAACGCGGTTTTGGCTTGGGAAACACCTTCCCCTGCTGACGCAGCGCCTTCAAGGTCTGTTCAAAGGCAAACTGTCCAAGGGCGACAATGACGCGCACTTCAGGGAGCAATTCCATTTCGCGGACGAGAAACGGCAGGCAGGTCTCAGCTTCTTCGGGAAGCGGCCGGTTGTCCGGCGGCGCGCAGCGGACAGCCGCGCAGATGTAAGCGTTGATGAGGTGCAGCCCATCTTCGCGGTGGGTTGACGTCGGCTGATTGGCAAAACCGGCGCGGTACAGCGCCCGAAACAGCCAGTCGCCACTCCGGTCGCCAGTGAAGAGGCGACCGGTACGGTTGCCGCCGTGCGCCGCCGGCGCCAGCCCGACAATAAGCAACCGGGCCTGTGGATCGCCAAAGCCGGGGATGGGCCTGCCCCAGTAGGTTTCCGTCTGAAAGCGGCGGACTTTGTGTTGCGCTACATGTTCCCGCCAGACCACCAGACGGGAACAGCTCCGGCAGGCGGTGATGTCCTGGCGGAGCTGCTCAAGTGAATGAAGATGTGCCGTGCAGGATCGCACGTCCGGTTCAGACGGCGGTGAGCCATTCATGGCGGTCTTCACGTTCGCCGTGAATGATGCCGAAATAGGCATCCTGGAGTTGTTTGGTGATGGGGCCGCGTTTGCCTTCGCCAATTTTGATCTTGTCGAGCGTGCGCACCGGAGTGATTTCGCAGGCGGTGCCGGTGAGAAACACCTCGTCGGCAATGTAGAGTTCTTCGCGGAGAATGCTGCGCTCCACGACCGGAATGCCCAAGTCTTCACAGAGACGCATTACGGCATCGCGGGTGATGCCAGGCAGCACAGCGCGTCCAATCGGAGGGGTAATGACGGTCCCATCCCGCACCATGAAGACGTTTTCCCCGCTTCCCTCGCTGACATAACCGGCAGCGTCAAGGGCAATCCCTTCGGCATAGCCGTTGACAATGGCTTCCATCTTGATGAGTTGGGAGTTCATGTAGTTGGCGCCGGCTTTGGCCGTGGTGGGAAGTGTATTGGGGGACATGCGCGCCCAGGAAGAAGTACATACATCCACCCCGGCTTCAAGTGCGTCACTGCCAAGGTAGCGTCCCCAGGGAAAACAGATGATGAAGGTTTCCACCGGGGCCGGGAACGGGTTGACGCCAAAGGCCCCATAGCCACGAAACACAATGGGACGCACGTAGCAGTGCTGGAGCTTGTTGACCCGTACGATTTCGATACAGGCCGTGAAGATTTGCTCCATCGTGAAGGGAATCGTCATGCGATAGATGTGGCAGGAGTCGAACAGACGGCGCACATGCTCACGCAGGCGGACGAGCCGTGGACCACGCGGGGTTTGATAGCAGCGGATGCCCTCGAACACCGAGGAGCCATAATGGACAACGTGCGACATGACATGAATGCGCGCGTCCTCCCACGGGAGCAGTTTGCCGTTGTGCCAGATTTTTTCAGACGTTTCGAGTGCCATGGCCGGTTCCTCCAAGCGACGCAAGGCTGAGCCGGCCGTACCCTGGTTGGCTACGTCCTGAAACCGACTCACCCGGCGTCCTGAGCAGACTTACAGGATTTTTTTGCCAAGCGCAGAGAGCAGGAGTTCCGCGCCCAGTTCGCCGGTCCGATTATGCGCATCGAGAACGGCATTGATTTCGACCATTTCGACCGAGAGCATTTTGCCTGAATCGTGAATTTTCTCCATTGCCAGGTGACTTTCACGATAGGTGCCCCCGCCGGGAACAGGCGTGCCGACGCCAGGCGCATAATAAGGGTCAACGAAGTCCATGTCGAATGTCGCGTGAAAACCAACCGTGTGGCGTGTAACCCAGGCGATGGCTTCATCCATGATGGCGCTCATGCCACGTTCGTCGAGATCGCGCATTGTGTAGATGCGCAGCCCTAATTGACGCGCCAGTTGACGCTCGCCTTCGTCAATCTGACGCACACCGATGATGACGCAGTCTTCAGGGTGTATCTTCGGGGCAAATCCGCCAATGTGCGTCAAAACTTCAGGGCCATAGCCCAGCAGAACAGCCAGCGGCATGCCGTGGATATTGCCGGACGGGGATGACTCCGGCGTGTTGATGTCGGCATGGGCGTCAATCCAGATGATGCCGATGCGTTGGCCCCGGCGGCGGTAGTAACCGGCCACCCCGGCGACGCTTCCGATGGCAATCGAATGGTCGCCGCCCAGGACAACCGGCACGGCGCCGCGGTCCAGAATCCCTTCGACGCAATCGGACAGAATGGCATTCGACTTGGCCACTTCAGCAAGATACTTGTGTCTGGCGTCGGCCGGCGTGGCGCGGCGCATTTCGGCTAGTGCCACCGGGATGTTGCCAAGGTCTTCCACGGTGTAGCCCAGTTCGGTGAGTTTGGCGCTGAGGCCGGCAATGCGTACGACGGACGGCCCCATGTCCACGCCACGCCGGTCGGCGCCCAAATCCATGGGCACGCCGACAATGGTCACTTTGCGGGGAGCAGGAGAAAGGGGTTTTTCCATGGGGAATCTCCAGCAAGCCTTGGTCATGGGCGAACGGAGGTTGCCTGACGAAGGGCAAGGGGCGCTAGACGGATTTGACCTTGCGGAAGCGCCAGCGGTGAAGCCATCCGGCGAGGCGTGTCCGCAGACGACGCCAGAACGTGGTCAGATCATGCCGGACGCCGTTACTTTCGATGCGCAGGACGCGCCCAACGACGTTGGAAACCGGAACGGAGACATCGAGACCTTCGGCTGCGTCCCCACGGGTCACGACATAGGTCGTAGCATGGCGTTGCTCGAAACGCAGAATGCGATGCACGACGGCTGTTTGGCTGCTTGTGCAAAGCAGAACAATGTCTCCAACACCGAGCTGAGTGGTTGGCACCTGCTCAACGGTCAGCCAGTCACCATCAGAGATGGTGGGGCGCATGGTGCTGCCGTTGACCCGGAAGCGATAGACGCCATCGCGCATCAGTTCCGCCCGCGCCGTCCGTAAAATATCGGGCGATTCCAGGGTGTGTTCCCGAATGGGAGACGTTTTGGTTTTACCGGTCGTCCGCATGTGCTACGCCCCGCCGGGAGATGAGTTGAAGAGGCTTTTCAGGGTTGCAGCGCCTCCATATTAGTGTGAGCCAGACTGGCATTTCAATCGTGTCCGTTGGATTTTGGGTGTCCGGCTTGTCGCCCCGTACCACACTGGCCGTTTCCTATGGACGACGGTACGCCGCCGGAACCACCGTGACGAGATTCCCACCACGGGTGGTCACCTGGGCCAGGGCGTCACGCAGAACGGACACGAATTTATCAAACGGCATGCCCTCAAAGAGCGGCAGGTCGCTTGTGACCGCCACACTCAGCGTTAGAACCCGGTGGGGCGAGGAAGCGTGCGGAATCCCTTTTTGCTGGATGGCTGCACACAGATGTTCGGCCCGCTCCCGTCCCTGCTCAGCATCCGCATCGGGGATAAGTACCAAAAAGCCTTCACCAGGGTCATAGGCCGCCATGCCGCCTGCCGGTGCGAGTTGGGCATCGAAAAGCCCGGCGACGACTTCCAGACATGGCTGGCGAAAAGCGGCCGGATAGGACGCAAAGAAGTCGAGCTGTGCCAGACACAGCGTGAGCGGATAACCCTGGCGTGCCGCGCGGTTCCACTCGCGTCCGTGCAGTTTCTGAAATTGCGCCAGTGTCAGGAGATCGCTCAGCCGTCCGGCACCCGACGGCTCGGCGGCCCGGCTGCCTGTCAGGAGATTCGCCAGCCCGCCTGGCACTTCAAACGACAGCGGTATCGCCGGTGGCAGAGGGGCTGCCACCGGAAGCGGCTGTGGTGTGGCCGGCAGAAGGGCGGCATTGGGATCGAGCGAGATTGCTTCCGCCTGCAGTTCGGCAGCTTTGTCCGCATCACCCCGCGCCTGATACATCTGCGCCAGCACCATGGCTTCGCGCGCGGCATCGGTTTTCCGCCCGGACTCCACGTACAGGTCCTTGAGCTGGAGGCGCGTTTCCAGAACATCCGGCTGGGCGGCCACCATCCGTTCAACCAGTGTCAACCGCGCCTGCATCAGTTCCGGGTTCTGCACCAGGAGGCTGTCGAGCAGGGCGATGCTGTATTCGCCCGATGTCGTCTCGGTGCGTTCCACCGACGGCGTTGTTCCGGCCGGTGAGGTTGCCCCGGCCGTCAGGCGGTCGTAGTAACCGGCAGCCGAGGGTGACTCAAACCCTTCCGGGAAACTCATCGCCGCTGCGGCGGCCGGGTCATCCGCCTTGTGACCGGTCAGGGCTTCGAGCCGCTGCCGCGCCTTGCGGCTGGGTTGATGCCGGATGGCCTGTTCAAGAGTGCGGATGGCATCGGCCTCACGTCCGGCATCGAGATAGGCCTGGGAAAGCAGGTCAAGGGTGCTGGCCAGCTTCCGCTTCTCGCCGGACTGCTCATACACCTGGGCCAGGCACTCGATAGTCGGAATGTGATTTGGCTGGCGTTCAAGGATACTGCGCAAAATGGCCGTTGCACGTTTTTTCTGTCCGCGGTCAAGAATCAGGTTGAGCAGGCTGCGGATGATGTGAACGGCGCGGTCGAAGGCCTCGCGTTGGACACAGGCTTCAGCCACTTCCAGCCGGTGCTCGAAACGGCTCTGGTCAATGGCAAACAGGCGGTCGAAGGTGGCTTCGGCCGCGTCGAGTTCTCCTCCCTGCAGGTAAGCCCGCCCCAGCACCACGGCAAGTTCGAGGTTGTTTGGCGTCTGGCTGATCTGCTGGCGAATGCACTCGTAGCCGAGCAGCGCCTGTCCGGCGGCAATGCAGGTTTCGGCATAGCCACCCAGGGCGCTCGTGCTGTCGGGACGGATGGAGAGGGCGCGGTCATACGCGCCGAGCGAACCTTCCCAGTCCTGCTGCCGCCGCAGGGCGGTTCCGGCCGCCAGGAATTGCTCGAAAGCATCCGTGCGCTGGCCGCTGCGCAGGTGGGCTTCCGCCAGTTCGCGCTTGACCCGCCCATCGCCCGGATCGAGTTTGGCCAGCTCCCGTAGCGCCGAGATGAGCGTTTCCGGGGCGCCGTTCCGGCGGGCGGCCTCGGCCGCGCTCCGGTAGTCCTGTTTGGCGTCCGCCACCATGCCCTGTTTCCGGTGCAGATTGCCCAGCGCGAGGCTGTACTCTGGCTGGTCCGGCTGCAACCGGATGATCTTCTTGTACAGCGCAATGGCCTGGGGCAGTTGCTGCTGGCGGACGTAGTGTTCGGCCACCATGGCAAAGCGCCCGGCGGCTTCCTGTGTCCGGTTGACCCGCTGGTAGAGGTCGCCCAGGATGTTGGCAATGGTGACATCCTTGGGGTCGGTCCGCGCCACCAGCTCATAGTCTTTGATGGCAGCTTCAAGCTTGCCCTGCTGGGCATGCTTTTCTGCCTGCTTGAGGGTTTTTTCACGGTCGAAACTGCGGGAAAAGAAGGCCATGGCGGTTTCCGAAGCGGGTGAGTCAGTGGTGACTGAGGGGTCTGAGAAGCCGCACGACTTCCTGTGCGGTCGGGCGTGACGACGGGACTTTGTGCAACATGCGCATGGTGACGGCTTCGAGGATGGGCGGCACATCGGGCGCAAAACTGGCCAGCGGTGGCGGCACACTCTGCAGGTGCGCCGTCATCAATGCCGCCACATTGCCATTCTGCGCCGTAAAGGGCGGGCGCCCGGCCAGGATTTCGTAGGTGACAATCCCCAGACTGTAGATGTCGGCCCGTCCATCGTAGGGGAGAAAACTCAGGCGCTCCGGCGGCATGTACTTGGGTGTCCCGACGATAAGGCCACGGGTCGCTTCCGGGTGGGAGCCATCTTCGGCGGCCATGAGTTTGGCCAGACCGAAGTCGAGCAGTTTGACGACTTCGCCGGTCGGCGGGCGGTGCAGGAAGATGTTGTCCGGTTTGATGTCGCGGTGAACGATGTGCATGGCGTGGGCTTCGGCCAGAACCGACGCCACCGGAAGGATGATGTCCAGACACCGCTGGGGGGAGAGCCGCCCCAGCCGCTTGAGTTCCTGTCCCAGCGTCACGCCGTGCAGGAGTTCCATCACCAGGTAGGCAAAACCATTTGAGGAAATGCCGAAGTCAATGACGTTGACGGCATTGGGGTGCTGGACACGACAGGCTGAAATGCCCTCGCGCTTGAACCGGTCGAGTTCTTCCGGCGTGACGCTGCCGCCCCGGGGCTGGAGGATTTTGACGGCGACGGTCGTGTTCAGCGCGAGGTGCGTGGCCTCATACACCGCACCATAACCGCCAGCGCCAATTTTGCGTTCGAGGCGGTAGCGCCCGTCAAGCACCGTGCCCGGCAGGGCTTCCGTGTAGGCTGAAAAAATCGTCTGGGCACGCGCCTGGGATTGCAGGAGCGCTTCCTGGGCGCGGATAAGGGCCTGGTTTTTTTCGAGCAGTTCCCGGTTTTTGGCTTCCAGTTCGTGCTGAATGCGCAGCAGGCGGCTCTGGGTGGCATCCCCGATGCCGGTCATTTTGACCGCCTGCTTGAGCAGGGCGCGGTACTTCCTGGCCAGTTCCGAAAACTCCCGTTGCCACTCCGCTCCGTTGGGCAGCCCTTCGGCTGCAATTCGCTCGGCCGTGGCCAGAACAGCGAATTCCGTAGCAAAGACTTCTTCAGCAGCCGTTTTGGGTTTTGGTTCAGCCATGCGGCCATCAGGACGGGATCGCTACGAATTTGAAGGGAATCGAGAAGTCTTCGGCAAACTCTTCGCCGTGCTCTTTCATGTCGTCATCGTCTTCATAGTAGTGCCAGTTCAGGGTGACAGTCCGCCCGGCTCGGACGGCATGTTCAACCATCTCCAGAATGGTGATGATGCACTTCGATGAGCTGGTGTTGAAATAGTCCAGACGAAAGTTGAATGTAATGGGCGTGGAAGACTCGATCAGGTAGAGCGACAGCCAGTCCAAAACCGGTTGGTAGAAGTGCATCGCATTTTCTGGGTACGAATCGCCTTCCATATCGAGAACGCCTGTGGCGGCGTCAAAGGCGATGCGCGGTGTCGCTTTGGCTTTCTCGATGTACAGGTTTTCCATAGTTGCCAACCTCTCAGCCGGTTGAGGTGCAAAGCCGCTACAGTCTAACCGACACTGGTGTGAAACAGACCAAGGGGCATGCCAATGGTTGTTGACTGTGGCTGACACAATAAACGAAGTCATGGCTGACTGCAAAAGGGGAAAAAGGGAATGGAACCAAGGCTGTCCGCGTCCGTGGAGGCTGCGGACTGAGGGAAGCTGGACCACGCCGGTTACCGGGAGGGTGCCGAACAGACCGGCCAGCGGGCATAGAAGTCAGACAGTTCCGGGAGATGGAGCTGCTGCCCCAGTTCGGCGATGCGTTTCTGGCAGGTGCCCGGTGAGCCTTGGGAAGGCAGGTGCAACCGGGGGTCGCGCTGCACGGTGGTGTGGGCGGTATCGCGGGCGCGGCGTCCCCCACGACGAGCCTGCCAGTGGACGTACAGCCGGATGGCGTTCCAGGCAATGAAGATGTTGGGACCGGGCAGCAGGCCGAGCAGCAGGGTAAGTGGGAGAAGGGCGATATTGATCCAGACGCCCCGCTGGTGGACAGCGAGGCGTGTGTCCAACCAGCTCATCCAGTAGGCGCGCACGGTGTCGTCATCCAGTTCTCCGTCGTGGATGATTTCGACAGTACTCGCATGAGCCAGCGCCCGCAGCAGACCTTCGGCCGGGTGCGTCCACTGTTCAAGCCAGAGCCAGATACGCCGGATGCCGCGCCAGAAGCGGTTGGGTGGTGTGTGCAGCAGGTGCGCAGCTTCTTCCCGAAGACGATACGCGCGGCGCACAAGCCGCTGCGTCAAGCCTTCCGGCGGAGAGCTGTCTTCGGCCGGGAAGGCTTCGGGCGGTGCGTAGAACACCCAGCCGCGTACCGGGCAGCGGAGGGCATAGACTCGGACGGTGTGCAGGGGCTTCACAGCAAGCAGGACTTCTGTGGCAGGACGGGTCAGGTTGTGGCAAGGCGGTTGCGCCAGACCTGGGCAAGTTGCCATACATCGTGAAAACTCGTGTACAGCGGCGCAACGGCCACCCGCAGGATGTCCGGTTCGCGGACGTCCACGACAACGCCTTGTTCCTGAAACCAGGCAGCCAGGGAACGCGCTTCCGGCACACGCCACGAGAGCTTTCCGCCACGGGCGGACGGATCGCGTGGGGTGATGAGCTGAAGGGGAAGCCCGTCCAGCAGCGCCAGCGCATAGGCCGTCAGCCGGACGGCTTTCGCCCGCAACCGTGCCATCCGGGCGCGGTGAAACAGGTCAAGGGAAGGGCGCAGGGCCGCCAGCGACAGAATCGGCAGGTTGCTGAGTTGCCAGCCGGCTGCACCGGCGGCCAGTTCGTAGGTGTCAGGCATCAGGAAGCGGGTCTCGGCGCGGTGTCCCCACCAGCCGACAAAACGCGGCAGGTCAAAACGTTGGGCATGGCGCGCATGAACGAAATAGCCCCCGACGGCGCCGGGGCCGGCGTTGACGTATTTGTAGTGGCACCACACGGCACAATCCACGTCCCAGTCGTGCAGCGCCAGGGGAACGTTGCCAATGGCATGCGCGGCATCTATGCACACGACACAGCCCTTGGCCCGCGCCTGGGCAACCAGTGGCGCCAGCTCGAAAAACTGTCCCGTGGCATAGTTGACCGCCCCCAGCAGGACGAGCGCCACCTGGTCACCTTCGCGCTCCAACTGCTCCAGCATGTCTTCAGTGCGCAACAGGTCTTCGCCCGGACGGGGACGCATTTCCACTACGGCTTCACGCGGGTCAAAGCCGTGAAAAGCCGCCTGGCTGAGCGCCGCATACCGGTCGGACGGAAAGGCGCGCGCTTCCATCAGGATTTTGAAGCGTTCCCGCGTCGGGCGGTAAAACGAGGCCAGCAGCAGATGCAGGTTGACCGTCAGACCATTGGCCAGCGCAACTTCATCGGGCTGCGCCCCAACCAGTTCCGCCACCAACGGACGGAGATCGGCGTCGTAGTCGGCCCACGGATGCGGCGGCGTGAAATGTCCGGCGACGCCCAGCGATGCCCACCGGTCAAGTTCCGTCAGGACGGCCTGCCGCGTGGCTACCGGTTGCAGCCCCAGCGAGTGACCGCAGAAGTAAAGCTGCGGCTTGCCCGTTGCCGGATTGACCGGGAAGTGAAAGTGCGTGCGAAAGTCGGCGAGTTCATCGGCGCGGTCGAGTTCCCGCGCAAAGGTTTCATCGGGACGAAAATTGAGAAACATAGAGCGTTCCGTCGGTTGACCCACGGGGCGGCAGGGTGTGGCCGCTGCCCGGCGGGTGTCACATTTCGCACCGGTGACGTACCGGGCAGGTGCAGGGCCTATGTCAACGACATTTGGTGAACTCGTCAAGGAAGGCGCTCGCCTCCTGGCGGCCGGTGGGGTGGATGAGCCTTACCGCACAGCCGGCCGCCTGGTGCGGGAGTTGCTGAACGTGGATGCCGTCACACTTGCGGCCCACCCAGAGCATACGGTTTCCGACACAGACGCCGAGCTGGTACGCCGGGCCTTCCACCGTCGGGCCGACGGCGAGCCGCTTCAGTACATCACAGGCCGGCAGAACTTCTACGGACGCGATTTTCAGGTAACGCGCGACGTGCTCATCCCACGCCCGGAAACCGAACTGCTCGTGGAAGTGAGCCTGGAGCACATCCGCACCCGTCCTCAGCCGGACTGGCGGCTGCTGGATTTGGGGACTGGTTCGGGCTGTCTGGCCGTGACCTTGGCGGCGGAAATCCCGACGGCGCAGGTCGTGGCCGTGGATATTTCGCCGGCGGCACTGGCCGTGGCTGCCGCCAATGCCCAGCGCCATGGTGTTGCGGAGCGCGTCCGGTTGGTCGAGAGCCACTGGCTGGACGCTGTGCCCACCACGCCGCCGTTTGATCTCGTGGTGTCGAATCCGCCCTACGTGGCGGAAACGGACTGGCCGGCGCTCCAGCGGGAAGTCCGTGACCACGAGCCGTACGTGGCCCTGGTTGGCGGAGAGCAGGGAACCGAAGTCTATGCCCACCTTCTGGCCGCCCTGCCGCCCTATCTGGTGGCCGGCGGGAAGTTTGCCTGTGAGGTTGGGTTTGAGCAGGCGGCACGGGTTTGTGCCGTGGGCGAAGCTGCCGGCTGGCGGGTGGAGCGCGTCATCCACGACCTGCAAGGTATCGCGCGCACCGTGGTCTTTACGTTTCCACAGGTTTTCAGCGACAATCACCGGACTTGGCTCGGCCAGGGAAATGAAGGCTGAACCCGGAGGTGCGCTGTCATGGAAACCAAGCCGACGATTGAAACCGTTCTTGAACGTCTCTCCGCCATGGAGTCCCGAAGCGCTGCCAGGGAGTCCCAAATCATAAGCCGTCTCGAAGCACTCGAAACGCAGGTGTCGGGGTTTGGGGCCCGTCTCGATGCTCTGGAAACGCAGGTGTCGGGGTTTGGGGCGCGTCTCGATGCCCTGGAAGTCCGGGTATCGGGAGTTGAATCGCGTCTTGATGCCTTGGAAACACAGTTGAAGGAAGGCTTTCAGAAGGTCAACGACGGACTGGAGATAATGAAGTACAAGCTGGAAATCATGACGCAGGACATTATGGATGTGCGCGCTGCCATGCGAAAACTTGATCGCCGCATACCAGGAGGGCTTGAACCCTCAGTTGCCTGAACCGCCCCACTGTCAGCCGCCACCGTTACGTGGGTGGGAACGGTGAACAGGGAAATCAAATCTGAACCTGGAGGTGTGCTGCCATGGAAACCAAGCCGACGATTGAAACCATTCTTGAACGTCTCTCCGCCATGGAGTCCCGAAGCGCTGCCAGGGAGTCCCAAATCATAAGCCGTCTCGAAGCACTCGAAACCCAGGTGTCGTCGTTTGGTACGCGTCTCGAAGCACTCGAAACCCAGGTGTCGTCGTTTGGGGGGCGTCTCGAAGCACTCGAAACCCAGGTGTCGTCGTTTGGGGGGCGTCTCGAAGCACTCGAAACCCAGGTGTCGTCGTTTGGGAGGCGTCTCGAAACACTCGAAACCCAGGTGTCGTCGTTTGGGGGGCGTCTCGATGCCCTGGAAACACAGGTGACGGAAGGCTTTCAGAGAGTCAATAAAACACTGGAGCACATGAAGCACAAGGTGGAAATCATGACGCAGGACATTATGGACATGCGCGCCAGCCTGCGTGCACTTGATCAACGCATACCCAGAGCGATTGAACCTTCAGTCGCCTGAGCCACCTTGCCGTCAGCCACCAACGTTACGTGGGTGGGAACGGTGAACAAGGAAATAAAATCTGAACCCGGAGGTGCGCTCTCATGGAAACCAAGCCGACAATTGAAACTGTCCTTGAACGTCTCTCCGCCATGGAGTCCCGAATCACAAGCCGTCTCGATGCCTTGGAAACACAGGTGTCGGGTTTTGGCTCCCGTCTCGATGCTTTGGAAGCACAGGTGACGGAAGGCTTCCAGAAGGTCGCTGCCGAACTCAAGCTCATCAACCGCAAGCTGGAAATCATGACGCAGGACATCATGGACATGCGCGCCCGGGTACGGGATGTCGAACACCGCATGGATGATGTCGAAAACGAAGTCCGGGCGAAGGCCAGCTAGACTCGTGGCTGTCCTGCAGGAACGCCACAAACCGGGCCGGGTCACTTGTATGGAATCCGGCAGCAAGAGTCAGCGCATCAGCGCAGCACTTCAATGACGCGCACCTTCGGATAGGCGCCTGGGAAATCCACTTGGCGCACAACGTGAAAGCCCGGCACGGCCGGCGCATCAAACTTCTCTGAACGATAATCGAGAATGACCCACGCGCGCCGTACCCCTTCTTCCCGCATCAGGCGTTCAAGCTGATTGTGCCCCACAGGTTCGCCGGTTGGCGTCATCTGCGCCGGGTAGGTCATTCCTTCCAGTCCATAACGCGGCGCGTAGTAAGCCAGGCAGACATCCATGGCGTCGGGATCAATGACCACCCGCTCTCCGGGCCGGGACTCGCGGCGGATGAACTCCAGCGCCGGACGCAGATCGCTGTCCCGCGCTGTCGTGCCGTAGTGAATCCGCGTACCCTGCCAGAACAGCGTCCCGACACACAGGCCAATCAATGCCAGACGCCACCCGGCAGCGCGTATCTGATACAGCCCGACGGCCGTGAAAAACCAGAAAGCGGGCGTCGTGAAAATCAGGTAGCGGGCCATCTCCATGCTGCCCTTCCGCAGCGACAACCCACTGGCAAGCAGCAGGGGCAGAGCCAGAAACAGCACCGGCAGGGCCGCCCGTATGTCCGCGCGCGCCAGCTTCAGGTTGTGCCACAACCCGATGCCCATCAGAGCTGTCAGAAACAGGATGAAGACAATGTTGAACGTCAGCGGTTGCCAGAAAAAGCTTCCCGGCAGGTTCACGTGTTCCACGATGAGCCGCGCAAACCAGTCCCGGATGTGATCGAGATAGACGGCATAGCCCAACGTGGTTTCCTGGAAGTAGCCCACAACCTGCCAGCCGGCGTCAGCCAGCGTGAGCGGTTTGCGCCAGGTTTGACCGCGCTGCATCTGCGCTACGATGACTTCAACCCACGGGGCATACAGCAGCGCCATGACGCCTTGGGCGATAAACCAGCGCCGCGTCTGACGGCGGGTGGCCGCGCGCGTCGGGCCAAAGGCCGTCAGCACGAAGTGCGCGTTGACCGCAAGGACAGCCAGCACGGCAAAGTAGTGGCAGTACATCGCCGCCAGCGCCGCCCACAGGTACACCGCCAGCCCGCGCTCCACACCGCTTTCACGCCACATGGCGTACCCGCGCAGTGCCACCAGCACCAGCGCCATGACCAGCGGGTACATCCGGGCTTCCTGGGCAAAGAATATCTGGTGCGCGGAAACCGCCATCAGCAGCGTGGTGGCCAGAGCCACCGAACCGCTGTAACGGGGTGCGATCAGGCGGAAAACAGACACCAGCGCGGACAGGCTGGCGACAACGGAAAGTGACCGGACGGCCGCGGCGCTGTCGCCAAAGAGGTTCATCCAGATTTTCAGCAGGATGTAAAACAGCGGCGGATGCACATCCGCGGCGGCACACCGGGCAATCCCGGTCAGCGACCGCCGGGCGACATCAAGGGAATACAGCTCATCGAGCCAGAGGTTCTGCTGCCCGATGTGCCAGCCGCGCAGCACGAGCGCCAGCGGCAGCACTCCACACCAGAACAGCCAGCCAGACCAGTCCCGCACCGTTGTGGAAGGGTTTGCGTCGGCAGATGAACCGGCAGGGGAAGTGACCAGCGCCGTCACAGCGACTCAGACGAAATTCGGGTTGTTGTTCGGATGGCGCAGCGTCCAGAGCGTCTTGTTGATGGGATGACACCGGCAAATCGGCTGGCATTCATCCACGTTGATGGACGCAATGACCTGCTGGCGGCGCTCACTTTCCCAGATTTCCCGGAAACTCTGGGTGCTGAGATCGCCCAGGCAGAATTCCTCCTGCCCACGGGTCTGGGAGCAGTAATAGACCTTCTTGTTGGCCTCGATGACCGGAAAAAACGTGGCATAGCACTTCCGGTAGGCGCTGCGTTCGAGGTCGGGCGCAAGAACGCCTGCAAACTGGTCTTCCTTGACGAAGACGCGGAACGTCTCCGTTTCGTACATCTGTTTGGCAGCGCGGGCGCGATACAGGGCGTCGAGATAAAAATCGCGGTCGTAAAACTCGCTCGAGGACTTGGGATGCAAAATGACCGGCTTGATCTGGAAGTAGTCAATGCCGGTTTCCCGGACGCGCCGCGTGGCTTCCTCAACTTCGGCAAGGTTGGTCGGTTCGACGGAAATTTGCGCGCCAATCTGAACCTTCGATCCCTGGCGGCGTTTTTCTTCGGCCAGATTCGCCAGATTGCCCAGCACCTTCTCGAAATCATTGACCTTGTGAATCTTCTCACGGGTTTCGGGCGTGCCGGCGTTGAGTGAAATGCGAATCCAGGTGCAGTGCCGGGCCACAACCCGGGCCTTTTCGGGCGTCAGCAGACCGCCATGCGTGATGATGGCCGAATCCACACCCTTGTGAGCCGTGTATTCGACAAACTCCATGAGGTTCGGATTGACGAACGGCTCGCCGCTGCCCGAAAAAATCATGCTTTTCGTGCCCAGCGTGACCAGCTCGTCGAGCAGCGTCCGGTAGAAGGACAGCGGCATGATGCTCGCATCCGGGTTCGCCTTTTTGGACTTGTCATCGCCCTTGTGCGAGCCAAAGTACCCCCCGTGCATGCACCACGTACAGAAGTGGTTGCAGATGGTTGAAGGGCTGAGTTCCATCGTAATCGGATAGACGTTCTTGCCCTGCCACCAGTCGTACATCACATCCATGTGCGTGAAGAGCTTGAGCGGGGAAAACACATCCGTTTTGAGATCGGGCTGGTGCATGGTCGGTCGCGTTCCTTACCGTGAAGACAAAACTTTCCGGGACAAACGAAAGATGCGTACGAATCCGTACGCATCTTTCGGAGAAGTCGGTGTGGCGTCAAGCCGTTGGCGTGTGAGGCTGCCGTAGTGGTTGCCGCCGTCAGCCCCGGTGGGCGAGGACGCCAATGAAGTTGGCCGGCTGAAGGGTGTAGCCGGGGAAGACCGGCTGCGCCTGAGCCAGACCCAGATGCCGCACAACCACTTCGGCCAGCACGGTGCGAAAGTCCGTGGTCACGGGAAGATCGCGCCCGTCGGCAAGATTGGCCGGCGCCAGTTTCGGTACGTCTCCGTAAACCCGCCCGCCGTGCACGGTGCCGCCGACCACAAACATGCACGAAGCCCGTCCGTGGTCGGTGCCACCGGCGCCGTTCTGGCGCACGGTACGCCCGAACTCGGTCATCGTCAGCACGAGGGTGTTGCGCATCTGCTCTGCGCCCAAGTCCTGTACGAAAGCAGCCATGGCGCTGCCAAAATCGCGCAGCAGGCGGTTGAGCTGTCCGGCGGGTTGTCCGGGAGCGCCCTGGTTGGCATGCGTGTCCCAGCCCCCGCAGTCTGTGAAGGCGACTTCAAGGCCGACATTGGCCTTGATGAGTTGCGCAATCTGGCGCAGTGACCGGCCGAGCGGTGAGTTCGGGTAGGTTGCGCCATGTTCGGGCTGGAAACGCGACGGGTTGGCGCGCTTGAGAAACCGGATGGCTTCAAGGGTGTCCTGCCCGGTATGGCGCAGCGCATCGGCCGCAGCCTGGGCGTACATCTCCTCGAAACCGGATGTCACTTTGCCGGTAGCGCCTCCGGCGCGCAGCTCGAAGGCTTGCAGGTCATCGAGGGCAATGACGTCGGCTTTCCCCTGCAGGGTGCGTGGCGTCAGTTGGGTGAAGGACACCGCCCGAAAGGGCGATGCCTTCTGAAGCGGCGCCGCCTGCAGGTAGCGGTTGAGCCAGCCATCAGGCGTGCCTTTGCGGCCCGGCGTGGCCGATTCCATGTAGTCCTGCGCGTCGAAGTGCGAGCGGGTGCTGTCGGGCGAGCCGACGCCGTGGACAACGGCCAGTGTCCCGGCCTGAAACAGGGGCAGCAGCGGAGCCAGATGGGGACTCAGTCCAAACCGCCCATCCAGGTCGAGGGCCGCGGCCGGATCGCCCGGTTTGGGCGGCGCTACCGCCAGAAGCGGACGCGACTGGCGGTAATGCTCATCGCCATAGGGCGCGACGGCGCTCAAACCGTCCATTGCGCCGCGCTGGAAGATGACTACCAGCCGTTGGCGCGGTTGGGCAACCTGGGCTTCGGCTGCACGGGCATACCGCTGAAACAGATACCCGAAAGCGGATGGCGTCAGCGCCAAAGCCCCCAATCCGCTTGCGCCAAAGCGGACGAACTGCCGACGGGAAATGTGGTGCGACATAGGCTTACGCTCCTTTGGAAACTAGCGGCGCTGGAACTCCGGTGAACCCAGAATGAGGCCGGTCAGTTGTGCGGTGAGGGGAAGTGGCGCATCGGCCTGCGCGAGGGCTTCAAGCGCCAGATCATAGCGGCGCATCGCCGGGTTCACGCCCGGTGCAAAGGCCTTTCCGGGCGTGCGCCGCGGCCGTGGCATGGCCGGCATCATGGACGCATCATCGTTCTCCGCATCTCCATCTTCTTCTAACACCGGTTCGTTGTCCGGTGTGGTCGGCGTGCGGACTTTGAGACGGGTGCGGTCGCCGATGATGTCTTCAAGCGCCCGGTACGTCGTTTCGGAGACACTGCCGCCAACATAGCGGGCCAGAAGGGTCTCGATGAGCGCCCGGCCGTCATCACCGGAAGCTGTAGGCGGAAGCTTGACGCCGGGCAGATTGCCGCTGGCGAGCACCAGGGCAAAGTTGAGGCGGTTGAGCAGGGCCCCGGTGTTGACCCAGGCTTCGGCGACATCCTTGTAGCCCGTCGGCGGCTGGCAGCCGTAAAGCGGCATGCCCATCCGCGCCAGCGCCCCGGTCAACACCTGGGCATCCGTGATTTCGGCTCCGGCGGCGCGCAGCGTGCTGGCGACGAACTCCAGCGGCGTCTTGACCTTCGCCTGGTAAACCGCCGGATCGAAGAACTCCGGCGACTCGAAAATGGTTTGCAGGCAGGCGCGGATGTCGCCCTGCGTCCGCTCGAACGTAGCGGCCACCCTGGCGACAAGTCCGGCCGGCGGCTCATCGGCGACAAACCGGCGGCACAGTTTCGTGGCGATGAACCTGGCGGTTGAAGGATGCCGCGCCAGCAGCGTCAGCACCATGTCGCCGTCCCGTTTGCCGCCGCCGGCTGGAATTTTGACGCCCAGCACAACCTTTTCGCCCTGATCGTGCGCCCAGTCGCGGTAAATGAACGAGCCGGGCGGCACATCGGCTGCGCCGGGCATCCCAGGGCGGGCAAAACGGTCACGGCGCTGGCCGCCGAAGGGCTGGTGGATACTCCAGCCTGTGAAGCACCGGGCCACTTCCTGAACATCCTTCTGGGTGTAGCCGCCGTCCACGCCGAGCGTATGCAGTTCCAGCAGTTCGCGGGCGTAGTTTTCGTTGATGCCGGGCTGTCGCCGTTGTGCCGCACCCGGGTTGGGGGGAGTTGCCGGTTTGGAGCCAGCTTGCACCGGCGGGCGCATCGGCGGGAAGGGGCTTTGCACACCACCACGGTTGAAGATACCGCCTTGTCCAAGCCTTCTCCGGCCGAAGCCTCCCTGGCCTGGGAACCCCTGTCCCGGCTGCCCGTTGCCGGGACGCATGCCGCCAAGGGGACGCTGCTCCTGGCCGGGCAGCTTCAAATCCGGCGTGACCGACTGCCAGTTGTCCAGGTAGAACAGCATTGCCGGGCTGTGGGCCGTGGCGCGCAGCAGGTCTTCAAACCGCCCCAGGGCATGGGGGCGGATGGCATCGCGTTCGTATTCGCTGAGGAAGACGCGCACAAGGTTCTTGCCGGCAAAAACGTTGAAGTGATTGAACCAGAAATCCGTCATGACCTCCTGCAACTGCCGTTCGCTATAGACAGCACGCAGCAGTTTGGCCTGCTGGAGGTCGCTGACCATCCGGCGCGGGTTGCGTTTTTCGTCCCCGAAGACTTCGCGGTAGCGTTCCATCATCTGGCGACGTTCCTCCGGCGGCAGCTTGGCGAGGGCTTCTCCGGGGTTTTCAGGGAGGTTGCCGCCCTGACGGCGGAGAATCTCCTGTCGCATCTGACGCGCCTCGGCTTCCAGCCGGACCAGCTCGGCCGTCGGTGTTTCCAGCATCGGCAGGCGCTTCAGCCGGGCTTCCACGGCGCTGTCGTCAATCGTTTCGGGATGAAGCTGCTGGGCAATGTACTGCCGCAGCCGCAGACGGCGGACGCGCTCAACATCGCCGGGCCGTGGGCCGTAGCCCAGACGGTTGAGAACGTGGAGCATCCGTTGGTCTTCGGTCAGCGCCGGGGGGTGAGTGGTTTCGGTCAAGCGGGGCGCGGCCGACAGGGGCATCAGCGGCGACAGGAGCAGCAGACCGGCCAGAGGCAGACTCAAAGCACGGGAGAAGCAGGGCATGATCGTCATCCGTCCTTGCCTGGAAAATTCGTCTGGAAAATTCTGGAAGCCAGTGGCGTCCACCACGGGCAACCTCGCTGTGCTATGAGTCCGGTCTGCCGGGAAAAGTTTGGCAAACAGGCCCTGCCGGAGCGCGTCCGGCGCGTGCCGATTGTTCATGCCTATCCGGTCTGTGGTAGTTACGCATCTTTGCGCGCAAGGCGCAGGTATTCCTTTCCGCGAGGCTTTCCATGACTGAAAAGAACAAGACTTCCATACCCAGCCCGGCTCCGATTGCCGAACCGACGGGCAAGCTGGGGGTGCTGCTGGTTGGGTTGGGTGCGGTCAGCACAACGTTCATTGCCGGCGTCGAAGCCGTCCGTCGGGGCAAGGCGCTGCCGATTGGCTCACTGACCCAGATGGCCTGCATCCGGCTGGGCAAGCGCACCGAAAATCGCAACCCACGCATCAGGGATTTTGTCCCGCTGGCGACCCTCGATGATCTTGTCTTTGGCGCCTGGGACATCTTTCCCGACTCGGCCTACGAGGCGGCACTGCATGCCGGGGTTCTGGAACGTTCGCTCATTGAAGACCTCAAGCCGTTTCTTTCCAAAATCAAGCCCATGCCGGCCGCTTTTGACCGCAGCTACGTCAAGCGGCTGGACGGGCGGAATGTCAAGCCAGCAGCCAACAAGTACGAACTGGCCGAACAGCTCATCGCCGACATCGAGAACTTCAGAAAAAAGCACCACTGCACGCGCCTGGTCATGATCTGGTGCGCTTCGACCGAGGTCTATCTGGAGCCGGCGCCGAAGCACCACGGCACGCTCAAAGCCTTCGAGGCGGCAATGAAAGCCAACCACAAGAGCATTGCGCCTTCGATGCTCTATGCCTACGCCGCACTCAAATGTGGCGTCCCCTTTGCCAACGGCGCTCCAAATCTGACCGTGGACATCCCGGCGCTCATTGAACTGGCGCAGATGAACCACGTGCCCATCTGTGGCAAGGATTTCAAAACCGGGCAGACGTTTATGAAAACGCTCATTGCGCCGGGGCTGAAATCCCGCATGCTGGGGCTGCAAGGCTGGTATTCCACCAACATCCTGGGCAACCGGGACGGGGAAGTCCTCGACGATCCGGAGTCTTTCAAAACCAAGGAAGAGTCAAAGCTGTCCGTCCTGGAATACATCCTGCAACCGGAGCTGTACCCGGAGCTGTACCGGGATTTTTCGCACGTCGTACGCATCAACTACTACCCGCCACGTGGCGACAACAAGGAAGGCTGGGACAACATTGACATCGTGGGCTGGCTTGGCTACCCGATGCAGGTCAAGATCAACTTCCTGTGCCGGGATTCGATTCTGGCCGCGCCCCTGGTGCTGGATTTGGCGCTGTTCCTGGATTTGGCCCAGCGCGCCGGCATGCGCGGGATTCAGGAATGGCTGAGCTTCTACTTCAAAAGCCCGATGGTCGCGCCGCAGCTTTATCCCGAACACGACATCTTCATTCAACTGATGAAGCTGAAAAACACGCTGCGCCACCTGCGCGGGGAAGACCTCATCACCCACCTGGGGCTTGAGTATTACGACTGACGGGAGCCGCCGCGTGGAGATGGCTTCTGCCGCAAAGCCCAAGACCGGCCGGCCGGCGGCGTGGTGGACGGGCGTCAGTCCGTGGCTGGCCGCCGTGGGGAGCGCCGGCCTCCTGACGCTGGCCTTTCCGCCGTTCGGCTTCTGGCCGCTGGCTTTCGTGGCGCTGGCGCTGCTGCTCTGGGCTGTGACTTCGGCGGAGCGGCTGGTGACGGCCGGACTGCTCGGCTGGCTGTTCGGGGCGTTGTTTTACTACGGGTCAAGCTGGTGGGCGACGCACTCGCTCATCGTCTATGGGGGAATGTCCACGCCTGTTGCCTACGTGCTGATCGGCGTGGCGGCCGTTCTCGTCGCCATACCGACGGCACTGTTCGCGTTGGGGGTTCACCTGACGACGCTGCGGGAGCCGTCGCCGGGATGGTGGTGCATCCCGGCCTGGTGGTGTGTGGGGGAGTGGCTCCGGGGCGAGGTGTTTGCCTTCGGGTGGAATCCGCTGGCCAATGCCGTGGCGCTGGAGCCATGGCTGGCGCGCGCGGCCCGGCTGGGCGGACATTACCTGGTCGGGGCCATGGTGACGGCCTTTGCCGCCGGCGTTGTCTATGCCCTGCGGCAGTGGCCGCACCGCCCGGTACGCGCGCTCCGGGGGCTGGCGGCCGGAACGCTGGCGCTGCTGCTGCCGTCGCTGGCGGCGTTGACCGGCGCGTTGCGTCCGCCCGAATCTGACAGGGAAGCTGCGGTGGCGGTCATTGCCGTCCAGCCCTGCGCACCCATGCTCACGAAGGTGATGTCAGCCTACGACAGGGCCGAAGCCCGGCAAATGCAGCTTGCTTTGGAAGGGCTGCGCGCCGCGTCAGACAGCGCGCGCCGAATGGTCATCTTTCCAGAGTCGCAGATTGCCCTCGATGCCGACCGGCCCGGCACTGAGCAGTCGCTGCGGCCGCTTCTGTCACAGGGCGTCTGGGTGTTGACCAATGCCACCCGGCGGGTTGGAGATGGTTTTGCGAATACTGCGCTGCTCTACGCGCCGGATGGCCGCACGGCGGAATACCAGAAGGTGCATCTCATGCCGTTTGGCGAGTATGTCCCGCTGGGCCGGTACCTGCCGGTGGAGTTGCCGACGTTGGCCGTGGAAGCGCGTCCCGGAAAGCGCATTGTGACCCTGCCCGTTACCGATGACCTGCGGCTTGGCGTGGGCATCTGCTTTGAGTCGGCTTTTCCGTCCCTGCACCGTGCCTTCCGGCAACAGGGAGCGACGGTACTCGTCAACCTGGCCAACGATGGCTGGTTCGGCCGGACGCCGGGCAGCGAACAACACCTGCGGCATCTCATCTATCGCGCCATTGAAACCGGCTGCCCCGTCGTGCGCGTCACCAACGATGGGATCAGCGCCCTGATTGACGCCGGAGGGCAGGTGCGCGATGTCATCCCACAGGGACAACCCGACGTGCGCGTGTGGCCGGTGTTCCCGGCCGCCAGCGGGATGACACCATACGTTGTCGTGGGCGACCTCTTTGCCTGGAGTTGTCTGGCGGCCGTCGTGGGCATGCTGCTGTGGCGGCTCTGGACGCGGATTCGGTTCTACACGGAAGCCATTACGGATTTGGTCGCGGGAGAATAAACTGCCGGCCTGCCGCCGGACGGTGTAGCATCCGGTGTCGTGTTGGGGGACGACCCAAGCCATGAGCATGCACTTTTTCAACTCACTGACACGCCAACGGGAGCCATTCGTCCCGCTCGAAGGGCGGCGGGTACGGATGTACGCCTGTGGGCCGACGGTCTATAACTTCGCCCACATCGGCAACTTCCGCACGTTCGTCTTCGTGGACATCCTGCGGCGGCATCTGAAATGGCGCGGCTATGAACTGCTCCACGTCATGAACCTGACCGACGTGGACGACAAAATCATCCGCGACGCCCGCGCGGCCGGACTGCCGCTGCGTGAGTTTACGGAGCGGTACGTGGCGCATTTCTGGGAGGATGCCGACGCGCTGGACATCGAGCGGCCGGAAGTCACCCCCCGCGCAACCGATCACATCCCGGAAATGGTGGCGCTTATCGGGCGTCTCATGAAGTGCGGCTGCGCCTATCACAGCGACGGCTCGACCTACTTCCGCATTGCTTCGTTCCCCCGGTACGGCGTGCTGTCAGGCAATAAACTGGCCGGAAACATCGCCGGTGGAAGCGCCCGGGTTGAAGCCGATGAGTACGAGAAAGACGACGTACGGGATTTTGTCCTGTGGAAGCGCACCCAGCCCGATGAACCCACGTGGGATTCGCCGCTGGGGCCCGGCCGTCCCGGCTGGCACATCGAGTGCTCGGCCATGGCAATGAAGTATCTGGGGGAGTCGTTTGACATTCACTGCGGCGGTGTGGACCTCATCTTTCCCCACCACGAGAACGAAATTGCCCAGTCGGAGGGCGCGACCGGGAAGCCCTTTGCCAGGTACTGGCTGCATGCCGAGCACCTGCTGGTGGATGGGCGCAAGATGTCCAAGCGGGAGGGCAACTACTACACGCTGCGTGATCTGCTCGACCGGGGCTACAGCGCGCGTGCGGTGCGGTATGTCCTGGCGGCCGTGCCCTACCGCAAGCCGTTGAACTTTACGCTGGAAGGGGTGGAGGCGGCGGAGCGACGGCTCAAGCGGCTGAATGAAACCGTACGGCGGTTGCGCGAGGTCGTTCCGGCGGCGACCGACCGGATGGATGAGACGGCAACGGCTGTGGCCGGCATTCGCCAGAGCTTCGGCGCGGCCATGGATGACGATCTGAACACGGCGGAGGCCCTGGCGGCCGTGGCGCAGCTCGAAACGGCTGTCAACATCGCGTTGAGTCACGGGGAAATGACCGAGGCCGCGAAGACGGCGGCTTTGGCCGGCTTTGAGGATGTGCAGGCCGTGCTGGGGATTCTCGACCCGGCACAACCGGAGTTACTGCCGGCTGACATTGAAGCCCTGATTGCCGAACGTCTCGCGGCGCGCCGGGCCAAAAACTTTGCCCGTGCGGATGAAATCCGGGCGCAACTCGCCGCCCAGGGCATCATTCTGGAGGATGGAAAAGACGGAACGCGCTGGCGCCGGGCGTGAGAATTTGGGAGTATAAAGCAAAATAAGCATCTTGTAGTTGTGCAAAGCCACTTGGCTGAACCAGTGAAAATGCAAGTCAGGTATTACCGCTACATATCGGATCAATTAGGTGAAGGGCGAATTTTAGTAAAAAACGTTGAGGCCTTTCTTGCCGTCAATCCACAAGCACAGATTAGCACAAACGTGACGGCTCCCTTATTCAGGGTATCACTCAATCAACGCCAAGTAGGACTCAAACCACGTGGTGTTGAACTCGTTGAGTTCGATCCATCCAGTGGCAGTATTATAAGTCGGCTATTTGTTCCAGTCACGACTCCATCTGACTTTGAAAATATCCAGGTCAGTCAGAGTTATCTTATCAATGGCAAAGGCTATGGGGTTCATCGAAAGCGTTACGAAGTCATTGGACGCTAGCATATTTTCTACCCCGTGCTTGGTTGGTAAATGGAAGAATAAGCGAATAGGTACACTTGTCGAAATATCAATCAGGCTGTACTCCACTAACTGACACAGTATTGCTTGTGAAGCCCGATCTTACCACCTGTCTTGAGGGGAAACGAAGTAGAGTCCCTCCGGGGCCGTGCGCACCTCGCGGTCGGCTTCGAGTTCCCGGATGATCTTCCAGAACTTCCTGGGAGCGATGCCAAAACGTTGCTGGATGTATTCATCACCAGCCTGGCTGCGCGTGATGGGAAGAAAGCCATCCTGCCGCAGGGCTTCAAAAACCATGCCCCGGCGTCGCGCGGGGTTGGCCTTGGACGACTGTCGGGACATGCGGGCCACCGCGGCCTTTCGTCAAAACGACTTGCCCTGTCGGGCGCAGAGCGTAGGTTAACAACAGAACAGCGTTGCCGATGCAACCACAAGGGAGCCGCCATGACCACCAACCATGCCAACTCGTTGCTGACGGCCCGTGTACAGCGCCACGTGTTACCCAACGGACTGACGGTGCTGCTCAAGGCCATGCCGGCCAACCCCATCGTTTCCACGATGATTTGGTATCGCGTCGGTTCGCGCAACGAGCCGGCCGGAAAAACCGGGATGTCGCACTTTCTCGAACACATGATGTTCAAGGGGACGCAGCGGCTCGGCAAAGGCGAGATTGATCATCTGACGCTTCTCAACGGCGGGCGCAACAATGCGTTCACCTGGATGGATTTCACGGCCTACTACTTCACCTTTGCATCTGACCGCTGGGAAGTTGCGCTCGACATCGAAGCCGACCGCGCGCACAACGCGACATTCGATCCGGCCGAGTTTGAGGCTGAAAAGCAGGTGGTGCTCGAAGAGCTTCAGATGTGTCTGGACAGCCCGTTTGATGCGCTGGAGATGGAAGTCTGGGCGACGGCTTTCCGGCAGCATCCCTACCATGTGCCGACCATCGGCTGGCGCGAGGATGTCGAACATCTCACGGTGGATGACCTGCGGCGCTACTACGAAAGCTATTACTGCCCGAACAATGCCACGCTGGTTGTTGTCGGAGACATCCACCCGGAGACAGCCCTGCGCCGGATTGAAGATACCTTTGGGGCGCTTCCGGCGCGTCCGTTGCCGCCGCCGCCCCATGCCTCGGAGCCGCCTCAGCGGGGTGAAAAGCGGGTCATCGTCAAAAAGCCGACGCCGCTGCCCCGGCTGACCCTGGGCTACCACGTCCCGGAAGTTGCCCATCCCGATTCGTATGCCCTGCACGTTGCTTCCATGCTGCTGTCTTACGGGCGCACCTCGCGGCTCTATCAGCGTCTGCAGGAACAAGACGAGTCTGTGACGTTCGCCGCGGCGCATTACGCCGAGCACGTGGACCCGTCACTGTTGACCATTGCGGCAGAAGTCAAACCCAACCACACGCCGGAAGAAGTCGAGGCGGCGATTACCGAGGAGGTCGAACGGCTCATCCACGAACCCCCGACCGACCTGGAACTGGCCAAAGCCAAGCGGCAGACTGAGGCGCAGTTCATTCTTGGCAGCGAGGACATCCTCAACCAGGCCATGCTCCTTGGCGAATATGAAACCATTGCCTTTGGAGCGCGGATTCCAGAAGAAGCCCGTGGGTATCACTACCTTGACGCTTACCTGAACCACGTCCGGCAGGTTTCACCGGCTGACATTCAACGCGCGGCGGCGCTGTATCTGCACCGCGACAATCGCACGGTAGGATGGCTGGTCAATCCCTGATGAGCAGTGAGCGGTACTTTGATTGGCAGGGCTGGCGCTGTTTCTATCAGGCGGCCGGTGAGCCGGGAGCGCCACCGGTGGTGCTGATTCACGGGCATGCCACGTCGCACTTCACCTGGCGGCATCAGGTGGTGGCGCTTCAGAGGGATTTTCAGGTCTTTGCGCCGGATTTGCTGGGATTCGGGCGTTCGTCCAAGCCGCGCGACGTGGCGTACAACGTGGAAATCTGGACGGCGCAGATCACGGATTTTATTCAGTCAGTGATTCAGCGTCCGGTTTTGCTGGTGGGGAACTCTCTGGGTGGTCTCATCGCCGCGCACATTGCTGACCGCCACCCGGCGCTGGTTTCAAAGCTGGTGCTCATTGCTTCAGCCGGGGCGTCAAGCTACTGGCAAAGCTCGCTGGTCAACTTTCCGTTTCTGCTGATGCGGACGCCCGTCATCGGACGGACGCTGTTTGACACCCTGGTGCAACAACGGTTTGTCGAGTGGAACATCCGCCATCGGCTCTATGCCAACCCGGCGGCCGTGACCCCGGAGGTCATCGCCCACTACCAGGAATGTTTCTTTGCGCCGGACAACCGCGAAATCGTTTTTGAAGTCACCAAGCAGTTCTACGACTTTGTGATGGACGACGCCATGGCCCGGCGGATTGCCCACCCGACCCTGTTGCTGTGGGGTGAACGGGATACCTTCGTGCCCCCCCTTCGTGGGCGACAACTTGTACGGGTGATGCCGTGCGCCCGGCTGGAGGTCCTGCCGCAGGCGTCACACTGCCCGCACGAAGACCAGCCGGAGCAGGTCAATGCCCTTTTGCAGGCCTTTCATCGGGAAGCCGACCCGGCGGCCTCCGGTGGTGGAAACCCCTCACGCCGAGCCTGACCGGGACGGTTTCCGTCGTCACCCCAAAGTGTTCTGAGATGAGACGCCATGAAAAACGGGCGACCGGAGAGGATCGCCCGTCAGGAACCGTGGCTGGCGCGACGCAGCTACGCGACGCAGCTAAATGCCACGAATCTGGGACGGCGGCTGGGTCAGCAATGTCATGATTTGAACCGTACGGAACGCACTTCCAGTCGTCCGGGTGTAGGGATACCGAACCTGTACGACAACCCGCCGGACTGTATCACCAGTGCCCTCCGGTGGACAGTTGCCTGGGGCTGCAAGGTCGTAATCGTTGTCATACTCCCGGTCAAAGCAAATCGGGAGCGGCGGTCCCGTCGGGTTGCCCAGATTCGGTACGGTCGCGTCAGACGTGCGCACCAGCACCCGCATCGTGAATGACTGATAGCGGGGATCAATCCCACTCGCCACTTCATCCGCATCGCCCGTGGCCCGGATCATGTCACTGCCGGGGCTGATATACACAGGCTGAAAGGTATCAGGAAAAAGACCATTGACTTCCGCACGGTTGCTCAGCCGGATGAAGGTGTTCCGATTGCGGTTTGCTGGGTCTGGAATCCCCCCGATGGCATTCATCTCGCGCATCATGACAATCTGGTTGAGTGTTTCTTCCGCGAGGTTGCGCGCCAGAAGCAGCTTGTTGGCGTTGAGCGAACTTGTCAGCGCAATGGACATAAACGCCAGCGCCCCAAACATCCCGACAAACAGAATCATCAGCGCCAGGATGAGTTCAATGAGTGTCACCCCGGACTGCTGTGCCCGCTGAAGCCGAATCCGTCGCACGGTGCGTGTGACGTGTCCCGTTGTCATCATCATTGGACGACCTCCGCTGAAACGACAATTTCACCTGTCCTCAAAGCAAGGCAAGTCCGATGCCAGTTCCCTGAATATCACTAAATGCTTTGTTTGTATGGTTTAGCTTTCAGATGAGGCATTGATGGGGCGCAGGCGCCTGAAAAAGTGTTACTGAAGGTGACACTTCTGAGGACGCTGGACCGGTTTCAGCCACCTTCCGGTGGGGCTGGCAGGGCTTTGATGACGACCACGGTCAGATCATCCCCCAGTGGGGCCGGGCTGGCAAAGGTCCGCGCGGCATCATAGATGGCGCGGGCCAGTTCCTGGGCCGGCGCTTCCCGCTGGCGCTGGACGGTCTCAAGCAATCTGGCCAGTCCGAATTCCTCCCCGTCCTGTCCGGCTTCGGTCAGGCCGTCCGTGTAGAGAACGATGATGTCGCCCGGCTGCAGGATGCAGTAGCACTCGATGTACTTCCGATCCTCGAACAGCCCCAGCACCGTGTTGCCACAGGAAAGTTCCTCGTACGTGCCATCGGCGTGGATAAGCAGCGCCGGATTGTGGCCGGCATCTCCATAGCTGAACCGCCGGCTCGCCGGATCGAGCACTCCGTAAATCGCCGTGACGTACTGGGAGCTGTCGAGGCTTTCCCAGAGCAGATAGTTGACCTTGCGCAAAATGACCCGGATGGAGAAGTCGTTGCGTACCTGAGCGCGCAGGCAGGCCCGGAACGTGGCCATGATGAGCGCCGCCGGAACACCTTTGCCGGAGACATCGGCAATGGCAATGCCAAGTTGGTGATTCGGAAACGGGATGAAGTCGTAATAGTCCCCGCCCACGGCTTCGTTGGGAACGGTCAGCCCGGCAATGTCAAAACCTTCCACGGTTGGCGCGCGGTCCGGCAGCAGGCTGCGTTGCACCTGGCGTGCAATGGTCAGTTCGCTTTCCAGACGGCGTTTTTCCAACCGTTCCTGGTGCAGAATGGCTTTCTCGATGGAAATGGCTGCGGCCGAGGCAAACAGGGTCAGCACTTCCAGGTCGGCGGCCTTGTAGGCATCCAGGGTGCGGCTTTCAAGATTGAGCGCGCCGATGATGCGGTTGTTGGCAATGATGGGGACGACAATTTCCGACATCGTCAGCGGGTCGGAACTGATGTAGCGCTGATCGTTGCGGACATCGGGAATGACAATCGCCCCACCCGACTGCACCACCCACCCGACAAAGCCTTCCCCAAGGCGCAGCAGGCGTTCCATGGAAGCCTCATCGTAGCCACGATAGACCGTGGCCCGGATGCGGCGGTCGCGGCCGTTGGTTTCCAGAACGTAAATGGCGGCGGCATCGTAGGGTACGAACGACTTGACCGAATCAATGATGAGTGACAGGGTTTCGTCCAGGTCGAGCGACCGGCTGATCGTGCGGGTGATGTCCAGCAGTAGCCGGAATTTGGTCTCGAAAGACAGGGCTTCCGGCGAAGTTGCCGAGGCCGTCGCCGAAGGCGCCGGGTCTGAATCCGTGGAGAGTGCAGGCATAAACGAGTCCTTCCGCTGCCATGACCTTATCGCTTTCGGCGTCGCTGTGCCATATTTTCACGGTGCCAGCGCCTTCCTGACGCCCACGCCGGGCATCCCGGCGCTGCCGTCCACCCGCCTTGGGAGAGTTTCCGGCAGGAAAACAGGTTGCCGACTTGAAAGACTGGTTTTGTAGCTTGAGAATCATTCTGGAACTGTTTTGCAACGGTTCTGTCTTATGTCCGGCTTCAAGGGTAACTGTACGATGCGCATCCTGCTCGTCGAAGATGATGTGGATTATGCCGCTGTGGTGCAGGGCTATCTCCGGCGCATCACGGCGGAAGTCACGGTCCGGCATGTCACCTCACTGGCAGCCGCCACTGCCCTGGCCGTGGCGGAGCACTTCGATGTCGGCGTGCTTGACCTCAACCTGCCGGACTCCCAGGGAACAGCCACAGTCACGGCGCTGGCGACCGCCGCCCCGCATCTGCCACTCGTCGTCCTGACCGGCGAAATAGCCAGCGACACCGACCTGCAGGCCCTTGAAGCCGGGGCGCAGGAATACCTTGCCAAAAACGAGCTGGGCGTGGTTCCGCTCCGGCGCGCCATTCGCTATGCGCGGGAACGGCATCGGCTGACCCGAGCACTGGCGCAGGCCAACCAGCTCAACCGCCTTGTACTCGACCACATGCCGACCAACATCAAGCTCCTTGATGCGGAAGGCCGCGTGCAGTTCATCAATCCGGCCGGGCTGGCCGCCCTGGGTCTGAGCGACCCCAGTGCCGTCCTGGGATACCCATGGTTGCAGCTTTGGGCCCCGTCAGCCGAACCAGCCATCCGTGCGCTGCTGGAGCAGGCCCGTGCCGGGCAGCCTTCCACCACGGAAGCCTTTTTGGCGCGTGCCGGCGCTGCGCAGCATTGTGCGCCGCGCTGGTGGCATATCACGGTGCTACCACTGCCGCCGAACAATGCCTCATCTGCCCGTTATCTGGTTGTGACCCAGGATTTCACTGCGCGCCACTTCCACGAAAAACACCTCCACCATGCGCAGCAGACGGCGCTGCTCAAGCACATTGCGGCCGGGGTTGCCCATAACTTCAACAACCTGCTCACCGTCGTTCAGGGCTACAGTGAAATGATGCTGCGTACCCTGCCGGAAGAAGACGCGCGGCAGCGCCGCCGGGCCACGGACATTCGCCAGGCTGCCATTCGGGGCAGGCAACTTGTCGAGCACTTGCTGGCCTACAGTCATTTTGCCGAGCTGTCACCCAGGATCATTGACCTCAATGCGTTTCTGGAGCAGGAAGTAAAACTTTTGGAAAGTACGCTCAACCCCCTTGCGAGCCTTGGTTTTGAGCCATCGCCGGAGCCGCTTCAGGTGTATGCCGATCCGTGGTTGCTGTCCTCGACCCTGCTGACCTTTGTGCTCAATGCCAATGAGGCCATGCCGGAGGGTGGAACCGTGACGCTATCCGTCAGCCGGGTGACTTTGGATGCCACGTTTCTGAACCAACCGGCCGCGGACCGGCTGGTGGGTGATGTCGAAGCCGTGTTGTCCACCGGTTCGCCAGTGCCGTTGGTCAGAATCTCGGTCCGGGATACCGGCCCCGGCATGGATGCTGCAACCCTGGCCAACATCTTCACGCCGTTTTTCACGACGAAACCGGTGGACAAGGGAACCGGGTTGGGGTTGGCAACCGCTGCTGCGCAGGTGGAACGGATGGGTGGATTCATTGGCGTGACATCGCAACCCGGCGCCGGGGCGCAGTTTGATGTGTACCTGCCTCTCTCTTCAGCCCAACCGGTGCCTTGAATGCCCATCTTGTGGGCAACCCCATCGCTGGCGGTTGCTCACAAGGGCCCAGGGAAAAGAACAATCTCAGGGACGTGGCGCGGCAGCGCGGATAGCCGGTTCGACCATACTTTCAAACTTGGCAAAGTTTTTGACGAACATCTCGGCCAGCCGCTTTTCCTGGGCATCGAACGCCGCCTTGTCTTCCCATGTGTTGCGGGGATTGAGGATGCTGCCGGGAACACCGGGACAGGTCACCGGAACCTCGAAGCCGAAGACCGGGTTTTTGATGTATTCGACCTGATCGAGATGGCCATCCAGCGCCGCGTGCAGGATGGCGCGGGTGTAGGGCAAGCTCATCCGCTGTCCGATGCCATAGGGGCCGCCCGTCCAGCCGGTATTCATCAGCCAGATGTTGACCTTGTGCCGGGCAATTTTTTCACCCAGCATCCGGGCATAGACACTTGGGTGCAGCGGCAGAAACGGCGCGCCAAAGCAGGCGCTGAACGTGGCGACCGGCTCAGTGACACCCATTTCCGTGCCGGCGACCTTGGCGGTGTAGCCCGAAATGTAGTGGTACATCGCCTGTTCCGGCGTCAGGCGGGCAATCGGCGGCAGAATGCCAAAGGCGTCACAGGTCAGCATGACAATATGACGCGGAATGCCGCCCAGACCATCGCGCGTCATGTTGGCAATCTGCGTGACCGGATAAGCACCGCGCGTATTTTCGGTGATGCTGGCATCATCGAGGTCGAGAATGCGCGAATGCTCGTCGAGAACGACATTTTCCAGAACCGTCCCGAAATGCCGGGTGGCGGCGAAGATTTCCGGCTCGCCCACCGGTGAAAGGCGGATCATCTTGGCGTAGCAGCCGCCTTCGATGTTGAACACCCCGTTGTCACTCCAGCCGTGTTCGTCGTCCCCGATGAGGGTCCTGGATGAATCGGCCGAGAGCGTGGTTTTGCCGGTGCCGGAAAGTCCAAAGAAGATGGCAGTATCGTCTTTGCTCTTGCCGTAGTTGGCCGAGCAGTGCATCGAAAGCACACCCCGCTGCGGCAGGACATAGTTCATCAGGGTGAAGATGGACTTTTTGATTTCTCCGGCGTAGTGCGTCCCGCCGATAAGCACCAGCTTGCGGGCAAAATCCAGAACGACAAACGTTGGAGATTTTGTCCCGTCAATCTCAGGGATGGCGAGAAAGCTGGGGACGTGAATGACCGTAAATTCCGGGACATGCTGCGCCAGCTTCTGCGCGTCATATTCACGCAGAAACAGTGTCCGCGCAAAAAGGGCGTGCCAGGCCGTTTCGGTCACAACCCGGATCGGCACGCGGTAACGCGGATCAGCACCGGCATAACAATCCTGCACAAACACATCCCGGTTTTGCAGGTAGGCCGATACCCGCAGGTAGAGTGCGTCAAACACGGACTGCGGAATCGCCGCGTTGTTTTCCCACCAGACACGTGATTCCGATTCCTCATTGCGGACAATGTACTTGTCCTTGGCTGAGCGTCCCGTGTGCCGTCCGGTGCGCACGACGAGCGCCCCATCGTGGGCGAGCAGCCCTTCGCCGCGCTTGATGGCTTCTTCGTAAAGCACCTCCGTCGCCGAATTCCAGTAGATGGCCTTCTGGTTGGTCAGCCCGTGATGCTCCAACCCATAGTGACTCTTACCACGCCCAATGATTTCGACCGTATTCATACTTGACTCCAGGGCCAGGGCAAAACCGGCCAGGAAAAGAAAAAACCAGCCCGGGGACACTGCTGGATGCTTGCGTGCTAACGCTAACACACTCACTTTTTGAGGTGAAAGTCCCTCATCTGGCGTGAGTCAGGGGGAAGTCACCCGCTTTACTGCACGGGCTTTCGCATGGTTTTTCCCCAGCGTGCTATCGTTACGGAAAACCGTCCGAAACTGCCGCCGCGGTCGGCTGCCTTCGTCTGCGAGCGATTCGAGGTTCTGGGAACCATGCCTGGTGGAAGTCTGCTGCTTTTGCTCGATGATATTGCATCCACTCTTGACGACATTTCGGTGATGACCAAGGTCGCAGCCAAGAAAACGGCAGGCGTCGTGGGTGACGACCTGGCGCTCAATGCCCAGCAACTGACGGGGGTGCGTACCGACCGTGAGTTGTCCGTGGTGTGGGCGGTGGCCAAAGGCTCTGCCATCAACAAGGTGATCCTTGTTCCCAGCGCCCTCGCCATCAGCGCCTTCCTGCCGTGGCTGGTCATTCCGCTGCTGATGATTGGCGGCGCTTTCCTGTGTTTTGAAGGCGTCGAAAAACTGGTCCACAAATTGCTGCACCCGGAAGAAAACCATGACGCAGCCGAAACCACGGCGCACGATGGTGCATCTGCTAATGCCACATCAGGCAACGAACGGGAAAAGATCAGGGGTGCGGTCCGAACGGATTTCATCCTGTCCGCCGAGATCATCGTGATTGCGCTGGGGGCGGTGGCGGCAAAGCCGTTTCCCACCCAGCTTGGTGTGCTGACGGCCGTGGCCGTGCTCATGACGATTGGCGTCTATGGCCTGGTGGCCGGGATTGTCAAGCTGGACGATGTGGGGCTTTATCTCAGCCGGCGTCCGGCTGCGCCGCTACGGTTGGTGGGGCGCGGACTCGTGGGCTTGGCCCCCTATCTGATGAAGTTTCTTTCGATTGCCGGGACGGCCGCGATGTTTCTGGTCGGTGGTGGCATTCTGGTTCACGGTGTGCCGGTGGTTCACCACTGGGTCGAGGAACTGGAACACCTGGTGGCAGACATCCCGACGGTTGGGCAGACCCTGACCTGGTTTGTCGGCCCGGTGGGGGATGGCATATTTGGCGTCCTCGTCGGCGCCGCTGTTCTGCTGCTGGTTTTGGTGTTCAAACAACTCGCCGGCCGGTTCCGTATGCGTCCCGCTTCCTGAAGGCTTCCCTGAAAAGAGGAAACACCAGCATGAAACTTGGATGGGTGACGGTTGTGCTGCTGACCGGCATGATGTTGCCGGTGCAGGCGGCCGTAAATGCCAAGCTCCGTACTTTCGTCGTCAATCCCATTTACAGCGCGCTCATCAGCTTTGGGGTCGGAACGAGCCTGCTCATCGTGCTGGCTTCCGTCATGGCCTGGGCAGGCTGGGCCGGGCATCTGCGGGGTGCGGTCTCCGCTCCGTGGTGGACCTGGGTGGGAGGGGCGCTGGGCGCGGTCTTCGTCACCATGGCCATTCTGGCTGTGCCGCGTATCGGCGCGGCCGGCTACTCGGTAGCCATTATCACAGGGCAATTCATCGGGGCGCTGATCCTTGACCACTACGGCTGGTTGGGACTGCCAGAGCACCCGCTGACGTGGTCCCGCCTGCTTGGTGCCGTCTTGTTGCTGGTGGCTGTGTGGCTCATCCAGCGTTAGCCGGCGCGCAAGGCTAGTCACGGGGTGGCACATCCGGCGGACGCCGGTCGCGGGGACGGGTAGCGTCGGGCAGCGGCGGCGGCCCGGTCACTGGCGGCAGTTCCGGTGGGGGAAGCTGGATGTCAGGTTCGACCACCACGCCCGGAGTGCCCATCGCGGCGGCGTCAGTCTGCGTGCAATCCTTCTTTGGGGCTGTCCCGGCCAGAAACCATTCCTCGATGGTTTCACCCTGGCAGGCTGGAGAAGGAAGCAGCCCGGTTTGCAAATCCACGGTCACTTTTTCCACGCCTTCGGCATCAGGGAAGGCATCACCGGTCAGGTCAGGGCGGAACTTGAGGACGGCGCGCATGAAGTTGACGAAAATCGGCAGCGCCGAATTCCCTCCGGTGATACCGAGTTGGCGGTTGTCGTCATACCCGACATAAACCACGCAGACCATGTGTGGTGTAAAGCCGGCAAACCAGCCATCGCGGCTCGTACCGGTTTTGCCGGCCAGGGCCTTGGTCAAACCGTTGGCTTTGGTGGCCGTGCCGCGTTCGATGGGGCCGCGCAGCAGGTGCGTCATGACGGCGGCGACCGCCGGGGAGATGACCGGCGTTGTCTGCGGCTCCACCTTTTCCACGAGGTTGCCTTTGCCATCGGCGATGAAGGTCAGGGCGCGGGGTTCGACCCGTGCGCCACGGTTGGGGAAAGCGGTGTAGGCGCGGGCCACTTCAAGCGGTGTTGCCTCTTTTGTGCCCAGCGCCAGACTCGGATACGCCTCCGGGCGCGGCAGCCCGAACCGTTCGGCCGTGCGTGCCACCCGGTCGTAACCCACGGCCTCGGCCACACTGACGGTGACGACGTTGAGCGATTTGGACAGCGCCGTGCGCACGGTGACGTATTGGTTGCTGTAGGCCTGCCCGAAATTGTCAGGGCTGTAGGTCTGCCCGTTGCCGTAGGTGAAGGTGCGCTTCTCATCCTTGAACAGGGATGATGGAGTGACGACTTCTTCTGCAATGGCCGTCGTATAGACGAAGGGTTTGAACACCGATCCCGGCTGACGGCGGGCGTCCGTGACGCGGTTGAGCTGGGATTGCGAATAGTCCCGGCCGCCCACCATGGCCAGAATGTCTCCGGTGTGGGCGTCGAGGGCGATGAGTGCGGCGTCCAGCCCTGGCGCCGGCTTTTTGACGAGATTTGCCAGCCCCTTCTGGACGGCCTCGACCGCGGCCTGCTGCAGGTTGATGTCGAGCGTGGTGTAGATGCGGGCCGCCGGATCGGACAGCACCCGGTCAAGTTTTCGCTCGGCAAGCACGGTTTGCAGGTAATCCAGATAGTAGGGGGCATCGGCGTTGCTGCTGGTGCGCCGGGGCGCAACGCCAAGCGGGGCGGCCCTGGCCTTTTCATATTCGGCCGGGGTGATGAAACCGACTTCGAGCATATCGCCCAGCACTTTGTTGCGGCGTTCGAGGGCGCGTTCCGGGTGCCTGAAAGGCGAGTAATAGCCGGGGCCGCGAATGATGCCAGCCAGAAAAGCGGCCTCCGGCAGGCTGAGCTGGATGATGTCTTTGCCGAAGTAAAACCGGGCCGCTTCACCAAAGCCGTTGATGGAATAGCTACCGTCCTGGCCCAGGTAAATCTCGTTGCAGTACATCTGGAAAATCTGGGGCTTGGTCAGGCGTGTTTCGAGAATGATGGCGATGTAGGCTTCCTTGAGTTTGCGGCTCAGGGTGCGCTCCGGCGTCAGGAAAAAGTTTTTGACAAGCTGCTGGGTGATGGTCGAACCGCCCTGCAAGCTGCCGTCCCGGTCGGTGAAGTTGCGGTAGATGGCGCGGGCCAGTCCGCGCAGGTCAATGCCCCGGTGGTCAAAAAAACGCCGGTCCTCGACGGCGACCACGGCCTGGACGAGTACCTTGGGCAGGTCATTGAACTCGACGATCTTGCGCTTTTCCCGTTCCTTGTTGAGCGCCGTCAGCAGCGGCGGTTCCAGCAGGCATTCCGTAAGCGGTTGCTGGTTGGAGAGTTCGACGATGTTGACCGGCGTGTTACCGTTGAACCGGATGCGGACAGAAGGGAATTTCTGTCCGGCCAGAGGCGCATCGGCGCTGGGGAGAATGTCGAGCCGGTTGCCATCGAGCAGGTAGCGTCCGCGCGTGGTGTCGCCTGCCTGGGACTGGGCAACGTAGCCGGTCCGGGTGAGATACTCCAGAAGTTGCGCTTTGCCAAACGATCCGCCCCTAATGACGCGCGCTGGGGCGGCATAGATGCCACTTGACCGGACGAAAGACTCCCCCTGCAGCTTTTGGTCAATCATCGTCGAGAACACGACGTAGTAATAGGTCAGGATGATGACGACCGGGAGCAGGGCCAGCGCCAGAAAAAAAACACGCCGTGGCGTGATGAGCCGTTGCCACCAGTGTTTGGTGCGAAAAACCCGCGGGTCGTTCTTGAAAGCTGGGTGATTTCCAGTCATGAGGACATCGTACGACGTTTCCTAAACTCGCCAATACCCCCTTGCCAGGACTTTACGCTTGTTGTCAGGAGTTTTTTCATGGATTTCACTGGGAAAGTCATCCTCATCACGGGTGGCGGCCGCGGCATCGGACGGGCTGCGGCCCTGAAGTTTGCCCGGCACGGCGCCGATGTGGCGCTGGCCGCGCGGACGGCGGCTGATCTTGAAGCCGTGGCCGGAGAGATTCGCGCCCTGGGGCGGCGCGTTGTCGCCGTGCCAACCGATACCACCAACCGCGAGCAGGTGACCGCTTTTGTGGCAGCCACCATAAGCCAGCTTGGCCGCATTGATGTGGTTGTCAATGCCGCCGGGATTGGGATTCTCAAGCCGTTTCTGGAGTTGACCGAAGCCGATCTGGACCGGATGCTGGCTGTCAACGTCCGGGGCGTTTTCAACGTAACACAGGTGGCGGCACTGGAGATGACGAAAACCGGTGGCGGGATCGTCATCAACATTCCAGGGATCCTGGGGCGGGCAGCGATGATGCAGGCTGCCGGATACTGCGCCTCAAAGTTTGCCGTCACCGGTATGACCCGCGCCATGGCGCTCGACTTGAAGCGCAACGGCATCCGCTTTACGCTACTACACTTCGGCGGTGTGGATTCACCTTTCTGGGATACCATTGCCATGCGCGTCCAGCGGGACAAAATGCTGTCGGTCGAAGACGCCGCCAACGCCATTGTCTTTGCCGCCTCACACACCGGCAATGGCGTACTGAACGAGCTGGTGCTGCAACCGGAAAGCCATCAGATGTGAGTTGCCATCAACCCCCGGCAGGGAAGCCATGGCTTCTCTGCCGTCTTTGGGTGTAGGGTATGGAAATCGTCACGCGCATTGCCCGAATGCGCCATTTGGCGCCGCGCCTCAAGCAGGACCGGAAAAAACTGGCGCTGGTGCCAACGATGAGCGCCCTCCACGAAGGCCATCTCAGTCTTATCCGCCGGGCGCAGATTCTGGCTGATGCGGTGGTCGTTTCGATTTTTTTCAATCCGATTCACTTTCAGGCCGGAGAGGAGTTTGATGTTCCGGCCCGTGACCTGGCGCGTGATGCCGAGCTGATGGCCAAGCGCGGAGTAGATGTTTTGTTTGCGCCGAGTGTGGACGAAATTTACCCGGAGGACATGCTGACCTATGTCACGACAGACACCCTGGACTGTCGGCTGTGTGGAGCCCAGCAGCCCAACTACTTTCGCGGTGTGACGACCATCGTCAACAAGCTCATCAATATCGTGCGCCCGGACTACACGTTGGTGGGGCAGAAGGATGCCCAGCAGTCCATCATCATCCGCCGGATGGTGCGCGACCTGTCCATGGATACCGAAGTGTTCATCTGCCCGACACATCGTGAGCCGGATGGACTGGTGACCTCTTCCCGCAATGCACTGCTCAGTGCGGAAGAACGTCAGGCTGCCACGGCGCTCTACCGGGGGTTGCAGCAGGCGCAGAAATTGGTTGAGCGAAACGGGGTCCGGGATGCGGAAACCCTGATTGGAGCCGTCCGGCAGGTGCTTGACCTGGAACCACTGGTGCGCCCGGAATATATCGCCCTCGTGGATATGGAGAACCTTGCTCCGCTGACGGCCATCGCGGAAGGTGGGGAAGGTCTGCTCGCCGTGGCGGCGTATGTTGGTCAGGTACGCCTCACCGACAACATCATTCTGGTGGGGAGTACGGGATAACCCCGGCGTACCGGCTTTCTTGCCGTGAACTTTTTGAGAATGTTACTATGCTGCCGGTTGGCTGGCTTCGTGGCAGACTGGCAGCTATGGGCAGCTTGCCCTGAACGGCGACTTGGAGGCACAAAACACCCGGAGCATGCCAGGCGTATGGTTTGGGGTGGTATGGGTAACTCGTCATGTTCTGCCCAAAGTGCGGTACTGAAAACCGTCCAAATGCGCGTTTCTGTAAAAGCTGCGGGCACGCTTTCGCCGGGGGCGGAGCCGGTGGGTCAGCGCCCCTGACCGGCCCCTCGTCCATCGAGCATACCTTTGTCATGCGTTCGGTCGGCCCCGATGATCCGGGGCGGACGAATGTTTCCCTGCCGTCCCTGGAAATGCAGCCGGAGTCCGCGCCGCCACCCGGTCCGGCGCCGGACAATAGCCACCACGGGGATGGTTTCATTCTGGGAGACATCTCCTCGCCCAACCTGCGGCTGGATGCCCCGCCGCCGGGAGCGACCGCCGGACCGGAATCCCTCCCGGACCTGTTTGCGACCAACATCTCCACCCCACAGTTTCCACCGACGCTCATCTCTCCACCCCCGCCGCCATCAGCTTCACCCCCACTGTCGCCACCGGCAGGTGGCTTTTCAGTGCCTGATCCATTGGCGACCAAAACCGGCACACCGGCGGCTTCGCTACCAACACCACAAACACTCGTCCCCCCGCCGCCGGCAGGCAGTTTTCCCGCGTCTGGTCCGTTGACAAACCGAACCGGGACACCGGCCGGTGGGACGCCGGCGGTGACGCCGCCAACCCCGCCGTTGAACCCGACGCCACCCGGAGGCGTGCCGCTCCCACCGGATGTGGCGGCAACCCCCTTCCGTCCGGTGGAACCGCTTGTCGGCGCACCACGGCCGATGGGACGGCAGATCACCGAGATGCCGGTGCTGCCGCCCAAGCCCCCGGCTGACCTCTTTGCCCAAACCGCTCCGGCTGCGGCACCTCCCCGCCGTACTGGCTTCCCGCTCTGGCTGGTCGTTGGGCTGTCAGTCGGAGCGATTGTGGCTTTGATTGGGATCGTGGCGGCCATTGCCTACTTTCAGTGGGCTGCGCCCTCCGCTCCGGTGGCTTCGGACACGCCGGCAGATACCCCGGCAACCAGAGGCGAGCCACCCACCCAAACCGAATCACCGGTGACACCGCCCAAGCCGGTTATCCCCGAAAACATGATTGCCATTCCAGGCGGGGAGTATCTCATTGGACGCAACAGCGGCGACTTTCTCGATCCCTATGAAAAACCCCAGCATACGGTGACACTGCGCCCGTTTTACATTGACCGGACCGAAGTCACGAACGCCGACTACCAGAAATTCATCGAGGCAACCGGGCATCCAGCCCCGGCTTCCTGGGTCGGTGCGCGGTTTGAAGCCGGCAAGGAACTGTTCCCGGTCACAGGTGTCACCCTGTCCGATGCCGAAGCCTATGCCCGCTGGGCCGGTAAGCGCCTGCCCACTGAAGAGGAATGGGAGGCGGCCGCCCATGGACGTACGCCAACGATTTTCCCTTGGGGCAATGCTTTCGATCCCAGCCGTGCCAATGTCAAAGCCAGTGGTCTTGGTGTGCCGGTACGGGTTGGGACGTATCCGGCCGGCGCCAGTCCCTTTGGGGTGCTCGACATGACGGGCAATGTCTGGGAGTGGACAGCTTCAGAAGCCCGACTCTACCCCGGAAGCACCGAGAAACCACCGAGTTGGGACAAGCCGCTCAATCCCGGCACACGGTTGCAAATCATTCGGGGCGGAGCGTTTACGGAAGACACCAGGCGCTGCACCGTGACTTACCGCAACTGGGTCCCGTCGGACTTCAAGGCCCGTGAACTTGGCTTCCGCTGCGCCCAGGATCAGCCGCCACAGTGACCTGCCAGCCGTGAAATGCTGTAAGTACGTTCGATTTTCATCCCGCACCACGCTTTGACTTGCCACTATGTTCACTGCCAAGTGCCGTGTTCCCGGTTCTTTCGCCAGGTGGTTTGCGTGTTCACAGGCGTCTCTGCCAGCGGCCGGTCTGGTCTGGACGTTTGTTCTGCTGGGGGGCATTGTTTTCCTGGGCAGCCGCAGCGTAGCCCAGATCGGGCGCGCGGATGATGTGCCGCCCGCCTCGGCCAACCCGTCCGCACCTGGAACGCCACCGGGCAAGCGCCCCTCTCCGCCACGTCGCCCGGCCATCGTCAAAACCCCCACGGGCGTTGCCATGCCGCTCGGTCGTCCGGCGGAGTTTTACTTCGAGGAAGGCAACGAGCTGTTTGACAAGGGAGACTTCGTCTCGGCCCGGATGTTTTTTGAGCAGGGTGGGAAAGCGGCGCGTCCCAAAAGTGACCTGGCGGAAGTCCTGCAGCGCCGCCGGGAAGTGTCCGCCCACATGGCGGTCGGTATGCAGTTCGAGCGGGAGTCACAACTTGTCGAGGCCCTGGCCGAGTACGACAAAGCCCTGGCCCTTGAGCCGGTCAATCCGGTTGCCAAAAGACACGCCGGACAGGTTCTGCAGATGCTTGGCAAGGCGGCCATGCTCACCAAAGACTGGCAGGCGGCGATTGGTTATCTCCGCCGCGCCCAGGAGCTTGCGCCCGAGGCTTCCACGCAGGCCGCACTGGTCACATCTCTGCTGCGGTTGGCTATGGAGCAGTCCGATCCGACCGAAGCCCAGCGCACCTACCGGCAGGTGCTGGAGATCGCACCCGGTAATGAAGATGCCCGTCTGGGACTGCGCCGCACGGAGGCACAGCTCCGCACCCGGCAGGCCGAAGCCGCCTTCCAGTCCGGACGCTATAACGAAGCCCGGAGTGAATACGAAGCCGCGCTTGAACTCGACCCTGAACATGCACCGGCGTCCGCGGGCAAAACCAAGGTGGAAGGCTACTTGGCCCGCCAGTCGGCAGATGAAGCCTATCGCCGCCGGGACTTCCGCGCGGCGTATGCCGACTACCAGAAATTTCAAACCGTTGTCCCAGATGACCCGCAGGTGACGGAGCGGTTACAGGAACTCTCCCTGCGGCTGGAGCCGCCCCTGCCGCTGCGCGGCTCGCTGATTTACAAGCTGAACACCGCCAGCCCCTTTCGGATTCGCCTGCATCGCGATCAGGTGGAAAACGCCCTGCTTGACAGCGAGAACCCCATCAAGCCGGACATCAAGCTCGAAGGCCGCCTCCCGGCGCGGGAGGCTGTGTTCCGCTTGGGCAAGTCTTCCGCCAATGTCACGGTCCGTATCGCCGTGATGCCGGTTGCCGGCAATGATTACACCGCCGAGCTGATTGCCACGCCCAAAAATCCGCGTTCGGAAGATGTCATCGTCGTGGCCGAATGGCAGCTTCCCCTGAAAGGTGGGGTTCAGTGGAAAAGGCAGCTCGAACCCGGCGCCTACCGGGTCTATTGGCAGGGACCATTCTTTGAGGTTTTTGACCCAACCGGCGTCTGTATTGAATCCAGCCGGCAGTCACCCCTGCCGCGCCAGCCTGTCACAGTCAAGGTCAAGCCAATCAAGGGGGTCACGGTGCAGGTTGTCGAGCAACCCAATCCCGGAAACGACTTTACCTTCGCCCTCAACCTGGCTGTCACCAGCCCGACCCTGCTGCTGCTTGACCTGAGCTGGGATGCAGGCAAAAAGTAGAAAACGCGCTCTTGTGGTTGAAAAAATGACAGCCATACCCGAAGTTGAAGGCAGACCCCGCACGGACACTCCCTAGAAGCTTGGGTATGGCTGTTTTCCTGACAAAGAAGCAGAGCAACCTTCGTGCCAGAACTGCAATGTCTCCAACGGACGGCGTTGCCCTTGGTTTCTGGTGCTGAGTTGACAATTCTTTTCATTCACCGGTTGTCAATTTTTGTCATCCTGTCTTTGTTTTGACAGGAAATGGTAACAATTTTCGTGTCTGACACCCTGCTGCTGCTGGTCTCACTCTTTGGTTCGACGCTCCGCCTCTCGACGCCACTCATCCTGGCCGCCTTGGGTGGGCTGTATGCCGAACGGGGCGGAGTCATCAACATGGCGCTGGAAGGCATCATGCTGGCCGGCGCGTTTACTGCCGCCACCGTGACGGCGCTGACCGGCAGCCCATGGCTGGGGTTGTTGGCCGGTCTGGCGGCCGGGCTGTTCGTGGCAGCACTCCATGCCTTCTGCTGCATTACCTGCCGCGCTGATCAGGTTGTCACCGGCACGGCCATCAACATTCTCATGCTGGGCGTCCCGCCGTTGATTTCGGGGGCCTTGTTCGAGTCCACAGGTTCGACACCCAACCTGGCTCAGACCCAGACGCTTCCCACCCTGCCGATTGTGGCTGCCCTGGTCGCCGTGCCGGTGACGATGTTTGTCCTGTTCAAGACACCCTTCGGTTTACGGTTGCGCGCCGTTGGCGAAGTGCCCGAAGCCGCCGCCACGGCTGGCATCAGCGTCACCTGGCTGCGCTGGCAGGGCGTCCTGCTTTCAGGGCTGCTGGCCGGGTTGGGCGGAGTCTATCTCTCGATTGGGCAGAACTCGCTCTACACGCGCAACATGACCGCCGGGCGTGGCTACATTGCGCTGGCGGCGTTGATTTTCGGCAACTGGCTGCCATGGCGTGTCCTGCTGGCCTGCCTGCTGTTTGGCTTCATGGACGCCGTGCAGATTCGCCTGCAGGGAACATCGTCCGTTCCCACGCAGTTCATTCAGATCATCCCGTACATTTTCACCATGGTGGTGCTGGCCGGCTTCATCGGCAAAGCGACGCCACCCCAGGCATTAGGCACGCCCTACATCAAGGGACGCCGGTGAACCGGCCAGGTGGGCGATACGCTCCCGGAGCCGTTCGAGTGGGAATTGCCCAACACCCTTGCCCGTCTCGATGGATTCCCGGACCGCGGCCAGCAGGGCGCGGTTGATGGGCGTCGGAACGCCATACCGTTCCCCAAGCCGCACAATCTCGCCATTGAGGTATTCGGCTTCGGTTTCGGGACGGCGAAAGTGCAAATCCTGCCACATGGATGGATAGCCGCGCTGTTCCGGCGGTACGTCGGTAAACTCGGCCTGACGCGCGGCAAAGGCTTCGACCTGCGCGCGAATATCGAAACGACCGGTCACATCAGCCGGGGAAATGCCGGCCGCAGCCAGCACGCGCAGCCCTTCTTCCATGACGGCGCGCATCATGGACAGCATCTCCGGCGTCGCAAAGGCTTTCTGCCAGTAGCAGTCCGTAACGGCCAGCAGCGCATTGTTGAGGTTTCCGATGAGCTTGCCCCACTTGACGGCCATGGCATCGGGATGCTCGCGGGTGGGCAGCCCGGCGGCCGTAAAGTCTGCCGCCACCTGGGCCGTCAGGGCATCCGTCCCTTTTGGAAAACACCCGACGGCGAGAAAGTCCATGATGGTCAGGACGACGCGGCCGGGTTCCGGCAGGACGGCGTTGAACAGCACCAGGACGGGATACACCTGCGTGACGTATTCGGCGACAATGGCTTCATTGGCAATGCCGTTTTGCAGGCACAACACCGGTGTCGTGGGCGGAACCTGCCGGGCGACATCGGCCATGGCAGTGGCGGTCTGGGTTGCCTTGACACCCAGGAGCAGGACATCGCCTTCTCCCGGCGCAGCTTCCGCGAGATGGGAAACGGCCGGGATGTCAAGCGTCAGGGTTTCCGTCGGCGTTTCCAGGCGCAGTCCCCGCGCCCGGATGGCTTCCACGTGGGCCGGACGGCCGACCAGACAGGCGGCATATCCAGCGCGGTGGAGCAGCCCGCCGACAACGCTGCCAACGGCTCCGGCCCCATAGACAATGTACCGTCGAATCATCATGCGCGTAGTTCTTTGGGCAGAAACAGCACGAGGCTCTGTGACACGAGCAGGCTGGTCAGAAAAAAGAAAATGACTTCTTCCAGTGGCACGACGCCCACGTGGATGCCGAGAATCTGATTGGCGTCAAACAGCCAGATACCTTCGGCAATGGCCAGCGCATCGGCTATGACGAAGTACAGCCCGATGACCACCACCGGCAAAAACACCGCCCGTGCATTGCGCGCCAGGATGCGCCAGCCAATGGCCCACTGGATTATGACAACCGGCAGCATCCAGCCGAGCAGATGGAACAGGTAGTTGGTTTTCATGTGGCTTTCTCCGTGGCGGTTGAGCTGGAGCGCGGGCGCAGCAGCGCCACCGTCAACAGCCCAACGCTGATGGTTTGCAGCAGGAAAAAGCCGTATTCCTCGATGGGCAGCCGCCAGATGCGAAACAGAATCTTGTCTTCCGGGAAGTCCCATATCCCCAGTTTGACGGCATGGTTGTCCCACGGGGTGGTGAAGACAAAGACAATGACACAGACGAGACCCAGCCAGCGGGCATGGACACGGGAAAACCTGCCCCGCGCCAGCCAGGCCGTCACCAGCAGCAGGGGAAGGCTGAAGTAAAGGTGAAACTGCAAGTACGTCATGAAAACCAGCGTTGTGTTGTAAATCGGGGGCGATGACAGCTTATCGAAGTGACAGACCGGGCAAAAGTCTATGTGTTTGTTTACGTCGGGCGTGAAGACATCCCCGGCTGGGGTGAGGGCCGGCGGGTGAGCGTCCAGTGGCGGTCGCTGGTCTGGGCAAGGGTGATGTCGGTCAGTCCGGCCGCCTCGGCCGCCGCTGCAATTTCTTCGAGTGTGAGCGCTGCCCCCAGCGAATCACGGAAAAGCTTTTGCTGCCGGGGCGATTCGTCCCCGGCGTACTGCGCCACCAGAGCATCGGCTGCTTCCGGGGTGGCCGGCCGCAGGAGGTCCCGGATGAACAGCGCAGCCCCCGGTTTGGCCACCCGCGCTATTTCACGCAGGACCGTGACCGGCTCCGGGATGTGGTGCACGATGCTGTTGGAAATCACGGCATCGAAGGTTGCCGCCGGAAAGGGAAGGCTTTTGGCGTCAGCCAGATGCAGGCTGATGCGGTCTTCGAGCCGGGCCGCCCGGAGATGGGCCGCCGCCAGTTTGAGCATTTCCGCCGACAGGTCCGCGGCGGCAATCTGCACGTCCGGCAGGCGTTCGGCAATGAGAACGGGAATGCGCGCCGTACCCGTGCCCACATCCAGCACATAGCCAGCCCGAATGCCAAGCGCCACGACGGCATCCGCAAACGCCGTGTTGACTTCGGTGAAGTCCATGGCGTCGTAGTCCTGGGCTTCCTCCGCCGTGTCCATGACTTCGGGTTCGAGAATCCGCTCCATCATCACCTGTTTCGTGGTTGGTTCGCCGCTGCAAGGTTGGTCAATGGCGATGTTGTTTCGTCAGGCCAACTGCGCGCGCAGGGCATCGGGCGTTGTAACCGGGGCCTGGCAGGTAAAGCTCTGGCAGACGTAAGCCGTGGGTTGGCCGTTGTGCATCGTTCGCTGCGCCACCAGCGGAACATACTGCGCGTGGTCGCCATCTTCCGGGTTCAGCAGGGCCACGACGCGGTGCGGACGGAAGGCTTCCTCGACAACCCGGCGAAGCTCGCGCGTCTCCGCTGCGTCCGGCGGCCCGACGATGACGATTTCCCGGACACTGGCCAGATAGAAGTCGAGCGCCCCCAGCAGTTGCCCGAATCCAGAGGGCATCTTGGCCATGGAACTGGACAGTGTTTGCAGGATGTGTTCGGCCCGCTCGCGGTAGCGTTGCTCGCCGGTCAACAGCGCCAGGCGCAGCAGAACCTCCACCGCCACCGAATTGCCCGACGGCGTAGCGTTGTCGAAGACATCCTTGACGCGCGTGATGAGCTGCTCGTGCCGGTCGCCGGTAAAGAAAAAGCCCCCGCCCTGCGGATCGTCGAATTGTGCCAGCATGGCCTCAGTCAGTTCGCGCGCCGCACAGAAGTATTTGACGTTTCCGGTGGCTTCATACAGCGCCAGAAGCCCCTCGGCATAGCAGGCGTAGTCTTCCTGGTAGCCCGGAAACTTGTTTTGTCCGTCCTTGTGTGACCGGTACAGGATGCCGTCCACATACATCGTGCCCAGAACAAACGCGGCATTGCGTTCTGCTACGGCACGGTAATCATCCCGTTCCAGGACGGCTGCCGCCCGCGCAAAGCTGTAGAGCATCAGTCCATTCCACGCGGCCAGACATTTTTCATCGCGCGCCGGTTTGACCCGCTGTTCACGGGCTTCAAACAGGATGCGCTTCGCGCGCGCCAGCACATGTTCCAAGTGTTCCGGTGTCACTTCCTTGAGACGGGCAACGGTTTCGAGCGGCAGGGGCGTGCTGAGCACGGTTTTGCCGGTTTCCTCGAAATTGCCTTCTTCGGTGACATCAAAGTACCGGCGCACCAGGTCAGCATCGGCTTCATCGAGCAGGGCATTGATTTCCTCCGGCGTCCAGACGAAAAACCGGCCTTCTTCACCTTCGCTGTCGGCATCCTGAGTGGCGTAAAAGCCGCCCGTCGGTGCGGTCATTTCACGCACCACGTAGTCGAGCGTTTCTTCGACGATCTGGCGGTAGCGCGGTTTGCCGGTCGCCTGCCAGGCTTCGAGGTACGTCCGCGTCAGCAGGGCGTTGTCGTACAGCATTTTCTCAAAGTGCGGGACAAGCCACTGGTCGTCCGTCGAGTAGCGATGAAAGCCGCCGCCCAGGTGGTCATACATCCCGCCGCTGGCCATCTTGTCGAGGGAGAGTTCGACCATTTCGAGCGCGTGGAGTTCGCCCGTCAGTCGCCAGTAACGGAGCAGGAAGGAGAGCAGCATCGAGTTGGGAAACTTGGGCGCGCCACCGAAGCCGCCGTGAACATGGTCGAAGCGTGTGGACAGGCGGCGGTAAGCATCTGTGAGGATTTCCGGTGACAGCGTTCGCGCGCCGTCCAGCGGCGTGTGCATCCGTTGGAGTTCGGCCGTGATTTCAGCGATGCTCTGCCGGACCTCATGGCGGCGCTGACGGTAGGCGTCAGCCACTGAGCGGAGAATACGCGGAAAGCCCGGCATCCGCCCGCGGTCTTCGGGCGGGAAGTAGGTTCCGCCGTAGAACGGTTCGCCGTCCGGCGTCAGAAATACCGTCAGCGGCCAGCCGCCCCGCCCGGTCATAAGCTGGACGGCGTTCATATAGACCGTATCCAGGTCCGGGCGTTCTTCGCGGTCCACTTTGATATTGATGAACAGCTCGTTCATCAGGGCCGCAATGGACGGATTTTCAAAACACTCGTGCTCCATGACGTGGCACCAGTGGCAGGCCGAATAGCCGATGCTCAACAAGATGGGCTTGTCTTCAGCTTTGGCCCGGGCCAGGGCTTCCGGCCCCCACGGATACCAGTCCACCGGGTTGTGGGCATGCTGCAAAAGATACGGACTCGTTTCGCTGATGAGCCGATTGACAAACTGCGGACTGGGTTGTGCCGACATGATGACGGGATGATTCCTTTGCTGATAATCGTGGCCAATACACCAAGCTAAGCTTTCTTCTGTCGGGCGTCCAATGGCTGTACCAGAACGGACGCTTGGGGCAACCGTGCCGGGTTGACGGCAACCGGCCGGAGTTCGTCCATCCAGAAGACCAACTGACCGGCGAAGGCGGTGCCGACCGGCCGTGGCGCTGAGAGGGGGATCAGGCCGGAGGCGGCGGAGAGGCGTCGCTCCCCGAAGGCAGGGCAGCGCCTGAAGAAAGGGCCGGCGGCCGCGGTTTGAAATAGGTCCGGTAGGCCAGACGGGCGACATTCCAGATTTTTTCCCACCCGATGCGGACTTCCTCGCCGCGCAGCAGCCTGCCGAGCACCTGGTCGCGGACGTGAGCCGTAGCGCGCTTGAGCAGGAATTCCTTGGCGTGGGGGCGCGCCACCTCGAACAGGTGAAAGTTGGGGTCGAGACTCTGGCCCATGCCTTCGAGCGTCATCAGGGCCCGTACCACGAAGGTGAAGTTGCCGGGAATGCGGAAGGGATAGGCGTAGAGCGTACTCGAAACGGTCGCATTGAGTTCGGAAAAGGTCAGTTGGGACAGTTTTTTGCCCTTGTACTGTGCCAGAATCCCCTGGGCCGCTTCCTGGAAGGCGGCCGGGTCGTAGCCGGGTTGCAGAAAGCCCAGCGCAATGGCATCGCCGACCAGGCCCATCAAATCGCGGTCGGTGATGTGAAAGAAGGCATCCAGCAGGCCCATCCGCATCTCATCCGTGATGCGCCCAACCATTCCGAAGTCGAAGAACGCCAGCCGCCCGTCGGCCATGATGCGCAGGTTGCCCGGATGCGGATCGGCGTGAAAGAAACCGTCTTCGAGCAACTGCTTGAGGTACGTGCGCACCAGCAGGGTCATCTTCTGCATCGGGTCAAAGCCGGCCGCCCGCAGCCGTTCGGCGTCGGTCGGTTTGACGCCGGCAATGTATTCCATCGTGATGACGTGGCGGCTCGACAGCTCCGGGTAGATGCGGGGGAGATAGACTTCCTGCTGCCAGTTGGCAAAGTTGCGCCGGAACCGGGCAGCGTTTTCCATTTCGCGCTCGTAGTCCATTTCTTCGCCGAGCATGGTCTCAAACTCGGCGACGATGCCGCTCCAGTCCGCGCCTTTGACGCCGGCCAGCCAGGTTGGGCGGCGTTCCAGGTAGGCGGCCACAACCCGCAGAATCTGGAAATCGAGCCGGATGATGTCCGCCAGGTTGGGGCGCTGAATCTTGACCACGACCTCCGTGCCGTCCGGCAGTTGGGCGCGGTGTACCTGCCCCAGGCTGGCGGCCGCCAGCGGACGCGGTTCGATGCGCCGAAACAGCGCCTGTGGCGGTTGCCCAAGCTCTTCCGTAATCCGCTGCCAGGCCACCTCCGTCGGAAAAGGCGGCACTTCATCCTGAAGCACAGTCAGCGCCTGGGCGTAGGTCAACGGGAGCAGGTCCGTGCGCGTGGAAAGCATCTGGCCGATCTTGATAAAGGTCGGACCCAACACAATGAAGGCCGCGCACAGGCGTTCGGCCTGACCGGCGTGAAAGGCGGCTTCCGTGGCCTGGGCGGATGTGGAACGGTGCAGCAGCCGCCGGAGTCCGCGTCTCCACCAGACGGCAGACGCTCCGCCGTCCGCAGCGAGTGAGCGGATGACGTAGGGTAGCAGAAGCCACAGACCCAACCGCAGGATGCGCAGCAACCGCCGCCGGGCACGCCAGTCGAGCTGGCGCAGAGCCGCCCAGAAAAAACGGACGGTGCTCCAGAGCGATTCCCGTTCAGGTGAGGTATCGGTTGGCTGGGACATCAGTCGTCGGCACTCATCAGGGCAAGCCGGTTCATCTGGGCAGCGGGGACGGCTGCCACAAGCATCCGTGCGACCCCGGTGGCTTGACTGTGGCGAGTGCCGGCAAAGGCGTCAAGTTTTCCCCACACCGGGCGGGGGCATGGCGCAGCAAAGGTCAGTCAGGTTGAACGACACGCAGCAAATCCGCCCGCATCTGCTCCGCCAGGGTTGTGGTGAGGTCCAGCCCCTCGCGTTTGACGGCCACCGTGCCGTCTTTGCGGAGCAGGACAAAGCTGGGGATCACGGAGAGGTTGAGGCGCTGGAACAGCAGGTTCCCGCGTGGGTCCCGCGCGACAGGGTAGGTCAGGTGCAACTGGTCGCGCCAGGTTTTCAGGTCGGCGTCGCTGATGAAATCCCGGTCGCGAGGCTGGGTGCTGTTGGTAAGGACGAGGCAGAGCGTCACTTGGGGATGGTTGTCGGCAATGGTGTTCATCTGGCGCAGGAGCAGTCGCATCAGGGGCGACCCATGGGCAGTGAAGCACAGAAGAACAGCCTTGCCCCGCAACTGTTCCGCGTCGAGGGGCGAACCATTGGGAGTCGGCAGGAGAAACTCAACCGGATCGCCCTGTTTCTGAACCTTCTGCACCACCGTCGGATTCTTTTCCTGCGGAAGGGCCCCCGGGTCCGTGCCAGAGTGGCCGGCGAGGTTATGAGCCGGAACCGGCTGAACCACGGGACCGGCCCACAGGAGCAGCGTCAAGACCCACGACCGGCCGGCAGGGAAGGATTTGGTAGGCAACATGATCTTTCTGCGGCTTCGATAAGGATACACCCGAATACCACCGATGAAGGCCCATCCGGGAAGGTTGCGTCAGGCACTCGGCCGGGGATTCACGGCCGGGGATTCACGGCCGGGGGTTCACGGCCGGGGGCTGGTGACTGGCACACCGCCTGTTTGGAGAGCACCGGCATGGGGTTGACCGGCGCTGCCCCCGGCGGCGGAAGGCGTTTGGGTACGTACCGAACGGCTATGTTACATTCCAAACGGCCCGGTAAGCGATAGGGAGGTTCACAAACGTTTTATGGTCACGGTGCTCGCGGCGCTTTGGTTTGGCGCCAGCCTGCTGGCGGGTGAAACCCTCGTCATGCTGGCGGCATTTCTGGTCGTGCTGGGGACGACGGTTGTCATTCACGAGTTTGGCCACTTTGCTGCCGCCAAGTGGCTCGGCATGAAGGTCGAGATTTTTTCCGTCGGCTTTGGGAAACGCCTGTTCGGTTTTCAGTGGAAAGAAACCGACTACCGGCTTTCCCTGTTGCCACTCGGTGGTTACGTCAAGATTACCGGCATGGACCCGGAAGAAGAGGCCGCCCGGCAGCGGCATCCTGACGCCTACCTGATGCGCCCGAAATGGCATCAGTTTTTGGTTCTGGTGGCCGGGCCGGCCATGAATATCGTTCTGGCGCTGGCGATTCCCTTTGTCATCGGGCTGTTTTTCTTCAAGGCGCCGGCCTATCTCAGCCAGCCGGCGGTGGTGGGCGCGGTGCCGATTGGCTCTTCGGCGGAAGAAGCCGGCATTCAGCCCGGTGATCGCATTGTCAGGTTTGCCGGTATCGAGTCTCCGACCTGGAGCAAGGTGCGCGATTACACGGCCATCAATGATGGCAAATCCGTCCCCGTGACCATCGAGCGTGGCGGACAACGGCTGGAGTTGACCATCATCCCGAAAGCCCGGCAGCAGGCCGGAAACACCGTCGGCGACGCCGGGCTGCTGCCCCAGGACATCCCCGCGGCGCTGCCGGTTGTGGCTGCCGTTCAGCCCGGTTCGCCGGCGGCGCAGGCCGGGCTGCAACCGCAGGACAGGTTGCTGGCGCTGGACGGGCGTCCCATCCCGAACTTTGACTGGTTCAAGCAGTCGCTCCAGGCGTATGAAAATCGCCAGGTGGTGCTGACGGTCGAACGCCAGGGCGAGACCCTCACCCTGGCGCTGACCCCCAAGCGCATTGACGGGGAAATCCGCATCGGATTCGTCCCTGTCCCGCCGCCGCCGCTGCCACTGACGCGCGAGCGCAAATCCCTTCTGGGGGCGGCCCAGCATGCCGTCAACGAAAACATCCGTTTCATTGTGCTGACCGGTGAAGCCTTCCGGCAGATTTTCCGTGGGGAACGAAAAGTCTCCGACACACTTTCGGGTCCCATTGGGATTGCCAAGGCTTCCGGCGACGCCGTGAAGTTCGGCGGCCTGGAAGGTCTTTTCTTCATCATGGGACTGCTCAGCCTCAACCTGGGGATTTTCAATCTGCTGCCTATTCCTGTCCTGGATGGGGGCCACATTTTCCTGCTGGCGCTCGATGCCATGGCGGGCTGGGTTGGCTGGCGGCTGACCGATGATCTCAAGCAGCGTTTCAATCAGGCCGGCTTTGCGGTGCTGATGTTGTTGATGGTGTTCGTGATGTTCAATGATGTCACCCGTTTCTGGTGGAAGCCCGGCGCGGCCGAGCCGCCGCCACCGCCGCCACCGGCCGTCGAAAAGCCATCCACTGAGAAAGCGCCACCGCGCTGAGTCTGGGGCGTCCGTCATCTGAGCCGGGTGCGAAGGGAGGCGGTCTGCAAAGGCCGCCGCTTGACGCCTGGCGGCCAAAGCCATTACGCTTGCCGACTTTCATTGTGGTTCGGGTGGCAACCGCTGACGGCCGTATTTTCAAAGAAAGGAAGTGATTGGGATGAAGCGCACATATCAGCCGAATAACCGGAAACGGGCCAAAACGCATGGCTTTCGGGAGCGCATGAAGACCAAGGGTGGGCGCAACGTCCTCAAGCGGCGTCGGGCAAAAGGGCGCAAGCGTTTGACGGTGAAACACTACGGCTTCTGACGCAGCGGCGGCCCCTGATGTGACCGATGTCGAACGGCCCGTCGCCCACGTTTCCTGTCGGTTTACAAAACAGGCGCGCTTACGGACGCCCGGCGAGTTCCAGCGGGTGTATCGCCAGGGCAGACAGTTGCACTCGTCACTGTTTACCATTTTCGTGGCTCCCAACCGGCTCGGCCGAACGCGCCTGGGCATCACGGCCAGTCGGAAGGTGTCGAAGTCGGCCGTAGTGCGCAATCGGTGCCGGCGCCGGCTGCGGGAAGTGTTCCGCCGCCAGCAGGCGACGTTGCCGGTCGGCTGGGATATTGTGGTCAACGCCAAGTTCCAACTGACGACGGCAAGCTATGCGCTCATTGAACAGGAGTTTACCCGCCTGATGGAAAAGCTTTCCAAACTGGCGGCCGGTGGCGCGGCGGAGCCGGCTGGGTGATGTGGATGACCGGCCCCCTGACCCCCGCCAGCTTCCGTCCCGCCAGCTTCCGGGGAGCAGGTGACTGTCGCCGGCAGCAGGTTGAAACGTCCATGTTGAAGCAAGCGGCCCTGGCGCTGATTCGCCTGTATCAGCTTTTGATAGCTCCTCTCCTGCCCCCGGTGTGTCGGTTTCAGCCCACCTGTTCGCACTACACCGCCGAGGCCATTGCGCGGTATGGCCTCTTTCGTGGGGGCTGGCTGGGCGTTTGTCGGCTGGCGCGGTGTCAGCCTTTCTGTCGTGGTGGCTACGATCCGGTCCCCGATTTGACCCCGCGGTCCAGCGCGCCGGTGGCGTCGCGCACGAAAGGTAGTTCAGGCTGATGGAAAAGTCTCGCATTGCACTCGCCTTTGCGCTGTCACTGGCAGTGATGCTGGTCTGGCAGTATTTCTTTGCGCCGCCCCCGCCGCCCCCCGGCGATGCGGCGGCTCCGGTGGCAGCCGGGCGGTCGGCGGCGTCTGAATCGCCAGTGACCACCGGCGAAGCGTCTCCGGCCGCGCCTTCTGAACTGACCCCCACCGATGCCCCGGCGCGTGACATCACCGTTGAGACGCCCCTGTGGCGCGCCACCTTTTCCAACCGGGGCGGGGTCCTGACCCGGTTCGTGCTCAAGGCGTTGCCCAACGGGCGCGCGCTCCGCGCAAGCGATGGCAAGTCGGAACTGGAAGTGCTGACCACGACTTCCCGCCGGGGTGATCCCGGTGCGCCGACGACCGAACTCGGCGCGGCCTTTGAGCTGATTGCCACCGGGCAGGACGAGTTGACCGCGTTCTTCAACCAGAGTCGCTACCAGGTCGAAGGTGCTGTCACGGAAGCCCTGTCCGTGGGCGACGGCGAGACGGCCACCCTGACCTTCGGGCTTAGCACGGCCCAGGGCTACCAGATCGTCAAGCAGTATGTCATTCGGGGCGGGCGTTATGACTTCGACTTTCTGGCCGATGTGCAAAAGGATGGCGCGCCGGTGCCGGTCATGTTTCGTCTGGGGCCGAATTTTGGCGACCAGGTGTTTGCCGAGTATGACGGCTACACGCACACGCCACCCCACGCCGTGACGGTCATCGGCGGAAATGCCACCTTCACGCCGTTCACTTCGGTGGATGCGACACCGCCCGGCGCGGGCAAACCCGCCTACCTGACCAAGCCCAATACGGCCTGGTGCGCACTGACCGATCACTACTTTGCCTTCACGGCCATTCCGCCGCAGCCCGGCACGGTGCAGCTCAGCCGACGGGATGCCGTGACGCGCTTTCAGGGACGCGATGTCAAGCGGGAATACGTCTTTCTGGATGTGCCGACGGTCAATGCCGCAGCCAATATCATTTACATCGGCCCGAAGGATCGGACGTACCTGGCTTCCGTAAGCCGGCTTCTCAAAACGGAGCGCAACCTCGATGTGGACCTGCGCGAACTCAACGACTACGGCTGGCTGGCCTTTTTTGTGCGGCCGCTCATCCCGGCGCTGGACTGGCTGCTCCGGTTTTTCTATGCGCAAACCCAGAACTACGGCTGGGCCATTGTGCTGCTGACCTTTGTCGTCAACATGCTGTTGTTTCCGCTGCGCTGGAAAACGGCCGTGTCGTTTCGCAAGGCGGCCGTCCATGCCCCGCGTCACAAGGAGTTGGCCGAACGGCTCAAGCAGTTGCAGGCGCAGAAAGTCAAAATGGACGACCCGCGCATGGTGGAGTTACAGCGCGAGCAGATTCAGCTTATGAAGGAAAGCCTGCCTATCATGGGCTGCCTGCCGATTCTGTTGCAGTTGCCGATTTTCGTCGCCATTTACGTCTATCTTCAGCTTTCGGTTGACCTGCGCCAGGCCGCGTTCATCGGCTGGCTCACGGATTTGTCCATGCCTGACCCGTGGCATGTCCTGCCGGTCGTGCTGTGTGTGACCCAGATTGGGCAGAGTTACCTGATGCCACAGCCGCCGGGGCCTGAAGACCCGGCGCTGGCGATGCAGCGCAAGATCATTGTGTGGGTGATGCCGATTCTGTTTGCGGCGCTGTTTTTCTGGAGTGCGCCCAGCGGGCTGGTGGTGTACTGGATGGCCGGAAATATCATCGGCATCACGCAACAACTCATCATCAACCGCATGCTGCCGCCCATTCCTGCTGCCAGCCCGTCCCCAGGGGGCGCGGCCGATGCGTCAGCCGCCGATGGAAAGGATAAAAAGAAGAAATTCAACCCACGTCCAGCCTAGTCGGTTCCGGTAGCTGCACCTTGCCTGGCAGTGTTACCGGGTGGGCGTGAGGTTGGGTAGATGCCATGCCGATGTCCGATGCACTTTTGTCTGAACTGACCCCCGTTCGGGATGACGACAGTCTGACCCCGCTCCTGCACGATTTCCTCACCAGGGTCATCCGCCACAGCGCATGGCGGATGACGTTCACGATCAGCGAGCAGACCGGTGTCTGGCAGGTGAACTTTGTCGGTGAAGATGCCGGTCTGTTGCTGGCCCGTGGGGGGGAAGTCCTTCATGCGCTGGAGCACCTGCTGGAGCGCGTCGTGAATCATCACGCGCCGGGGCGGTGGGCGGTACGTCTCGATGCCAATGGCTACCGCGCCAACCGTGAACGGGAACTGGTGCTGATGGCGCGGACAGCGGCCGAGCAGGTCAAAAAGTATCGTCAGCCATTCACCTTCAGCGCCCTGAATGCCGCCGAGCGCCGGATCATTCACCTGACGCTGGCCACGGAGCCGGGCGTGCGAACGGAAAGCATCGGTCATGGAGACGACCGCAAAGTGGTTGTCCATCCGGTATAACCACGGCCGACCCGAGGACAACCTTTCGTGAAAACGGGAGCCGTGCGTTGGAAAATTCTCATCCTGCTATGGTTGGGCGCGCTGCTGACCGGCGGCTGCCTGACCTCGCGCGTGGCTCTGCCACGGCTGCTGCCGCTCAATCCACCGGTGACTGCCGAAGACCTGGTCGGGCGCATTGCCTACCTTCAACAGGTGCAGGCGGTGCGGACGGCCGTCCAGTTGCAGTTTGTGGACTATCGGGATTCGACACGCGGCGTCGGCAAAGCCTATCCTTCAGCCAGCGGGGCGCTGGTGCTGCGGCGTCCACAGAGCATTCGCTTACAGGTGCAGGCGTCGTTGCTGGGTTCGCTGGCGGATATGACCTCGGATGGGCAGCAGTTTACGGTCGCCGTGTTTTATCCCACCGACCGGCAGGCTTTCATTCGCGGTTCCAATACCAGGACCTACGAGGTGAAGGTTTCGGATGGAAAACAGGCGCGTGATGTGAGTGCCTTTGCCAGCCTGCGTCCGCAGCACCTCTCCATGCCGCTGCTGCCGCCACCCATCCCGCCGGCTTCGCCGGACATCAGTTGGTCGGTGTTTGAGACGCGCCGGGATGAGAGCGTCATGACGGATGCGCGGCCGGAGTGGGTGACACGCACCTACTATCTCCTCTATGTTGCGCAGCGCGAGCCGGCGGGCGAGCCGGCGGGGACGTGGCGTCCGCGCTTTGCCTATTGGTTTGACCGGACCCAGCCGGGAACGCCATTGACACGGCTCGAAGTTTTTGAAGAAAACGGGGACCTCGGCACCATTTCGGATTTTGGCGGATATACTACGAATGGTGGAACGCCCCGGCTGCTCCCGGAGTGGGTTCGGATTATGCGCCCGGCGGAAGGCTATGCCCTGCGGGTGGTGTTTCAGTCCCCGGAAATCAACCCGACCTCGCTGCCGGAGGATGTTTTCACCCTGACCAATGACCGCAACCTGAAAGTCGTGGACCTCGATGCCCAGCCCTGACCCCCTGCCCAGTATGACCACTGCTCTGACCGACACGGCGACGGCTCCGGTTCTCGTCGCGGCGCAGTCCCTCACCATGGTCTATAAGGTGGGACGGGTTGCCGTGCGGGCGCTGGACGAGGTGAGTTTCACTGTCCGGCCCGGCGAGTTTGTGTCCATCATCGGGCAATCGGGGTCAGGGAAGTCCACCCTGCTGCATATTCTGGGCGGTTTGCTCAAGCCGACGGGTGGTGCGGTCATCCTGGACGGGCAGGACCTGGCGGCCGTCAGCGATCAGGAACGAACGGCCATCCGCCGGCAGAAGATTGGCATCGTGTTCCAGCGTTTCAACCTGTTTCCAACCCTTTCCGCCGAAGGCAACCTGCGTCTGGCCGAGCAGATTCGCGGGGTCAACGGGCAGGACCCGGCCCATCGCCGCGAGTTGCTCCGGTTGCTCAACCTCGAACAGCGCCTGCACCACAAACCGCTGGAGCTGTCCGGGGGCGAACAGCAGCGGGTGGCCGTGGCGCGGGCCCTCATCAATCGTCCCAAGTTGCTGTTGGCGGATGAGCCGACCGGCAACCTCGACAGCGAAAACTCCCGCATCGTGCTCGACATGCTGCGGCAGCTCAACCAGGAACTGCACCAGACGGTCATCATGATTACCCACAACCCGGAAGCGGCGGCCATCGGCACGCGCATCATTTCGATGCGGGATGGGAAAATCATCGCCGACCAGCCCAATAACCCCCGATGAACCGGCTCTTTCGCGGCATCAAAGCGGCTGTCCTGTGGAACTATGAGCGTGGCTCGTGGCAGTACGACGTGCTGTGCTGCCTCATTCTGGCCTTCATTTTCCTGATTCCATCGAGCTGGTTCGATGAGCGTCCCGTGACGCGCCGCCAGGCGGCCGCCCGGCTGGGCAACATTGGAAACCCGGAGTTCATCAGCATGGCGGAACTCGGTCAGTTCCCGCCCACGACGACGTTGCAGGTCGCGCTTGAACAGGCTGGTGCGGCACGCTTGAAGCGTCCCGTACGGGTACAACACTTCGAGCATGTCAACGATGTGTCCGGGCGCCAGATTGCCGGGTATCACGTCTGGTTCGAGTGAGCGCCGGACACCGCTGCATCAATTTCGGCGACATCTTCCGGTTTAAGCGTGAGTCCGGCGGCGGATATGCGATAGCATGGGCGTTTGTCATCCTTCAGCCACAATGGAGCAGGGCATTACATGAGAGAACGACGGCGACGATGGATTATGGGCGGGCTGCTGTCCCTGATGGGACTTCTGTGCACGGGGCTTCCGGGCAGCGCGCGACCCGGTGGTGTGGACCTTCAGACGGTCATTCGGAATCTGCAGGCGGCGAGTCAGCGGCTCAGTGGCCTGCGCGCCACGGTGGTGCACCAGCGGGTCAACTCACAACTTGGCGTCCGCGAGCCACAGCAGGTGGGCACGCTGCGTTTCAGCACGGGGGGCAATGTCCGGCGGCTGCGGATTGATTACACCGAGCCGCAGTCGAAGACCGTCGTCGTCAACGGCAATGAGGCCATTCTGATTGAACCGGCGCTCAATCAGGCTTTCGTCAGCACGACCAACGAGATTGCCAAGAAAACGGCCTCGACCAGTCTGCTGACCGTCCTGACGGATGCACGGCAGCTTTCCGAAAACTTTGACGTGGCGCTCGAAGGTGAGGAAACCCTCGACGGGCAGCCCACGACGAAACTGCTGCTGCGTCCAAAGAGCAAAAGCCAGTACACGCGCCTCGAAGTCTGGGTGTCGCACCAGAACTGGCTGCCCGTCAAACAGGTGCTGCATACCCGGAGTGACTACACCACGATCCTGCTGAGCAACATCCGCTTGCAGTCCATCCCGGAATCCAGCTTCAAGGTGGACTACAGCAAATACAAGGTCATCCGGGGCTAGGGTGGGCGGTGACGGGGGCACCTGGCCGTGAGCGGTCAGAGCCGTCCGCGCGTTTTGACCTCGAGGTAGCGGTTGACCAGGGCAACCGAGAGCTGTCCGGTCGGCACGTCCAGCGCCAGTCCGCCGAGTTCGACAATGCGGTTCAGGGCCTGTTCGCGTTGGGTGAGGAGTTCTTCGGCCACCGACTGGGCATAGACCTCATCGAGTGATGTCGGCGGCGGTTTGACGAAGGCGCGCAGGTCACGGTCGCCGATGGTGACAATGAGCGGCAGGTGACGTGGAATGAGCGCCGCCGTATGCGCCAGCAGGTCGGCCGAGGCATCCGCATCCACGACATCGGTCAGCAGGACAACCAGCGACCGCTTCCGGCAGTGGCGTCCCAGATGGGCAAAGGCCCGCGCATAGGACGGTTCAATCATCTGCGGCTGTACGTCGTGCAGGTGCTCCAAGATAACCCCCAGTTGACTGGCGCCGGGCCGCGGCGGCAGGAAGTCATCCACCCGGCGGGTGAAGGTCAGCAGCCCGACCTGGTCGCCGCCGGCCACGGCGACGTAAGCCAGCGCCAGCGCCGCATTGACGGCATAATCGAGTTTGGTCAGGTCGCCAAGGCGGGCGGTCATCAGGCGGCCGCAGTCCAGCATCAGCAGGATGCTCTGGCTGCGCTCGATCTGGTACTGCCGCGTGACCAGCTTGCCCCGCCGGGCCGAAGCGGCCCACGCCACATGGCGCAGTTCGTCGCCGATGACAAACTCCCGCAACGACTCGAACTCACGACCCTGCCCACGCAGTCGCTGCCGACGCTCGCCCTGGCGGCCCATGCGATAGGCTTCGATGACCTGCCGCTGTGCGGCGCGAAAGTCGGGGTACACTTTGACCGATTCCACAGCCGGAACGGATGTCTGCCGCCAGACGAGGCCCCACGGACTGTGCAGCCGCACCGCGATGTTGCCAAACTCAAAGCGCCCGCGCGCCGGCGCCAGCAGCTCATAGTGCAGCGTCGCCGTTCCCCGTGGGGGAACCGTAAACTGTCCCTCCCGTTTCGGCGTCTGCATCTGGGGGGGCGGTTCATCCTTGACCCACAGCGTCAGCGGAGCCGGGCGGTGGTTCTGGACTTCAATGGTGACGCCATTGCCACTGCCAATGGCAAAGCGTTCCGCACACCGGCGGCGAAGGGTGAAGCTTCCCCGAAGAGGCGTCCGGGCCGCGTCGAGCAGGGCCAGGCCGAGCAGGGCCACATCGAACGCGCCCCCGACCCACAGGAAAGACGGATGGCTCCACCCCAGTGAGAAGAGAACCAACCCCCCGGCAAAGGCCATGAGAAACCGGGCGGTGAAGACAATGTTCAGGGTGCTGTACGACACCAGAGCAGGTGTTTTTTCCACGTGCGGAACCATAGTATCCCGCCGCTACGGACACAACCGCCGTGTGGTCGGTCAAGCGCTGCCTCGGCCGGTGGTGACTTTGAGGACAGGTGTGAAAAAGCTGGCGTGGCCCGGTCATCCATAGCGTACCAATCTCTCCGGCGGAGGCTCCTGCTGCTTTCCAGGTGGTTTTTGCTGTTGTATGCCGTGCTGGCACCCCACTCGATTGCCGGCGCGCAGGGGAGTGCCCTGGTGCTGGCCCTGCTGTGGGGGCTGGAACGGTGGTTGGCGGCTGGTGACACCACGCTTCCGGCATCGGCGTCCCGGTGGCGGGAGGCGGCGCAGCGATGGTGGCCGCTGGCATTTTTTTTTGTCCTGTGTGCCGTGTCGGCGCTGATGTCCTACGAGCCACGGTGGAGCCTGGATGGGCTGCGTAGCGTGGCCTTTATGGCGACCTGTGGCATTGTGGCGTTCTGGGTGCAATCCCGCGCCCAGGCGTGGTGTCTGGCCTGGACGCTGCTGCTTTCAGCCCAGGTCGGGTTGCTCTACACCGGGTATCAACTGCTGGTGGGAAGTGGTGTGCGTCTGGTCGAACTCAGCCCTGACTCACCTCTGCATCCGTACTTTCAGCCTGGCGATGTCGTGTTGCGCGTGGATGGTGAAGTCGTCCGTACCCCGGAGGACATCACCCGCCTCGTTCTGCAGAAACCATTGCCTTCCAGCCAGCCCGTGAGCGTGACCGGACGGCGCATCGAGCTGCCGCTCACGGCCCCGCTCGACCGGGCGGCACTCCAGTCCCGTCTGGCGTTGCTGGGCCCGGCCGGGTTGGGCATCCGCGCCAGTGCGCCGGCGCGGGACTTTCGCGCCAGCGGGTTTTTTTCGCACTACGTCACCTATGCCGAGGTGCTGCAAATTCTCATTTCCATGGCGCTCGGCATGGCCTGGCGTACCGTCGGACGCCGGCGCTGGTGGCTCTGGGGGCTGGCGCTGCTGCTTTTGCTGGCGCTGGGGCTGACGCTGTCCCGCGGCCCGACGGGCGGGCTCATCGTCAGCGTCGGCGTGATGCTGTACCTGCTGTGGCGGGAGGGCGCAGTCGGTACACCACGGGTGGTGATGGGGCTGGCAATTGCCGGCATCCTGCTGTCCAGTGCGCTGGCCTATGCCTACGCCATGCGCCACATGTCCGTAGTGGATGTCCGTGAAGGCAGTCTGTTCTGGCGGCTGGTGGTCTGGCAGGAAGGCATCGGGCTGGTGGCGAAACATCCCTGGTTTGGCATCGGGCGCCACAGCGACCGGCTGCACGCGGCAGAATGGGGACTGTACGCCCATGGCGATTTGCCGCCCGGCCACTTTCACAACACCTATCTGCAGGTGGCGGTGTGGTACGGGCTGCCGGCTCTGGCGGCCTACCTCTGGTTGCTGCTGACTTATGTCGGACAACTGCTGCGGCGGCTGCGCGACGGCATTGCCCTGGGCGCGCTGGGCGCACTCACCGGCTTTGCCGCGAGCGGCATCGCCCATTTCAACCTGGGAGACGGTGAAGTGTCCATGGTGCTGTGGTTTGTGGTGGGGATAGCGTTGGGGATGCCGGTCACGGCGGAGATGCCAGCCGATCATCCGCCGTCCGGGCACAGGGGAGTTTCATCCAGGGAGCATTTTTCGTAGCATGCCGTGCCTATGGCCCCAGGGGCCGCATAACACAAAAACGCTTTTTGAACGGTAGGAGCCAGACGTGAAAGTTTATTCGTGGTGGTTGATGACCGGCTGTAGTCTGTGGGTTGGCGTGGCGTTGCTTCCTCTGCCGGGAATGGTTGCCGGCTGGCGGACTGCGGCCCAGGAAGCGGTGGTGATTGATGAAACCCTGGTCAGCGTCAACAAGGAACTCATTACCCGCTCGATGCTGCGCCGGGCCGAGAATGCCCTGCGGCGCGATCTTCAGGAACAGTTCCCCAACGACTCAGCCAGGCAGGAAGAAATCTTTGCCCGTTTGCAGCCACGGCTGCTCGTCAGCCTGATTGATGAGCGCCTGATTGCGCAGCGCGCCGAGGAAATGGGCGTGTTGCCCGAAATCGAGGCCCAGGTCAACGCGACGATCCTTGAACTGTGCAAACAGAACAACCTCGAAAACCTGGATGCCTGCCGCGCGGCCATGGAACGGCAGGGCCTGACGATGGAGGACATTCGGACGAGCTATCGCGGACAGTTCCTGCGCCAGGCCGTCTATGGGCAGGATGTCTATAGCGTCCTCATCGAGCAGGTGACGAACCGCGAAGCCGAGGAATACTACCGCGCCCATCCGGCTGATTTCACCGAGCCGGGAGAAATCGAGATCAGTGAAATCTACATCGGCTTCACGCCGGAGACCCAACCCGCCGCTGAGGCGCGGGCGCGGCAGGCCCAGGCTGAACTCAAAGCCGGCCAGCCCTTTGCTGAAGTCGCACGAAAGTTTTCCGACGAAAAACGGGCATCACGCGCCAATGGCGGCAAGCTGCCGCCCTACAAGGATGACCAGTTGGCCGAGGCCTTCCGGGCCGAACTCGACAAACTCAAGCCCGGTGAGGTGACGCCCATTCTGAAGCTGGAAAAGGCCTACCAGATTCTCCGGCTCGATGCCCGCCGTCCGCCTTCGGTCAAGCCCTTTGCCGAAGTGCGCGATCTGGTCAAACGTCTGATTGCGCAGCAGCGCGCCGACGCCAAAATCAGGGAATATCTGCGCGGCTTGCGGGCCAAGGCACTCATTCGCCTGGCCGAGCCGTACCGGAACGTTCTCATCGAAGCCGAAAAGGCCGAAGAAGCCGAGGCGGACGAGGGCGGGAAGAAAAACGGCTAGCTTGTCTTTCCGCCAAAACAGACATCTCCCGTCTACTCCGTTGAGGGGAGTGGGAAAAGCTTCCCCTTCGCACGTAAGCATCGGCTGTCAAAGTACGTTTGAGTACATTGTTGAGTACCTGTGGCAGGCGGCGTAGATTGGAAGCACGTCCTCCCAATCCCTGCTATCAAGAGAGCCGCCCATGCCGACCGCGCTCGATCCTCCATCGCCCACGCTGGATAACGCTGCCATGAACAAAAGACTTGGGGATTACCTCAAAGCCTACGGCGCGCCCTTGCCGGCCCAGGAAGCCCTCGATCTCTTTCTGGGGATGGCGCGCATTGTCCATGGCATGCACGAACAATTTGCCTTTTATGGTCAGGAGCTACGGTTTGACAACATTATCCTGAGCCCGGACCAGCCGCCGCGTGTCCTCGATTGCGGCATTCCCCAGTCCCGCCTGGCGGCCAAGTCACCCGCACCGGAGGACGTAGCCCAGGGTATCCGCCGGGATATTCACCAGTTGGGGGTGATGCTGTACCAGATGGCGACGGGCCAGCCGGTGCCGGAGCGGCGCTCGACCTATAACTTTCGGACGGATTTTGACGAGACCTCCGATCTGTTGCCGGTGCCGGACCCGCGTACGGTCAACCCGGCGGTCTCCATGGAAATTGTCTGCCTGGTCGCCAAAGCCACGGCCCGCGACGCGCAAAGCCAGGCAAAAAGTATCGGGGAGTTGTTGTCCCTGCTGGAGCCGTCGCCGGATGCGGCGGAGGGAGCAGCAAAGGCGGAGTTGTCCGCGCCGGCAGCGCCTGCACCGGCAGCATCTGCGCCGGCTGAGAGCGCCCAGGCGTCGCAGGCGAATCCGCCGGTGCGCCGGGATGCCAAAGTGACTCTCGCCAAGCGGTCGCTGCCGGTGGTTTCCGAACGCACGGGTTTTGTGCTCAACGAAGCCGCCGTCAAGCGGGATGCTCCGCCGGCGCCGGCGCCACCACCGGCCAGCCTGGTGGACGGACTGGCGCAGGCCTTTGCGGATTTGAGTGGAACGGGAGAGCGTCCGACCGGCAAGGGGTTCAAGTTCTTCCTGGCGGGTGTGAGCTGCCTGCTGCTGCTGGTGGTGAGTCTGATCACCTACCGGATTGTCGAAAAGTTCTTTCTGGGGGGCGGGGCCAGCGTGGCGACGCGCCCCACGGTGGAAGCCCTGCGGAGCCGGAGCGAAACGTCCAACCGTCAGACCTTCGTTCCGACGACCGCGCCGGACGATACCCGCGCCCTGCTGCCGGCACTCGTGGCCGTCAAAGGTGGGACCTTTGAGATGGGCAGCCTTGATGGGCAGCCGGATGAGCAGCCGGTGCACCGGGTGACACTCTCCGACTTTGAGATTGGCAAGTATGAAGTCACAAACGCCCAGTACAAGGCGTTCTGTGACGCCACTGGCCGTCCCTATCCCGAAGAACCAAACTTTGCCCGGCTGCGCAACTACTTTCTGGACTATCCCCATCACCCGGTGGTGCGGGTGAGTTGGGATGATGCCAACGCCTACTGCGTCTGGCTGAGTGAACGGACGGGGGACCTCTACCGCTTACCGACGGAAGCCGAATGGGAATATGTTGCCCGCAACAGCCCGATTGGCTGGGACAGCTACCATAGTGGCGGCGCACCGCATGAGGTCGGAACCAGCCCCCCCAACGCACTGGGGATTTATGACCTGATGGGCAATGTGTGGGAATGGTGCGCCGACTGGTACGGCTCCTATCCAGCCGAACCGCAGACGAATCCGAAAGGTTCACCGCGTGGCACGCATAAGGTGCTGCGGGGGTGTTCGTGGTATTTTAGCACCGTGCCGTGCCGTCCGACTTCGCGGTTTCGGTTCGACCCCACGTTGAACTACTGGTTCAACGGAGGCTTTCGTGTCGTCCGGGCCAAACACTGAGCATCCGGGCATCGCCAGGAAAGCACTCGAAGCGGCTGCGAACGTCGGGCTGGGTCGGCACCACTCAATCTTTGTGAGCGGGTTTTATGGGACTCTTTGACCACGTCCGAAGTGCGCGCGAGCAGGTGTCGAATATCCAGGATACCTCGGCGCTGGTGGCTTCGATTGAGCAGTGCGAACGCATCCTGCAGTCCGATCCGAAGCACCTTCCGACCTTGCTGGAGCTGGGACGGCTCTACCAGGAACACGGCCAGACCCAAAAGGCCTGCGATGTGTTTTGTCGGGCCGGTGAAATTGCTGTTGAGCGCAACGATACGGAGCAGGCGCTGGTCAGCTACCGCAAGGCCGAACGGCTGGCAGCAGGCGATCTGCGGGTTGAGCTGTGGCACAAACTGTTTTACCTCAGCTACAAGCTGCGTCGCATGGAAGAGGCCTTCGAGCGGGCCAAGCAGATCGTCGAAACCCTTGTGGAACGTGGCAACACGAAGCGGGCTGCCAACTTTGTCTCCGCCATGCCGGACTTGGGAGCCAAGGATGCCGAATACCGGCAAATCCTCGAAGCCATGGCCGGGGTTGTGCCGCGCCAGACGGGTGCAACTGGAACGGCTGTTGGCACCTGGCGGCGGGCAACCTCCGGCCAACGGAGCGCTGATGAGTACTTTCCGGGACAGACCATCCTGATTGTGGATGACGAGCCGGAGTTGCTGGAAATCCTCGAATCATCCCTGCGGACGCTTGGCGCACGCATCATCACGGCCGCAAACGGTCACATGGCCTGCGAAAAGGTCAAGAAGTACGCGCCTTCGCTCATCATCAGTGACCTCGCCATGCCGGGCATGGATGGCAGCCAGTTCTTTGAGTGGGTGAAGTCACAACCCGAACACGCGCGGGTGCCCTTTATCTGCCTGTCTTCGATTGGCTCAGAGGCAGAACGTGTCGCCGCCTTTGAGATGGGCGTCGAGGACTACTGGACCAAACCCTTTCATCCGACGGAAATCCGCTACCGCGTCAAGCATCTGCTGCGGCGTCTGCGGCGGCCCGTGGATTTTCAGGGCAAGCTGTCCCAGGTCAACCTCGCTGAAATCATCCAGATTCTGGAGTCCGGCCGCCGTACGGGATTGCTGACCATCGAATCCGGTGCAGAGCAGGCGTACCTGTACTTCCGGGATGGCTTCATCCTCAATGCCGAGTGTGGAACCTTGTCCGGGGAGCGGGCGGTGTTTCATCTGGTGGGCTGGACCAGCGGTGATTTTGCCTTCTGCACCATGCCGATGGCGCGTGAAAAGGTCATTCAACTGACTCCGCAGCAGTTGCTGATGGAAGCCTTCCGGCGCTTCGATGAAGTCGAGCGCGTGTTGTCGTCCCTGCCAAATCAGCATGAGGTGTTCGTCTGTCGGCCGGGATTTGAAAAAGCTCCGGAAGTGGCCGAGCAGTTGGCGCAGGGCGGTGAATTCGTGGCCAATCTGGAGACGATTCGCCAGCTTTTCGACGGCACCCGCACGTTGGAAACCTGCTGCCAGTCCTTGCGCGATGACCTCGAAACGCTGCTTCTCGTACGTGAACTCGTTGACCGCGGGTTGCTCGTGCCGCGATCAGCGTGAGGGTAGCCCGTGGCGGCCAGATTATGGCACGATTGGGCCCGATTGTTCCAAAGCCATATCTTTGCGCATCGTCTATTCTGTTTTTCAGTCTGTTGATGACCGTGGCGACGCTTTCCCCGGCGTTGTACCAAGGTGACATTCGAGGTTGCCATGGGACTGTTTGATCGGATTCTGAATGCCCGCGCACAAGTGACCAACCTGCTTGACAATGCCAAGCTCAACAGCGCCATTGAGCGTCATGAACGCGAACTTGAACAGGACCCACGCAACCTGGGCGCTCTGCAGGAACTGGGTTTGCTGTATCAGGAGCGCGGTGAGCCACAAAAAGCCTGTGAGGTGATGCTGCGAGCGGCGACAATTTATTTCGACCGTCTGGACTTTGAGCAGGGAATGCTTCTGTGCCGCAAGGCAGAGCGGCTGGCTTCCGGGGAAACCCGGCTTGATGTCTGGCGCAAGCTGTTTGAGATCAACCACCGCCTGCGCCGCTATGACGACGCCTTCGGACGTGCCAAACAGATTGTCGAGCACCTGATGGAACTGGGTGATACGGTGCGGGCGGCGGACTTTGTCAACCTGATGCCGGACCTGGGGCCGAAAGACATTCTCTACCGCCGGGAACTCAAGCTGCTGGTCGGTCTCGAAGCGGACAACGTCGCCACGGTTGGACAGGTGTCGAGCACGTGGCAGCGCAAGCAGGCGACGGTACGCGACCCGGATGAATACTTCCCCGAACTGTCGGTGCTCATCGTGGATGACGAGCCGGGGATTTTGAACGTCCTGGAAACCAGTCTGCGCTCCCTCGGCCCGCAAATCCTCATGGCATCAAACGGGCGGGTGGCCTGTGAGATGGTCAAGGCCCACCAGCCAGCGCTCATCATCAGCGACCTCAACATGCCGGAAATGGACGGCAGCCAGTTTTTTGAGTGGCTTCGCTCGCAGCCGGACTGCGCGCATATTCCTTTCGTCTGCCTGTCTTCAGCCGACAGCGAAGCCGAGCGCATGGCCGCCTTTGACATGGGGGTGGAGGATTACTGGTCCAAACCCTTCCGCCCCATGGAAATTCGCCACCGCGTCAAACGTCTGCTCAAGCGGGTGCGGCCGCCCGTGGATTTGCAGGGCAAGCTGGCGCAGGTCAGTCTGGCCGAAGTCATCCAGATGCTCGAAACCGGCCGCCGCACGGGACTCCTGCTGCTGACGCGCCAGCAGGAAGAAGCCAGGGTTTATTTTCGGGATGGGTTCATTCTGGACATCGAATATGGCGCAGTCCGCGCCGAACGGGCCTTTTTCCGGCTCGTGGGCTGGACGACCGGAAGCTTCACCTTCCGCTCGCTGTCCATCGGCCGCGAGCCGGTCATCAAGCTCAATCCCCAGCAGTTGCTGATGGAAGCCTTCCGGCGCTTTGATGAAGTCGAGCACCTCATTGCCGAGCTTCCCAACCGCGACCAGACCTTCATCTGTGGTGATGGTTTTGAGCGCGCGCCGGAAGTCGCCGAGCAGATTGCCCAGGAAGGTGAATTTGCCGCCAACATCGAGCGCGTGCGGCAGTTGTTCGACGGTTCACGGACCCTTGACCAGTGCTGCGACGAACTGCGGGATGACCTCGAAACGCTGCTTCTCGTTCAGGAACTCATCAACCAGAAGCTGCTCGTTCCGGGGCAGGTCATCGAGCTGTAGCGCGCCTGAAAACACGGCATGCCGGACGACGCACCGGGCAGGTCAGCCTAGAGCTTCCTGAGCAATGCCCGCGCTTCGCGTTTGTAGCCTTCATCCTCGCGCTCGTGGTGGCGGGAAAGCGGTGCATCCAGAATCCACTGCAAGTGGTGTCTGGCCTTCGCCTTGTTGCCGAGTGACAGGTAGCATTCGGCAATGTAGAGGTGATTGAGATAGAACTTGGGGCCAAATTCGAGCGCGGCTTCAAAACACTCGATGGCTTTACGTTTGTCGCCAATGGAGACGGGCCAGCCCGGCACCTTGTCGTAGATGCGCCCCAGCACCCGCCACGGGCCACCGTAAAAGTAGGATTCGTCAATTTCGATGACCCGTTCGGCGCACCGCTGAATGGGCTTGATGAGCGAAAGGCTCTTCAGAATCCCTTTCTCGTTGCCATACATGCCATAGTTGACGGCCAGCCAGAAGTTGCCCTCCAGAGAGTTTTCGTTGACTCGGACGGCTTCCTCGCCGTATTCCACGCCTTGTTCAAACAGGGCCAGCTTGTCCTTGGGGGCCGCCATTTCGCCGCGCCAGTACTGGATTTCAGCCAGCAGCCCATAAGCCCAGTCACACTGCCGGTCTTTTTCGAGAAGCGACACCAGCGCGTCTTCCGCCTGATCGAGGTTGTCAGCGGCCAGTTCCCGCTCATTGATGAGTTTGCGAACTTTCGTGAAGACGGCTTTGTGCTTCATGGGCGACTCCGCACTGGACGCGAGGCAGGTTTTCAAAAAGTATAGGCTAACTATAGCGAAGTTGTGTCGTTTCGGACATGCCTTCGTCACAACCAATTGCTGCCAACCGGGAAAAGACGAACGTATGGTTGCCCTGAATGTCGTTCATGCTGCGTGTCCACATGATTGCCCGGACACCTGCGCTATTGCCGTCACCACAGAAGGCACGGGTGCGGCGCGCCGCGCCATCAAGGTCGAAGGCGATGCCCGCCACGCCGATACGGCCGGTTTTCTGTGCGCCAAGGTGTCAAAGTACCTGGAGCGCGTCTATGACCCGCGACGGGTGCTGCACCCGTTTCGCCGCTGTGGGAAAAAGGGCGAGGGCCGGTTTACCCGCATCACTTGGGACGAGGCCATTGCCGAAATCACCGGACGGTGGAAAGACCTGATCGCAACCTGTGGGCCGCAGTGCATTCTGCCTTACAGCTACGCCGGAACGATGGGACTGGTACAGGGACAGGGCATGGACCGGCGCTTTTTCCACCGCATGGGGGCCTCCCTGCTGGCGCGTACCATCTGCGCCACGGCCGGCGCGGCCGGCTACAAGGCGACGATTGGCGCGAGCATCGGGATGGAAGCCCGGCACTTCGCCGAGTCGAAGTTCATTCTCATCTGGGGAAGCAATCCGGTCACCTCGAACGTCCATCTGTGGCGCTATGTGCTCGAAGCCAAAAAGCGCGGAGCGCGGGTCGTCACCATTGATCCCTACCGGACACGCACGGCGGCGGCTTCCGATGAACATCTGGCCATCATCCCTGGTACGGATGCGGCACTGGCGCTGGCAATGATGCGCGTCATCGTGGATGAGCAGTTGTATGACGCCGACTACGTAGCCCGCTACACGCTGGGCTTCGAGGCGCTGTGCGAGCGGTTGCAGTCCTACACGCCGGCTGCCGTCGCACCGATGGTTGGTCTCGATGAAGCCACCATCGTCGGACTGGCGCGGGCTTATGCCCGGACGCAGCCCAGCGCCATTCGGATCAACTATGGCTTGCAGCGGCATGCCGGCGGGGGCATGGCCGTCCGCACCATTGCCTGTCTTCCGGCGCTGGTCGGGGCGTGGCGACATCCGGCCGGTGGCATTCTGCTTTCAACTTCGGGGACGTTTCCGCTCAACTACGCGGCGCTGGAGCGCCCGGACTGGATTCCGCCCGGAACGCGCACCATCAACATGACGCGCCTTGGCGAAGCCCTGATGAATCGGGATGAAGCCGGCCGCCCGGCCGGCTTTGACCCGCCGGTGCTGGCGCTTTACGTCTATAACTCGAACCCGGCGGCCATTGCGCCCGATCAGAATCAGGTCCTCGCCGGACTGCGTCGGGAAGACCTGTTTACGGTCGTGCACGAACAGTTTTTCACCGATACGACCGATTATGCCGACATCGTGCTGCCGGCGACGACCCAGCTCGAACACATGGATGTGGTCAAACCGTATGGGCATCTGTCGCTGATGTTCAACGAGCCGGCCATTCCGCCACTGGGTGAGGCGAAATCAAACTCCGATGTCTTTCGTCTGTTGGCGCAAGCCATGGGCTACACCGAGCCGGAGTTACAGGAAAGCGACGAGCAGCTCATCCGGGCCGTGCTGGATGTTCGTCACCCGTGGATGGAAGGCATCACCTTTGAGCGGCTGCGCGCGGAAGGCTACGTGCGGCTCAATCTGCCCAGCCCGTTTGCGCCCTTTGCCGAAGGTGGTTTTCCAACGCCTTCGGGAAAATGCGAGTTCTACTCTGAAAGCCTCGCACGCCAGGGGATGGACCCGCTGCCGGCCTATGTGCCACCACGGGAAAACGTACACAGCAATCCACCGCTGGCGGCGCGCTATCCGCTGGCGCTCATTTCACCGCCGGCGCATAACTTTCTCAATTCGACCTTCGTCAATCAGGATTCGCTCCGCCGCGTCGAAAAGGAACCCATCGTCGAGCTGCATCCGTCCGACGCTGAGCCACGGGGCATCCGCGACGGGCAGATGGTCCGGGTGTTCAACGACCGGGGGGCCTTTTGCGTCCGTGCGCGGGTTTCCGGGCGAATCCGGCCGGGTGTGGCCTATGCGCCCGGCATCTGGTGGGCCAAGTTCAGCCCCGATGGCCGCAACGTGAATGCCACCACGGGGCAGGCGCTGACCGACCTTGGCGGCGGTGCTACCTTTTATGATGTCCTGGTGGAAGTGGAACCGCTTGACGCTCAGGCGCGAGCGTTGCTCTGAACGTTGCAGGGAGGAAGCTAGTCCGCTATCGGCGTAAGTTGCCAGAGGTGGATGAGGGCATCTGCTCCGCCGGAGGCCAGATGCCGGCCGTCCGGCGCAAACGCCAGGGATTGCGCTGCGCCATCGTGGGCCTCGACGGTGACAAGGTTGGTGAAATCCTGCGTGGACCAGAGCTTGATGACACCATTCCAGTCACTGGAGGCGAGCCACCGGCCATCGGGCGAAAGCGTCAGCGCCCGGATGGCTTCGAGATGGGCTTCGACCGTCTGGAGCGGGCTGGTTTCAGTGGCGTGCCAGAGGCACAACTGTCCGTCCCGGCCGCCGGAAACCAGGCGGCCGTCGGGCAGATAGACCAGTGACGTTGGCGCATGGCCGGACCGCCGCAGCATGGTCTGTTCCGTTTTGGAAATCAGGTCCCAGAAGTGAATGGCATCATCGGCGCCGCCGGAAGCCAGCGTATGCCCGTCCGGGGAGAGCGCCAGCGCGTCAATGGTTTTGATGTGGCCGAGAAAGGAAGCAATCTGGCGTTGCCGCAGGGCGTCCCAGATTTTCACTTCCGTGTCAAACGCCGTGATGAGCCAGCGGCCGTCAGAAGCAAACAGCAGGGCGCGCACGGCCGTCCGGTGCCCGAAGGAAGCAATTTCAGTGGCATCGCGCAGCGTCCAGAGTCGGGCCGTGCCGTCGGCCCCGCCGCTGGCCAAGCGGAGTCCATCCGGGGCAATGGCCACGGCATTGACCGAGTATTCGTGGCCGCTGAACAGTCCGATTTCACGGTGTGTCCGCAGGTCCCAGAGGCGAACGCTCCCATCGCCGCTGGCCGAGGCCAGCCAGTCACCACTGCCGTGGTAGGACAGGCTCTTGACGACGTGTTCATGCCCGGTCAGGGTGGCGACCAGTTTCAACTCGACCGGTTTTATCTGCGACAGATCGAGGGTGGGGAACGTGGCCGAAATCTTGGCGATGTTGAGTGCGGCGGCTGTTTCCTCGGCTTCCCGCAGGGCGTGCTCAAATTCCTGGCAGAGCAGAAGGGCCGTTGGCTGCCGCCGTTCACGCGCTTTCGACAGCGCCTTGAGCACGACGCGCTCGATTTCTTCGGGAATGTCCGGGCGCAGCCGCCGCATCAGCGGCGGCGGGTCAACCGCATGCTGGATGATGACGGCCGATGGCGTCGGCGCATCGAAGGGGACGTGGCCGACCAGCAGTTCGTACAGCGTGACGCCGAGTGAGTAAATGTCCGATGTCCGGTCGAGTTCTTCGCCCCGGCACTGTTCCGGCGACATGTAGTGTGGCGTACCCATCACCAGTCCCGGCTCGGTGAGGTTGGAAACCGTAGTCCCGGGCCGTTCCTTGAGCTTGGCAATGCCGAAGTCCACGACCTTGACGATTTCTTCGCCGGTTTCGGGCTTGCTGAGCAGGATGATGTTGTCCGGCTTGATGTCCCGGTGGACGACGCCGGCTTCGTGCGCCGCATGGATAGCCTGGCAGACGGGCCGCAGAATGGACACAATCCGCTGCGGCGACAGCCGTTCGTGGCGTTCCAGTTCTTCGCGCAGGGAATGCCCGGTCAGCAGTTCCATAGCGAGGTACGCCTGGCCGGTCGGCAGGATGCCAAAGTCATATACACTGATGACATTGGGATGGTTGAGCCGCGCCGCCGCCCGTGCTTCCTGGCGGAAGCGCTCCAGGGTTTCCTGGTTGGAGACAAAATCAGGCAGCACGATCTTCAGGGCAATCGTGCGGTCGAGTTCCAGATGCGTCGCCCGATAGACCGAGCCCATGCCGCCCTGGCCGATGAGGGCGTCGAGACGATACTTGCCGCTGATGATGCGTGTTCCGGGAAAGGCCTCGGCCAGAAATATCCCGTCTTTTGTGCAGCGCAAATCGGTGTCGTCGTAACACTGCTTGCAGACCGGGCAATATCGCATGGTGCTATCCGAGGAAGGGATCAGACGGTGAACGCAGCATAGGCAGGCCACTGGGCCGGTGTCCAGCATTGTCTTCGGGCAATGATATTGGTGCACGTCTGCGCCGGATTCAACACCGGCCGTCCTGGCGCCGGGCGGCGTGGCTTTTCAGTCCGGGGGCAGGGTGTCGTCCTCGGCGGTGATGTCGGTTTCCATCTCCGCTGGGTTTTCTGCCAGCTCAAGCTGAATGAAGCGCAGCTTGACGGCGGCCACGTTGAGCGCATCACAGGCGGCATCAAACAGTTCAAAGCCGGCCCGTCCGGTGAGGATGTCCTGCACAAGCTGCGTGGCTTCCTGCAACTGCGCATAGGCTTCGACCATGAGTTGTCGGTGTGCGGGGCTAAGGGACATCTTCCACCGGCGTCAGGGGTGCTTCAGCCAAAAACTCTTCGGCCAAAAGCTCTTCGGAGAGCCGTTCGTAGAGCGCCGCCGGCGCTTTGACGCTTTTCGTTTCCGGGACGGCCAGCACGCGCACGACAAGCCGCCGGCGGCGCAGGTGCAGCGTCAACGTGTCGCCGGGCCGGACCGGCCGTGAGCTTTTTGCCGGAAGCCCGTTGACGAGCACGGCCCCTGCTTCACACAAATGCTGCGCCACGGTACGCCGTGGCACGAGCCGGCTGACTTTGAGGAACGAGTCAAGGCGCATGGGCGGTGGCTTCCGGTCAGTGGTGTTTCCAGTTGGGTTTCCGTTTTTCCCGGAACGCCAGCAGCCCTTCCTGCACGTCGCTATAGCTCATCAACTGGTTGAGATACTGGTCTTCGACGGCCTGCATGGCCGCTTCGATGTCGTGAAAATACGCCGTATGCAGCGCACGCCGGGCGGATTCCAGCACCGGCGCACTCCAGCCGCGCAGAACGGCCAGCAGTTCTTCGGTTTTGACAGCGAGTTGCTCCGGCGGGACGACGTAATCCACCAGTCCCACGCGCTGGGCCTCGGCGGCGTCAAGCACTTCCGACAGCAAGACCATCCGCAGGGTGCGGTGCCAGCCGATGATGCGCGGCAGGAGCACGCTGGACGTGGCGGGATATAGCCCAAACCGGATTTCCGGTTGCCCAAAGGTTGCCGTCGCCACGGCGATAACCAGGTCACAGTACGCCACAAGTTCACAGCCCATGCCGAAAGCCTGCCCCCGTACGACGCCGACCACCGGCTTGGACAGCGTCCGCAGGTTGCGGTAGATGGTGTGAAATTCCTGAAGCGTCTGGTAAGCCGTGGAAGGCTTGTGGTCTTCGACCGAAATGCCGGTTGAAAAGGCCGTGCACTCCGGTTCGGTGGTGATGACGATGGCATGAAAGCTGTTGGCCGGCTTCCGCCCCAGCGCGTCGAGAAGCTGGTTGATTTCGCGCATCATCGCCAAACTCAGGACGTTGAGCGGTGGGGAAGCCAGTGTCAGGAAGGCAATGTGGTTTTCGATAGCAAGGCGTGCAAGAGGCATGGCAGTCACCGTGACATCAAGCGTTTTTGTGCGCCGGCCAGCAGGCGTTCGACCGTGACGATGGCGCGGGTGTGTTCGCCTTCGCCGATTTTACCGGCCGGGTCAAAGGCTTCGACGCGAAACCGATGAAATTTTCCGTCGTTTCCAAGATAGGTTGCCGTGGCCGTGACCGTCGCGCCAACTGGTGTCGGAGCCAGATGGCGTACGTTGACTTCCACGCCGACGGAAAGTTCACCCGCCGCCTGGATACGCTCCAGCATCCGCCCACAGACAAGTTCCATCAGGGCAATCATCCGAATGGTGGCAAACACATCAATGTAGGCATCCTGGTAGCTTCCGTCCCTCCACTCGGCCGACAGGCCGTGCGCGGTATCGTGTTTGGTGACGACGTAGGTGACGGTTTCGGTCTGTCCGACGGCAAGCATTGGCAAACTCCATGCAACTGGCAGCTTGCGGGCTACTTCCAGTAACTCCGGTCAAGACTGCGGTACTGAATGGCTTCGGCCACGTGGTGCGCCGCGATGTTGGTTGCGCCTTCAAGGTCGGCAATGGTCCGGCTGACCTTCAGGATGCGGTCATACGCCCGCGCCGAAAGCCCCAAGCGTGCCATAGCCGTCTCCAGCATCTGCCGGCCGGCACTGTCAAGCCGACAGTAGCGCCGGATAGCCTGCGGCGTCATGTGCGCATTGCAAAACATGGCTGGCTTTGTCTTGTCGCGTGTTCTGAAGCGTTCGAGCTGGCGTTCGCGCGCCCGCATCACCCGCGCCCGGATGGTGGCGGAGTCTTCACCGGGCGCATCGGTGGCCAGTTCCCGGAAATGAACGGCCGGAACGTCCACGTGAATGTCAATCCGGTCCAGCAGCGGGCCGGAGATTTTGGCGACATACCGTTGAATCTGGGCCGGCGTGCACTGGCATTCGCGGGTGGGGTCGTTGAAAAAACCACATGGGCAGGGATTCATCGCCGCCGCCAGCATGAAGCGCGCCGGAAAGGTCAGCGACATTGCCGCCCGTGAAATCGTCACCTTGCCGTCTTCAAGCGGCTGGCGCAGCACTTCGAGCGCATTGCGGTCAAATTCGGGGAGTTCATCCAGAAACAGGACGCCGTGGTGCGCCAGACTGACTTCTCCTGGACGCGGAGCCGCCCCGCCGCCAATGAGACCGGCATCCGAAACGGTGACGTGGGGGTTGCGAAAAGGACGCTCGCACACCAGACCCTGCCGCTGCGTCAACCCGGCGACGCTATGGATGCGCGTCACGTCAAGGGCTTCCTCGAAGGTCAACGGCGGCAGGATGGTCGGAATCCGACGGGCGAGCATCGTCTTGCCTGAACCCGGCGGCCCGATCATCAGGATGTTGTGCCCGCCGGCGCAGGCCACCTCGATGGCACGGCGCACGTGCAGTTGCCCGCGAATGTCCCGGAAGTCCGCGTGGCCGTCGGTGGTTGCCGCCAGCATGGCCGAGACATCCACGGTGAACGGCGGCGGCAGCGGATCGCTTTCCAGCAGGTTCAGCACATCCGCCAGGGAATCCACCGGATAGGTGGCCAGACCGCTGACCACGGCCGTTTCGGGGGCGTTGTCGCGGGGCACAACCATGTACCGCAGGCCGTTTTCCCGTGCCTTGAGCGCCATGGAGAGCGCACCTTTGACAGGGCGCACCTGGCCGTCCAGGGACAGTTCGCCGACAAACAGCGTCTCCGCCACATACCGGCCGCGCCAATCGCCGGCTGCCCCAAGCACGCCAACCGCAATCGGCAGGTCAAACCCGGAGCCTTCCTTGCGCAGGTCGGCCGGGGCGAGATTGACGGTCATCCGCTGGTTTGGAAACAGATACCCGCAGTTGGCAATGGCGGCGCGAATCCGCTCACGGCTTTCCCGGACAGCCGCATCCGGCAGACCAACCATGGTCACAGTGGGCTGGCTGTCGCCCATGTGCGGCGTAAGGTGGACTTCGACTTGTACCAGGTGGGCGTCAATGCCAAAGACGGCCGCACCGAACGTTTTGAACAGCGCCATGGGTGCAACGGATATGACCAGACTGCGAGACCTTGAAACTAGGTTTTCCACGGCCGACGCGCAAGCCAAAAACTGCTGCGGCCGGCCGGTTGCACTTGGCAGCCCGACTTGATTGAATCGGGGCCGTCTGGCGTTCCCACCCGTCGCGTTGCTCACCCTGCACCGTGTGTCCGTCAAGTGTTTCCTGATGCTGCCTGCACTTCTTTCTGACAGCCTGCGCCGGGCAACGTCCGGGGCAAAGTGGGCCTTGCTGCTGACGCTGGTCAACCTGGGGCTATCCGTACTGGCGCTGCTCCCGGTCATTCTCTGGCTCAGTGCGGTCAACAGCGCCTCGTTGTTTGCCGAACGTCTGCTGAAGGACACCCTCGACATCGAATGGCTGTTCGTGGCGCTCCGCATCGGGAAAAGCGCCTTTCCCATCCGTCTGGCCATCACCTCTGGACTCGCCCTGCTGATCGGCTACCTCATCATCACATTCCTGTCCGGCGGCATCATTGCCACTTTTGCGCCACGCGAAGCGCCGCGCGCGTTCTGGGCGGACTGCCGCCGGTATGCGCTGCCGCTGTTGGCGGCCGGGCTGCTCACGGGGCTGCTGCTCGCCATAGCCGGCGGTGTGCTGGTGCTGTCCTGGGGGCCGCTGTACAGCCTCGTGACCGAAAACCAGACGACGCCGTGGCGCGCTGACCTCATGCAGTGGCTTGGCCTTGGCACCGGGCTGGCGATGTTCTGGAGCATTCATCTGGTGATGGACTACCTCAAGCTGGCGCTGGTGGTGCATGCGCCGCAGCGGTCGTGGAAGGGCCGCCTACGGGCATGGTGGGGGCTGTTTGTCCACCGTCCGGGCACGACCATCGGGTTGTATCTTGCGACGACGCTGTTGTGGCTGCTCGTCATCGGCAGCCTGCTGTGGCTGATGGGACAGGTGACGCCGGTGACCTGGTTTTCCGCGGCCCTGCTGGTGCTGCTCAGCCAGATGCTGGTGTTTGCCCGGCACTGGGTGCGGCTGGTGTTCATCGCGGGCGGGTGCCGTTTGCTGGAAACCGTGCCGTAAGGTGTGGAATGAAACGGGCCGGACGCCGGTGGGTGGGGTGGTGGAGTTCGGTGTGCCTGACTGTTGCCGTTGGCTGCTTTTCCAGACCACTGCCCGCACCGCAGCCGGCGTCAGACGTGGGAAAGGGTGTCGTCATGAAGCGTTACCTGGCTCTGGGGGATTCCTACACGATTGGGGAGGGGGTGGCTGAACCGGAACGTTTTCCCGAACAGCTTTGCGCCGCCCTGCGCCAGCGCGGGCAGAACTGGGACGCGCCACACATCATTGCGCGTACCGGCTGGACGACCGATGAACTGGCAGAAGCCATTGCTGCCCATCCGCCGGCAGGACGCTTCGATCTGGTGACGCTGCTCATCGGCGTCAATGACCAGTACCGGCGGCAGACACCGGAAGCGTACCGTCCCCGGTTCCGCGCGCTGCTTCAGCAGGCCATCGCCTTTGCCGGCGGACAGCCCCGGCAGGTCATCGTCCTTTCCATTCCTGACTGGTGTGTGACGCCATTTGCCGCCGAACAACACCGGCAGAATGAAGGCCCCGTCATTGACCGGTTCAACGCCGTCAACCGTGAGGAAACGCTGGCGGCTGGAGCGCACTACGTGGATGTCACGGCCATTTCGCGCCGGGCGGCGCAGGAAACCTCCCTGCTGGCGGCCGACGGACTGCATCCTTCGGGCAACATGTACGCGCTGTGGGTGGCGGCCGCTCTGTTGTCCGTTCCGCTGGAGTAGCTTCGGCGGTGTGATTCCCGATACACTTTCCGCACCACAACGACTTTGATCTTCTTCCCGGAGCCAGCCCATGCGTACCATTCGAGACCTTGACCTGCACCAGCGGCGTGTCTTCATTCGCGTAGATTTCAACGTTCCCGTCAAAGACGGTCAGGTAACGGACGACACGCGCATCCGCGCGTCCGTGCCCACAATCCAACTGGCGCGTGAAAAAGGCGCCAAAGTCATTCTGGCTTCGCATCTGGGACGCCCCAAAGGCGCGCCGGAAGCGAAATACAGCCTTCAGCCGGTCGTCCCAGTGCTGAGCGAACACCTGGGTGCGCCGGTACGCTTTGCCCCGGATTGCGTCGGCCCGGAAGTCGAAAAGCTGGTGGCCGAACTTCAGCCGGGAGAGGTGCTGCTGCTTGAAAATCTCCGTTTTCACGCCGGCGAAGAAAAAAAACGACGAAGCCTTTGCCCGTCAGTTGGCGGCGCTCGCCGAAGTCTATGTCAACGACGCCTTCGGTACGGCACACCGGGCACACGCCTCAACGGCCGGCATGGCGGCTTTCATCCCGGAGCGGGGCGTCGGGCTGCTGATGGAGCGGGAACTGGAATACCTTGGCAAGGCGCTGCATGCGCCGGAGCATCCCTACGTGGCCATTCTCGGCGGCGCGAAGGTATCGGACAAAATCGAGGTCATTGACAAAATGCTGGATGTGGCCGATGCCGTGCTGATTGGCGGCGCGATGGCCTACACGTTTTTGAAAGCCCGTGGCATCGAAATCGGCCGCTCGCTCGTTGAGGAAGACAAACTCGATGTGGCGCGCGCGCTGGAGTCCAAAGCCCAGGCGCGCAACGTCCGGCTGCACCTGCCGACCGACCACGTGGTGGGCGATCTGGCGCGTCCTGAGCTGGAACCCCAGACGGTTTCGGTGACGGCGACGCCGCCCGACCTGGCCGGGTATGACATCGGGCCGGAAACGATTGCCGCCTACCAGTCCGAAATTGCCACGGCGCGCATGATTGTCTGGAACGGCCCGATGGGCATTTTTGAGCAGCCGCGCTATGCCGCCGGAACGAACGCCATTGCAGCCGCCGTGGCGGCCGCTGAGGCCATCAGCATTGTCGGCGGCGGTGACAGTGTGGCCGCCATCAACGCCGCCGGTCTGGGCGACCGGATTACCCACGTCTCCACGGGCGGCGGCGCCAGTCTGGAGTTTCTCTCCGGCATCGAACTGCCCGGCGTGGCCGCGCTCCGGTAAGCCGTTGTCGGGTTGCGTACAGGGAAGGGCATGGAGATCACATCCGTCACGGTAGATGGCTTCCGCAATCTGGCCGGAACGTTGTCGGCTGCGCCGGGGCTGAACGTCCTGTGGGGTGGCAACGGGCAGGGCAAAACCAACTGGCTGGAAGCCATCTATCTGCTGGCGACGACAAAATCCTTTCGGACGCACCAGCCGCAGGAACTCATGGCCTTTGGCGCGGCGGCGGCCCATCTGCGCCTGGAATTGCAACGGCGCACGGGCAGTTCCGTCACGCTGGATATGCATCTCGAAGCCGGGCGCAAGGTCATGTTGGTCAACGGCAAGCGGGCAGCTTTGCGCGATTACCTGGGACAACTCGTGGTGTTTGCCTACGGGCGCGAGGCGCTGGATGTCGTCTGCGGCGAGCCGGAGCAGCGCCGGCGGTTTCTCGACCGGGGCATCCTGAGCCTGAAACCGGCTTATGTGCAGACGCTGCTGGATTACGCCCGGGTGCTCAAACAGAAAAATGCCCTGCTGCGCGTTGTTGCCGAGCGGCCTGAGCACCGCGACTGGCTGGATTCCCTGGACGCATGGAATGCGCAACTCGTCGAACTGGGGACGGAACTGCACGTGGAGCGGGCGCGCTACGCCGAACAGCTCGATGCCCATCTGGAACGGCAGCTTTTCGGGGCTGAACGGGTGGCCATCCGCTATGTGTCGTCGCTGGAGCCGGACCTGCCGCCGACGGCGGAAGCCTTCCGGGCCGCCATGACCGAACGGCTGGCGCGCCGCCGCGCGGCTGAACTGGCCGTCGGGCATGCGCTCGTCGGCCCGCACCGGGACGATCTGGCCATTCTGATGGATGGACGGGAAGTGGCGCGCTTTGGCAGCGCCGGTCAGCAACGCAGTACGCTGCTCGTCCTCACGCTGGGGCAACTGGCGCTGTACCGGGCGCACTGCGCCGAGCCGCCGGTGTTTCTGCTCGATGACCTCGATGCCGAACTTGACCCGCGACGGATCACAACCCTGCTGGCATATCTGGAGGACAAAGCCCAGACCTTGGTCACCACAACCAAACCGGGGCTGGTACGCGGTGCGGCCCGCTGGCTGGAGCTGCGCGCCGGGCGGCTTGTCTCCGCCCACGATGGGGACTACCAGCCGCCGGCAGACGTTTTCCCGGAAGCCTGTCTCGAAACACAAACTTCCGCCGCAGGACTGATACCGGCCGATGGTTTTGGCTAGGGTCAAACCGGTATGGATGTGGGTACATTGGCCTGGGTTACGGGCGGGGTTCTGGTTGTGGCAATGCTGTATGCCGCCGTCGGGCATGCCGGAGCTTCGGGTTACATCGCCGTCATGACGCTGGCCGGGTGGGCGCCGAACGTCGTCAAGCCAACGGCCCTGATGCTCAACCTGCTGGTGGCAGCGCTGGCCACCTGGCAGTTTGCGCCGTACTTCGAGTGGCGGCGCTTCTGGCCGTTTGCACTGCTGGCGCTGCCGCTGGCGTTTATCGGCGGCTACCTCACCGTACCGCCGGAGGTCTTCCGGCGGTTGGTGGGTGGGGTGCTCTGGGCGTCGGCGGTCAGGATATGGCTGCCGCGACCGGCTGCGGCTCCCGTGACACTACCGCCGTTGCGGCTGGCGCTTCCGGGCGGCGCGGGCATCGGTTTGCTGTCGGGACTGACCGGCACAGGTGGGGGCATCTTTCTGACGCCGCTGTTGCTGTTGGCCCGGTGGGCCGAGACGAAAACGGCTTCGGCCGTTTCGGCGGCGTTCATTCTGGGGAATTCGCTGTCCGGGCTGCTGGGGTACGTTGCCAGTGCTGCGCCTCTGCCGCCTTTTGTCTGGCCGCTGTTTGTGGCGGCGCTGGCTGGCGGCTGGCTGGGGGCGCACGTCGGGAGCCGGTATCTGTCGGCGCGCGGTGTCGAGTACGCGCTGTCGGTGGTACTGCTCATCGCCGGTGGAAAACTGCTGTTTGGATGAGATTTCGTGTTCCTTCGCGCACGGGTTTGTGCTAGACAGGGCGCGCAATGTGGCAGTCGTTGACCGGTTGCCGATACTGACGTTGCAAGGAGGTGATCCATGAATGCAGGAACACTTCCGGGGCCAGCGTCAGCCGACACCTCACGTGTGCGCTGACATCTTCCGCTCCGGTTTTCAGAAACCTTGTGCTTCTGAAACGCCAACCGCCGCCACGACACTGGCTTTATATGCCACATGCCGGGCGGCGGTTCGTGTTTTCCAGCGCGGAAGGCTGAATCTACAGACCGTTACGCATTCACCCACGTCACCTACGCCGGGCCGGGGGTCAGTGATGAAGCGACTCGTGCGGTTCCCGGCTGTAGTGGTCCGCCAGATCGGCCGGGGCCGGTTCGCCCAGAAAGATTTCCCGCAGCTTGTGCCAGAGCGCCAGGCGGTTCCAGTCCGGCGTTTTGCGGACCTTCATCTCATCCGTCAGGTAGGGGTTGGGCAGAAAGACCGTCGTCATCTGCCCGCCCGCGCCGTTCCACAGGCGCAGGCCCCAGCTCCGCCCGCCGCCGCAACGCTGCCCACGCTGTAAAAAGAAGGCTACTTTGGAAACCTGCCGCTGCCGGGCCACTTCGGGCGTCGGCGCCTGCCGGTGAATGCCGGTGCACAGGTGAAAGTGCCAGTAACCCAAATCCACCGTGAGGTAGCCGTCGAGAAATGTCACTTTGGGCGCTTTCTCAAAGCGGATTTCAAAAACCGCGCCCTCGATGCACGGCCCGACCACGATGTCCCGCCAGTGTTCTTTGAAAAGCACATCCGTCAGGCGCTGCATCGTTGCCGGGCCGGCATCGAAGTAGTCGTATTCAAGGGTTCCACCGCCGGGCAGGGCGATGACTTCCCGTGCCAGACAGCGGGGTGATGGGGCGGCGGCAGTGTCGGACGCAATATCGGGCAGGGTGGCAGCGGTCATGGGGTCTTTTCTCCGTGGGGTGTTTCTTCGTGGACAGGTCGTGCCACGGCATGGCCGTCGTCAGCCGGGCCGGGCTGAGGTAGTGTAGGCGGCCGGTAGGCTGTCACCAAAGGGCTTTTCGTGCACAAGCAGGAATTTTGCGAACACTGTGGCTTTCGGCCACAGTGGCACTCCCGTCAGCATGGCTTTCCATGAACTCATCGGACAATCGGCTGCAAGAGCCTTTCTCCAGCGCGCGCTTGTCACCGGACGCCTGCCGGCCAGCCTGTTGTTTACGGGGCCCTCCGGGGTGGGCAAGCGCCAGTTTGCCCTGTCCCTGGCACAGGCGCTGAACTGCCCGGAAGCACCGGACACCGGCTGCGGCATCTGCGCAACCTGCCGGCGCATCGCGCAGGGGGAGCATCCCGATGTGAAGCTGATCGTCCCGGATGGCGCACACATCAGGATCGGGCAGGTACGCGAAGCCATCCCCTTCGCTACCGACCTGCCTTACGAAGGCCGGCGGCGCGTTGTCATCTTCGAGCGTGCCGATGCCTTCAACACGGCGGCAGCCAACGCCTTTCTCAAAACGCTTGAAGAACCGCCCGCCCATGCACAGCTCATCCTCATCAGCGCCCGCCCGGATGCCCTGCCGGCCACCATCCGTTCGCGCTGCCCGGTCGTGCGGTTTGCGCTGCTGTCACCCGAAGAGGTTGAGCGTTGTCTGGAGCGATATGCCCGGCGTCCACCGGCCGATCAGCGGCTGCTGGCGCGGCTGGCACAGGGACGCCCCGGTACGGTTACGGGGTTGGACCTGGAAGTGTACCGCCAGCAGCGCCGCGCCCTGCTCGAACTGCTGACGTTGCTGGGGCAGGGCAATGCCATCCCACGCCTGCTGAAAGCCGCCCAGTACTTCGGAAAACTCGAACGCCCGGATTTTGAATTCGCACTGGACATCCTGGCCAGCCTGGTGCACGACCTGGTATGCCTGAAGGTTGCACCGGCGGCCGCGGAAACGTCCCGTTCGCTGGAAGACCGGCTCGTTCACAGCGATGTTCAGCCCAAACTGGCGGAACTGGCCGACCTGTTCCCGCTGGAGCGTTTGCACCAGACGCTCAACCGGTTCGAGGCCATCCGGCGCGATCTTGACCGCAACATCAACCGCGTCCTGGCGCTGGAGGCGGCGCTGCTGGAACTGAGCGCCAGACCGTAAAGCCGTTGGCGCGGGGGCTGGCGCGGCAGCATCGGTTACCTGGAGGATGGCGACGTGGAGGTTGAGGGTGTCTGCCCGTTGCTGCGTACACATCAGCCGACCCACCCGCCACCCGCCACTCGCTACTCGCCATTCCTAACCCCGGACAGCCATGAATCCTTCGACGACGGGACACAACTTCGGTTATCGTGGGGCGCACCAGCCACACAGGAATCATCCCACAACGAGCTGAACAGTCATGGCCCTGACAACCTACCTTGAAGCCATCCGGCAAGCCCTGTTCGAGGAAATGCGCCGCGACCCCAACGTGTTTTGCCTTGGGGAAGACATCGGAGTGTATGGCGGCGCGTTCAAGGTCACGGCCGGTTTGCTGGAGGAATTCGGGCCGGAGCGCGTCATTGACACGCCCATTTCAGAGGCGGCCATTGTCGGCGCCGCCTGCGGTGCGGCGCATCTGGGGCTGCGTCCGGTGGCCGAAATGCAGTTCATTGATTTCATCTCCTGCGCTTTTGACATGCTGACGAACTATGCGGCGACGAGCCGCTACCGGCAGGGACTGGCCGTGCCCATTGTCGTCCGCGGCCCATCCGGTGCCGGCGTGCGCGGCGGCCCCTTTCATTCGCTCAACCCGGAAGCCTTCTTCATGAACACGCCGGGGCTGAAGATGGTCGAGCCGGCAACGGCGTACGACGCCAAGGGACTGCTCAAAGCGGCCATCCGCGATGACGATCCGGTACTCTACTTCGAGCACAAGTACCTCTACCGCCGCATCAAGGAAGACCTGCCGGAAACGGACTACATGGTGCCGATTGGCAAAGCCGCTGTACGCCGGGCCGGGACGGATGCTTCCATCATCACCTTCGGGGCCATGGTTCACGTCGCCCTGGAAGCCGCCGAAACCCTTGCGCGCGAAGATGACATCCAGGTGGAAGTGCTCGATATGCGGTCGCTGCTGCCTTACGACAAGGAAGCCATGGCGCAAACGGTACGGAAAACCAACAAGGTCATCATTCTGCACGAGGCGACGTTGACCGGCGGAATTGGCGGCGAGTTTGCCGCGTTCATTGCCGAAGAATTGTTCGAGCACCTGGATGGCCCCATCGTGCGCGTGGCTTCCATTGACACGCCGACGCCCTACAGTCCGCCGCTCGAAGATTTTTTCCTTCCCAACGCCGGGAAAGTCATGGCAGCCGTGCGGCGGCTGGTAGAGTATTGAAACGAACCAACCGGGCTATGCACTCTGCACGTGTGGCCCACAAGTCATCTTGGTAAAGGATTTCAGTTATGCGTTACGAAGTTGTCATGCCTCAGATGGGCGAGTCCATCACGGAAGGCACCATCATCAAGTGGTTGAAACAGATTGGCGACCGCGTCGAGCGGGACGAGCCAATCTTCGAGATTTCAACCGACAAGGTGGATGCAGAAATACCGGCCCCCCAGGCCGGTATTTTGGTGGAAATTCTCGTTGGCGAGCACCAGACCGTGCCGGTCAATACGGTGGTGGCCTACATCAGCGATGAAGTCCCGGCTTCCGCGCCGGATACCCAACCGGCACCGGCCGAAGCTCCGGCGGCGGTCAGCGCCGCCGTTTCCGCGGCCACGCCTTCGGCAACCGCAGCCCCCTCCAACGGTGTGACGGCCGCCACCCGGATTGATGAAGCCGATGTCGAGGACGCTTCGGAAACCACCGACGCTTTTGGCGTGCGGTCTTCACCGCTCGTGCGCCGGATGGCGCGCGAACATGGCATTGATTTGCGCCAGATTCGCGGCACGGGCATCGGCGGACGCATCACCAAACACGATGTTCTGGCCTTTCTGGAGCGCCGCCAGACCGCGGCTTCGACGGTGGTGGCGCCGCCGGCCGCGCCAGTCGTGACGCCGGCCGCGCCACCGGCTCCGGCCCCGGCGCCGGCAACACCGCCTGTGATGCCGCCCGCTGCGCCGGCGCTGGCGGCGCCGGCCGTTGCCGCGCCGCCCCCGGCCGCCCTGCCGGGCGATGAGGTTGAAGTCGTCCCGATGACGGCGATGCGCAAAAAAAATTGCCGAGCGCATGGTGCTCAGCAAGCATACGTCGCCGCATGTCACTTCCGTCTTTGAAGTGGACATGACGCACATTCACCGGCTGCGGGAGCGGAACAAACGTGAGTTTGAAGCGCAGCATGGCGCCAAGCTGACGTTTTTGCCCTTCATCGTCAAAAGCGTCGTGGATACGCTCCGCGCCTGGCCGGCGCTCAATGCCTCCATCGAGGGCGACAACATCATTTACAAAAAGCACTACCACATCGGGATTGCCGTCGCGCTTGACTGGGGACTGATTGTGCCGGTCATTCGCCATGCCGAGGAGAAAAACCTCATCGGCCTGGCGCGCAGTATCAGCGATCTGGCGAATCGGGCGCGCGCCAAACAGCTCAAGCCCGATGAAGTCATGGGCGGAACCTTCACCATCACGAACTACGGGAGTTTCGGCAGCCTTATCGGAACGCCCATCATCAACCAGCCGCAGGTAGCCATTCTGGGCGTGGGCGCGGTGGTCAAACGGCCGGTCGTCACGGAAGACGATGCCATTGCCATCCGCCACATGTCCTACCTGTCGCTGACGTTTGACCATCGCCTGATTGACGGCGCGGTGGCGGACCAGTTCATGTCCCAGCTCAAGCGAACGTTGGAGACGTTCCAGGCGACGGAGCTGAGTTAGACGCCACCGTGAAAAGCCCCGGTTGTGCGGGCGTGGAGGAGGCTGGCTCGCTTCCACGCCCACCCAGCCGATGACGTGCGCCTGATGACGGAAGGTTCGGCAAAAGCCGCTGTCAAAAGCGAGCCGCTGCATCTGTCAGCCAATGCCATTCCGGCCTGGACGGATGAAGCCCGGCGGGCGGACCGGCTGGCGGGGTTGCTGCTGGCCGGACTGGCGGCGCTGTTTGCCTTCTTCGTCACCCGGCGCATTGGCGCCATCCCGGCGCCGACGGCGGCCGAAGGTTTCCTGGCCTATGAGGCCCTGACGGGCGGGCTGATGCTCACCCGGCCGGCGCTGGACTGGACGCTGTGGGCGGCGCTTGTGGTCTTCGGGGATGGTGTGGCGCAGGTGCGGGTGTGTGGCGTCCTGCTGGCGCTGGCGGCACTGGTCGTCATCTATTCCATCGGGCGCAAACTCCACAGTCGCGCGGCCGGGCTGCTGGCGGTGGCGTGCCTGATTGGCGATCCCAACTTCTTCAACAGTCTGCGCACGTTCCGTCCTGAAACCGGCGCTGTCACCTTTGCCCTGCTTGGCTTTTATCTGTTTCTGCGCGCCCAGGCCACCGACCGCCTGGGACGCAAGTGGCTGTGGGGACTGCTGGGCGGTGCGGCCTCGCTGCTGGCCGGATGGTTTGATCCGATTGGATGGAGCGGTTTTCTGTGGGTGCTCGCCTGGGGACTCATCCAGCGTGGCGACCTGCTGGGGAGCACCTCGTGGCGCATTTTTCTTCTCGGCGCTGGAACGTTGCTGCTTCCCTACCTGCTCTGGATGGGGACGCACTGGGCCGAATACCAACGGCAGGCCACCCAGGTCGCGGCGGTCCTGTATGGGCAGCCCGGTCTGTCCCTGTGGGAGAACCTGCTGGCCGAAGGACGGCGCTATGCCGGTTGGTCTAACGGTATCCTGCTGATTCCGACCCCGGACAGCCTTAGCGTGCGGCTTTTCCAGGGGATGACCTTGGGTGCGCTGGCCTATCTGGGCGTCCGCACCGCCCGGGCGATTTCCCACATGGTGTCCCACTGGCAGTTTGTCCGCGAACTGCGCCGGCGGTTTGGCGGGATGCCCGCTCCAGCCGAGCTGAAAGAGCTGTATGAGAGTGGGGAAGTCCGGCTCCCCAAGGTCGGCACGCTGGAAAGCTGGATGTTTGAGCGTGGGGGGCTGCTGCGTCGGCTTTCGCTCATTGTGCAGGAAATTGAAAAAGACACGCGCCCCATCACCCACTGGCTTCAGGTGTTGGGCGCACCGTCGCACCCGGACTGGCGGATTCCCCGCACGGGGCTGCTGGTTGTCACCTTGACCGGCATCGTGAGTCTGGCGCTGTTTGACAGCTATAAACTCCCGGCCTCGTTGCCCATACTGACGGCCTGGTTTGCCTTGTGCGTCGGGGTGTTTGTGGTGGATGCGCTGCGCTGGGCTGTGGAGCAGCGGCGGCGTACCGTGCCGCGCGTCCTGCGTGGCTTGGCAGTGGGGGTGACGATGCTGGCGCTGATCACGGCCACGCTGGGTTCGGGCGGGCGGGCTGTCTGGCGTTTCCACCGCTGGACGCGAACCTTCACCCCGGCGCCCTATGCCGATCTCGCCCTGGTGTTGCGGCAGGTCGTTCCGCCGGGCGCGACGGTTGTGGCCAGCAACACCCACCGCTTTGCTTTTCCACTGGGCACCCGCTACGTCGCCCCACTTGATGAGGAGCCGTTTCCAGCTCAGATTGCCGACGAGAATCAGCCGGTGGTGATGATCACTGATGAAACACCGGCGTCCGCGCCTCTGCGGAAGCTGGCCGCTCAGTACCAATGGCCACTCGTTGCCGAGTTGTCGGGAACGCTCTACGGCACGGTGCGCGTGTACCGGCTGACCGGAACGGAAAGCACCCCGTCACTGCCCGCGCGGTACTACTTCATGGGAAGCACCAACGGCTATGCCCGGCGTGGCTATTACACGGAGCAGCAGCGTCAGGAAGCCACGCTCGTCTGGCTGGCCGAGCCGACTGATCTTGAACGCCTGACAAAAAACCTGCCGCATGCCGGGATGCGTCCGCCGGAAGTGCAGCGCGACGGCAGCCAGCTTGCCCTGCGGGTTGTGACCGATGTCTCCAACTACACCACCCGCCTGCGGCTGCCCTTGCCCCCGCTCAAGCCAAACGTGATGTATCGCCTTCAGACCGCCGCGCGCGTCACGCAGGGTGGGGCGGTGATTGGCGTCCGGGACCAAACCGGGTTGTGGCTCAACGAACCCGTGGCGCTGAGCGAGAGCCAGACCTACGTGCCCATTGACATTCTGTTCGTCACCAACGAACGGGGCGATGCCGAGCTGGCCATTGGCAACCGGCGAAACCAGCCGGCCGCTTCCGCCCTGTATCTTGGGCGGGTGGAAGTCCGGGAGATTGGCGCCAATCCATAGGGGCCTGTCTGCTAAGCTCGACGCGCCATGGCGTCCCGTCAGTCATCACCTGTCTGGATTCTGTTGATGATTGGGCTTTCGTTGTTGGGTCTGTTGGTATCGGTCGCCTGGGGCGTGGCTATGCGCTTGGGCTACCTGCCGCGCTGACGGAGAACGGCGCTGCTTTCGGGCTTCAAAACCGGCTTACAGAAAACGATGGATTGATTCAGCAGGGTGCCACACTCACCGGCCGCCTTGGTTGCCACCTCGGTGATGGGCCGAAAGGCGCTGATTTCTTCCAGCAGGTCGCGCGGCGGTTCGGCTTCATGGGCAAAGCCAATCAGCCACCGGGGGAAATGTGGAAGCCGCCGGAGCAGGGAACGAAGCGCGGCGCGGTATTCACGGCGCGAGGTGAGACAGCCGCCAAAGCGTCCGGCGTGGGCCCGCGTCAGCGACCCAAGTGCATCCGGGTGATGGCTGACCCAGACTTCGCGCCAGCCATCCCGGTGTCCGGTCACGTGGTCGTAAGGGGCAAGCGGCGGCAGGCGCAGATACACCACATCGGCGGCCGTCTGCACGGCAAACACGTGCGCCGGAAGGCAGGTGGCCTGGTTGGCCAGCCGGTTGTCCACGGCACGGTTGAGCCGTGGCAGGGCTTCGATGGCCGCTTCCTCCAGGCTTTGGCACAGGTGGCGGACGGACACATCAAAGCCCAGCCAGTAATCCCCAAGGTATAGCCCCAGACTCATCCCCAGCGCCTGCGTGATACGGTCCGGCGTCTGGAGGACGGCCTGCCGCAGTCCGGCCAGCCACCGGGCCTGGGGCAGCGGCAGCCAGCGCGTCAGGGCGGGATTGATGGGCGTTGCGTCGTCCTGGGCGGCATCGCGCGCCGCCCCCAGCCAGGCATCCACCTGGCTGGCCGTAAGCACATAGCCGTTGTTTTCAACGGTGGCAATGGCCCGGCAGGTCTCCGCCTGACGCGGATCATTGGTCAACACCTGTTTGCCAAGCAGCTTGAGCCGCCAGCCCAGGCTGCCATCGCCGCCAAAGGGCAGGGCAATGGAATGGAATGGTTCTTTCTGAAGGGCCGCCACCTCAAAACCGAGCAAAGGCGCCTGGTGCAGGGGGCTTTGGGAGACTGTCCAGGGCATCAGCCCAGAGATACCCACAACACCACTGCCGGACGGGTTATGGTCCGTTGTTGGGTCGGCCAGCCAGCGGGCCGTCACCGTTGGGTCAAGCGCCGTCCCGGCCATAGCGCGCAGGTGCGCCAGAGCTTCCGTTTCCTGATAGGCACTGCGGAACGGGCGGTCCTGCGTTAGCGCGCACCACACGTCAGCCAGGCGTAACAGGCGCGCCGCCAGCGGAATCTGCTCGCCCCGGAGGCCGTCCGGGTAGCCCGACCCGTCCCAGTTTTCGTGGTGCCAGCGAACCAGCAGGCCAATGGCTTCAGGAAGGTTGCGGTCATACATCACCCGCTCGCCAACGACGGGATGCCGCCACAGCATCTGCCGTTCCCCAAAGGTCAGGGGCCGGGAAGCCGTCAGAAAAGGCAGGTCAAGCTGGCTTTCGCCGATGTCGTGCAACAGCGCCGCGATGCGCAGGTCACGGCGGCCACGCTCGGAAAACCCAAAGGCAACCGCGAGTTTGTCCGCAACGGCCGCCAGACGGAGGGCGTGGGGCGCCGTGTAGCCTTCGACAAGATCAAGTCGGGTACTTTCAGCTTCGTACTCGGCAAGACGGGCGGCCCAGGTGTCCGGCGCGGAAGCCTGTTTGGACATTGCGCTCAAAACGGCGTAGGCCGCCGACGCAATGGATGATCAACCGGGATGAGTACGCTGAGAACCGCGCCGATAAAGCCGCCGCCCAAGGCAAAGACCAGCCCCCCAAAGGTGCAGAACGCCAGAAACCGCAGAAAGTCCATCCCGTCGAGATCGGGCGCGGCAAAGCGGAGCAGATAGAGCAGACCTGTCAGGATACCTCCGAAAATGAAGCCCAGTGCGGCATTGTGGGCGGCAATCCGGGGCGTCTCGGCATGGCCGCCGTGGCGGAGCACGCCGGCAAAAGTCCCAATGAGAAACCCGATTTCGGCAAACATCGCCCCATTGCGGATCGGATGGGCATCGGGAAAGCCAAGCTGTCGCCAGACCAGATACAGGGCAACCATCACCAGACTGCTTACCGCACCGACGCGGCTGCCGGCCAGCAGCATCGTCCAGAAATGTTCGAGGGAATCAAACGTCGGCTGCCGGAGCGGCTTTGGCGGCGCAACCAGATGCAGCACGTCCTGACAGCGGCTACAGGTGTTTGTGACCGGATCATAGCAATCGCTCTGGTGACAAATCTCGCACCGTACAGCAAGGGAAACCGACTTAACTCGCAACGGCTGGACTTCCGCCATGACGTTCAACCTCAGCAGAACAAGTCTGGAATTTCGGGGACGCCGTGGTGTCGCGTCCCGCGCTGACCTCCACGGTCTCGGCTGTAATGGATGGGGCAAATGCCGTCAAATGATTCCGCGATGATGATGGCAACGGGACGGTGCTGACTGTGCGCCCGGCAACGCTGGGTGCTGTTTTCCACCACGGATTAGCAAACGTCTGACCAAAAGACGTTGGTAAATGGAAAAAAGTTGTGTTTCTTTATTGTCACCTTCAACGTCCAAGCGATAACCTGCCGGTATCATTTTTGAACTACCCTATACGGCGGTTTGGGCAACCCCCCCTCTTGCCCGGATAAGCCTGCCTGCAAGAGAAGGCCTATGAAAATGCCCGTTTTGCTGCTCGTGGATGATGATGAACTGGTTTTGGAGTTGCTCAATGACATCCTACAGGACGAGTTTACGGTTGTCACGGCGACGGATGGCCCCTCGGCCCTGGAGAAGCTGCGCTCGCTGAGCGCCCTGGATGGCGTCATCACAGACTTCGACATGCCCCACATGAGCGGTCTCGAACTGATGTGGCGGATTCGCCAACGTTACCCAACCCTGCCCATGGTTGGGCTTTCGGGGACGCTCCGCTCCCACCATCAGATTGCGGGCCGCTGCCCGGAAGGCGCTGTCTTCCTTCAGAAACCCTTTGAGGTGTCAGAATTGCTGACTTTAGCCCGCCGGCTCTTCCAACCGCCCGGCAATCAGGACTATGCTGGGCGCACACAACTCTGAACCTGATGACGGGTAAACACATCTCGCATGTCACAGAAGGTACTCGATCTGTGCCGCCTTCTGCCCGGCCCGCTGGCCGGGCGGATGCTTGCGGACCTTGGCTTTGAAGTCGTACGTCTGCTGCCGCCGGCTGGCGACCTGACGCAGGCGCTGTCGCCACAGCTTTACAACTGGCTGGCAGCCGGAAAGCAGACAATCACCCTTGACCTGAAAACCCCCGATGGCGTCGGGCAACTCAAGGCACTCGTCGCCGAAGCGGCCATCCTGCTGGAAATGAACCGTCCGGGTGTCATGGAGCGTCTGGGCGTCGGGCCGGAAACACTGCGCGCCATCAACCCAAAGCTGACCTACGTACGGATTGCCAGCTACCGCGAAGCGGCCCTGTACGAAGCGCCGGGCCATGATCTGACCTATCTCGCGGGCGGCGGTTTCATCCCCCGCTTTGGCGACGGCTGGAAGTACCTGCAAATTGCGGACGGGGCCGGAGCCTACTGGGCGGTCATCGCCGCGCTGGACGGGCTGCGCAAGGGCGGCGGCTTCTATGAGGTGTATTTGTCCGAAGCGGCAGCCGGGCTGGCCTATCCGCCGCCCGTCAAGCTTGATGGAAGCATCGTCTGCTACGGTATCTATCCGACCCGCGAGGGGCAGTTGGCGCTGGGGCTGCTGGAGCCGCACTTCTGGCAACGCTTCTGCGCTGCCGTCGGACGCGAAGACTGGAAGGCTTCGGCGTTCTCGCCGGCTATTGAAAGCAATCCGGTGTACGTCGAAATCAGAACCCTGCTTGCCGAACGGACGGCGGACGAATGGGAAGCTCTGGCGCTGACCCACGGTTTTCCCGCCCGCAAGGTGCAACCCTACGTTCCGCCACCGAGCACCATTCCCTGGCGCGAAGTGCGCTGACGCCCATACCCTGGAGCCGAACCCATGGCGACTGACCGGCAGCATTACCGGACGTGCAACCTGTGCGAGGCCATGTGCGGTCTCGAAATCACCGTTCGCGGCAATGACATCGTACGCATCGAAGGCGACCGGCAGGACCCTTTCAGCCAGGGGTATATCTGCCCGAAAGGGGTTGCTCTACAAGACCTGCACACCGATCCCAACCGGCTGCGGCATCCGGTCCGTCGTACCCGTGGCGGCAACTGGGAGCGGATCACCTGGGAGGCGGCTTTCGATGAAGTGGCCGGGCGTCTGCGCGACATCCAGGAACGCCATGGCAACAACGCCGTGGCGACCTACCAGGGCAATCCGGCCGTGCACAACTTCGGCACGGTGCTTTCGTTCCCGTCCTTTGTGCGGACGCTGAAGACCAGAAACATCTACTCTGCCAGTTCGGTTGACCAGTTGCCGCACATGGTCGCGGCCCACGCCATGTTCGGCCACGGACTGCTTTTGCCCGTGCCGGACGTGGAGCGGACGCAGTTTTTTCTCATCATGGGGGCGAATCCGGTGGTCTCGAACGGCAGCCTCATGACGGCGCCCGGCATGTCGCGGCGGTTACAGGCGTTGCGCGCCCGTGGCGGCAGGGTCGTTGTCGTGGACCCGCGCCGGACGGAAACGGCCGAACTTGCCGACCAGCATCTTTTCATCCGGCCGGGAACGGATGCCTACCTGCTGCTCGCCATGCTGCACGTCCTGTTTGCCGAAGGGCGCGTTCGGCTGGGGCGGCTGGCGGCATTTACCGATGGCGTCGAAACGCTGGCGGCCATCGTGTGTGATTTCCCGCCGGCGCGCGTGGCGCCGCTCACCGGCATTGCTGCTGAAACCATTGAGACGCTGGCCCGCGAGTTTGCCACCGCGTCGGCGGCCGTGTGCTACGGCCGCGTCGGGCTTTCCATCCAGACCTTCGGGACAAGCGCCCAGTGGCTTGTCAACGCACTGAACATCGTCACCGGCAACCTTGACCGGGAAGGCGGAGCCATGTTTCCCAAAGCGGCGCTTGACCCGCTGGAGCGGTTCACGGCCGGGCATCTGGGGGCATGGAAAAGTCGCGTCCGCGGCCTGCCAGAGTTTGCCGGTGAACTGCCTGTGGCGGCGCTGGCCGAAGAAATCCTGACGCCAGGCAAGGGGCAGGTTCGTGCGCTGGTGACGATTGCCGGGAATCCCGTCCTTTCGACGCCCAACGGCCGGCAGCTCGATGCGGCGCTGGCCACGCTGGAGTTCATGGCGGCGGTGGACATCTACATCAACGAGACGACCCGCCACGCGCACATCATCCTGCCGCCGACGGGTTCGCTGGAGCACGAAAACTACGCGGCGATTTTTCACCATCTGGCCGTTCGCAATACGGTCAAATACTCGCCAGCCGTGTTTGCTCCGGCGGACGATACGCGCCACGACTGGCAGATTTTTCTCGAACTCGAAACGCGCCTCGCCAGCCGGACACCACTGGAAGCCATCCGGGCGCAACTGCGGCGGGGTGTCCGGTTGGGGCTGGGTCTCGATGGCATGCTGGATTTGGCGTTTCGTTTCGGCCCCTATGGAACGGGACTGTTCGGCGACGGCCTGACATTGGCGAAAGTCAAGGCGGCTCCGCACGGCATTGATCTGGGGCCGCTCCAACCGGCGCTGCCCGGACGGCTCTGGACAAAAAACAGGCGCATCGCCCTGGCGCCGGAGATGTTGACGCAGGATGTGCCGCGTCTTCATGCGCAACTTCAGTCCCAACCGATGCCGCCCGCTGCCAATGGCACCCTGCTGCTGATCGGCCGGCGTCAGCTTCGCAGCAACAACTCGTGGATGCACAACAGCGAACGGCTGGTACGCGGCAAAGCCCGCTGCACGCTGCTGGTGCATCCTGACGACGCCCGGCGGTATGGCATTACCTCCGGGCAGATGGTGAAGGTTATGTCCCGTGCCGGGGAAATCACCGCCCCGGCAGAAGTTTCCGATGAGGTCATGCCCGGTGTGGTCAGCCTGCCGCACGGTTGGGGGCATGACCGTCCCGGTGTCCAGCTCGACGTTGCCCGGCGCTATCCCGGCGTCAGCATCAACGACATCACCGATGAGCAACTGGTGGATGAAGTCAGCGGAAACGCCGCCCTCAGCGGCGTGCCGGTACGCCTTGCCCCTGTCGCCGGAAAAGCTGTGTCGCGCCCGGCCTGAACCACAGGCCTGAACCACAGGTTTGAACCAGTCCCTGCCTTCCGGTGGCCGGTCAGGCTGCTTTTCTCCAAGCGGTCACGTGAGAACCCGTACGCACGGTTGACGCGAAAAAAAAAAGTCCTGTAGGCTTGCAGTATCCTGAGTGCTTTTCCAAGGCAAGGTTGTGATGATGTCTTTTGCCTGCCGTCGCTGGTGGTGTCTGGGGTTGGTGTGGCTGCTAGTGGTTGCCACACCGGTCGGGGTGATGCGTGTGCCGGCCCAGTCGCTGGTGGCTGGCGGGAGCACCGGGCAGAGAACCGGAGCTTCCACGAAGCCGGCAGCTTCCCCTGAGCCGTTGGAGGTGGTTGTTTTGCGGCGGGTTGACGAGGTTGACCGGCCGCCGACGGCAGAAGAGGTGGAAGACTTTCTGAAAGCAAAATCGCTGAAGTACAGCACGGTGCTGGCGTGGCGGGTGTTGACGCGGCAGGCGCTGGCGTTCCGGGCTGGGGCGGCTTTGCTGCGGCGGAGCGGCGTTGGTTTTGAACCATACATGCTGCTGGGTGGGGATTGGTATCCACGGCTGCGGGCGCAGTTGGAGCGGGAGGCGTCGTTCCGGGCGGTGCAGCGGCTGGGCGGGCAGGCGCAGGGGGTGTGGATGGGAGACACGGTGGTGGTGCCGGAGCGGGTCGAGGCAACGGGGGATGTGGTGATTGTTGCGCGGCAGATGGTGGTTGAAGGACGGGAGGTGGTGTTCGAGGGGTCACATCACATTTACCTGTTTCAGGCAGAGCCGCCCCGGTTCATGGGTGCGCAGGCAGGGCGTGTGATGATAGTTGTGAAGGGTTTTGGGCGGGATGAATGGCAGGAAATGGTGCGGAAAGGGAAGTGTCCGCCGAACTGTGATGAACTGCCGGGGGCCGATGGGGCGGATGGGAAGCACGGTGCGAATGGAGCGGATGGGGCAAATGGGGCCGATGGAGCGGATGGAACCTGTGACAGTGCCGATACGATAGATGGGCGGCCCGGAGAAGCTGGTCAGCGCGGGGGTGATGGAGAGCATGGGAGTGACGGACAACCGGGCAGGGATGGAGAGACTGCGCCTTCTATCACATGTGATATTCCTGCCAATGATACGACTGACTACATTTTTACTGCACGGGGTGGTGATGGCGGCAGGGGAGGGAGAGGTGGTGATGGCGGGCGTGGTGGGCGCGGCGGCAACGGTGGACGGGGCGGAGACGGTGCCAGTTGTAACTATCAGTATGGACGCGGTGGCTGTGGTGGGAATGTCGGGGCGGCTGGGAGGGGTGGTAATGGTGGTAACGCTGGGAAAGGTGGTAAGGGGGGCAAGGGTGGCAACGGCGGTGATATTACCGTGACCTACTGCGGCCTCGCCAAGATCAGAATGTACAGTGGTCCCGGCAGAGGAGGCTATGGTGGAAATTTAGGTCATGCTGGACATCTGGGTTCGGCAGGGCACCCAGGTGCCAGACCGGGACACGACAGCGCTCTTTGTTCTGTCAGGAAAGATAAGAAATACCCGGAGTTTCCGGGCCACGGGAATTACGGTCAACACGGAAAGTATGGTGAACCTGGTGAACATGGGGCTCCCGGCAGTACCCTTGGTGTTGCACGAGCAGAGTATAGTGGCAGTAACAGCGTATCCGACGATAAGGATTTCAAGTTTTGCTACTACGTTTCCACTGATGGCGGTCGGACGTGGCAGCTTCTCGGTGTAACCAGGCTGGCTGACGGACAGCCAGCGGACAGCAGTGCTGCGCCTGCCACCGAAAGGTAGGCCAAACCAGGTCGCCTGTGATGCGCGATGCGGTTGCCGGCCGTGCGGTCAACGCATCTCTGTGGGGCGCAGAAAACGCCGTGGCTCGCGGCCCAGCGGTACCTGCCACTCGCCATACACCGGATTGGGCAGCATGAACCAGTCCGTTCCGAACCGGTAAGCATGTTGCTCAACCGCCATCCGGCGCTTTGCCAGCGCCTGCCGCCGGGCGTCGTCCGTCGCGTCGGGCGCGAGTTCGGGCGTGACGAAGATTTCCGAAAAGTCACGCAGGTTGTCACCGATGTAGAGCAGGACGCGGTATCGTTCCTCAACGGCCTTGCGGCGGGCGGTTTTGTCGGCCGTATCCGTACGCAGCAGGAGGCGGTCGGCAATGCCTTCCACAGACAGCCCGTTGTGGCGCAGGGCAGCCACCGTCGCTTCCCGGTCGGTACGGTTGGAGATGTACACCACCGTCACGCCAGCGCGTTCGGCTTCCTCAATGAAACCTTTGGCTCCGGGAACAAGGCGTGTTTCTGTCGGGAACTCCCGCTCCCAGCGGTCCCAGAGGGCTTTTTCGTAGGACTTGCTTTCGCGGTCAAGAAACGACTGGAATCCGGCGTTGTCCAGAACGGTTTCATCGAGATCGAGGATGACGGCCGGCGGCCGTTCCGAGGGCGCGAGTGCCGCGAGGCGCTGGCGCAGACGTTCGCTGGCCCAAGCGTATGTTTGCAAACAACAGGCGACATACTCCGCTGAGGTTTGCATAAACAGGTTGGCGTCGAGCGTCCGTTCCTGTGGGTTGACGCGCGGTGCCGCTTCCCGCTGTCCCCACACGGCGGTGCCGGTTGAACCCAGGCCCAGACCCAACAGCAATCCCACTGTGAGGGTGATGCCGGTGTGGGCCGTCGGCTTCAGACGTGCCATAAATCCTTGCTCCCTACTGCGATTCTTTTTCGAGTTTTTCGAGCGCCCACCGGATTTTCTCGCCACCATCCGTGCGGTCCAGCGGGTCCTTGCGCAGCCGGTGACGGAGGGAGAGCGTCGCCACCGCCCGGATGTCATCGCGCGTGACGTGGGCGCGGCCTTCAAATGCCGCATTTGCCAGAGCGGCATTCAGCAGGGTGATTTCGCCCCGGTGGCCGTCCACATCGAGCGCCACGCAGAGCCGGGCAATGAAGCGCAGGATGTCATCGGGTACGTCCAGCGTATCCAGCCGGTCGCGCGCCTGAACCAGGCGCGTACGGAGGGCCTGCTGGGCTGGTTCATACTCGGCGCGAAACCCGATGGGATCGCGCTCAAAAGCCAGTCGCCGTTTGACGATGGCAATGCGCGTGTCAATGTCGGTAATCGTGCGGATTTCGGCCATAAGGCCAAAACGGTCAAGAAGCTGCGGGCGCAACTCACCTTCTTCCGGGTTGCCGGAGCCGATGAGCGTGAACCTGGCCGGATGGGCAATCGAAATGCCTTCCCGCTCAACAATGTTGATGCCGCCGGCGGCGGAGTCGAGCAGGACATCCACGAGGTGGTCTTCGAGCAGGTTGACTTCGTCAATGTAGAGAAAGCCGCGATTGGCCTTGGCCAGCAGCCCCGGCTCAAAGGCTTTCTGCCCTTGGCTGAGCGCCCGTTCGATGTCGAGCGTGCCGCACAGGCGGTCTTCGGTTGCGCCCAGCGGCAGGTCCACCACCGGAACCCGTCCAACCATCGTCGGCAGCTTGGCGCGTGGTTTGGCGTTGCGGCAGGTGTCACACAACCCGGCCGATTTGTCGGGAGGGCAGCGGTAGGGACATTCGGCCACGAATTCGATTGGCGGCAGGACATCGGCCAGTGCGCGGATGGACGTGGATTTGGCTGTGCCCCGGTGGCCCAGCACCAGAATGCCCCGAATGTTGGGGTTGACGGCATTCAGCAGCAACGCCCGCTTCATTTCTTCCTGCCCCAGAATGGCCGTGAAGGGAAACACCGGCTGGGCATCCGCCAGCGACTGGGGCGCGGTGGCATCGGATGAAGTCCCTTTTCTGGTTTTGCGCGTGGTTTTGACGTTGGTGGCCCTAGCGGTTTGCGAGGTGCCGGCGCGCGCCGCAGACGCCGCAGATGTGGATGATGAAGCCATCGAGTGCGTATCGGTTGCGGATGGAATGGAGGGTTGCTGTCTCGAACATACCTTGAAAGCAAGGCGAAAAGCGAGATATTGAGCAGCCTGAGTTGGTACAGCCTTCCCCGGACGAAAATGAACGCTGTGTTGTCCTGGACGTTGCCGCCGGTCTATCCCATTACTTCGCCGCAGGTTGGGCTTTCACTCCGGGCGGTGGTGGAAGCGCTCATCGCCGGCGGCGCAACCCTGGTGCAGATTCGGGACAAGCAGGCCGCTGCCCGAACGCTCCACGAAGCGGTCTGTGCCGTCATGGAGCTGGCCCGTCCGCGTGGCGTCCGGGTGATTGTCAATGACCGGGTGGATGTGGCCCGGGCCGCAGCGGCCGATGGTGTTCATCTCGGACAGGACGATCTCGATCCGGTAGCGGCCCGCGCCATTCTGGGGCCGACGGCCATCATCGGCTACTCGACGCACAACGTCGCCCAGGCAACAGCCGCCGACCGCCTGCCCGTGGATTACCTGGCAATCGGACCGGTTTTCGAGACCCAAACCAAAGAACAGCCCGATCCGGTCGTTGGGCTGGAAGGCGTGCGCGCTGTCCGCGCTGTCACGACGAAACCCCTGGTGGCCATTGGTGGCATCACCGCCGACCGGATAGCGCCTGTCCGGGCCGCCGGAGCCGATGCCGTCGCCCTGATTTCGGCGCTCTACACCGGGCCGGATGACATTGCCGGACGGATGGCCGCGCTGCTTGCCCTGGCGCGCTGATGGCGTCGGCTATCAGGCGGTTTCTTTGGGATAGCCGTCCGGGTGGCGGCTGTGCCACTGCCAGGCCGAGCGGATGATGTCTTCCAAATCCGATTGTGCCGGCCGCCAGCACAGGTAGTCCTGGGCGGCGCGTGAATCGGCCACGAGCTGCGGCGGGTCGCCGGGCCGCCGGGCGCGGATGCGGGTCGGAATGGCGTGGCCGGTGACGCGCCGGGCCGTTTCAATCACTTCCAGCACGGAATGGCCCTGTCCGGTGCCCAAGTTGAGAAAAGCCGAAGGCTGATCATCGGCCAGGGCATCGAGGGCGGCAATGTGGGCAGCGGCCAGATCGCTGACGTGGATGTAGTCGCGGATGGCCGTGCCATCGGGCGTCGGGTAGTCGTTGCCATACACTTCAACGGCTTCGGCCCGCCCGCCGGCAACCCGCAACACATTGGGAATGAGATGGGTTTCCGGTTCGTGGTCTTCGCCGTGGATGACTGTTGCGCCGGCGGCGTTGAAGTACCGCAGGGCCACGAACCGCAGGCCATAAGCCCGGTCATAATCGGCCAGAATGCGTTCCACAAACAGCTTCGACCAGCCGTAGGGCGTGATGGGCTGCTGCGGATGGCTTTCGGTCATCGGGATGGATTGCGGCAGTCCGTACGTGGCGCAGGTCGAGGAAAAAACAAAGCGCCGGATGCCGGCTTCATGGAGCGTGTCCAGCAGTATCTGGCACTGGCCAACGTTGTTGTCGTAGTAGCGCGCCGGGTCGGCAACCGACTCCGGGACCAGCGCCAGCGCCGCAAAGTGGATGCACGCCGTGATGTTCTGTTCCCGGATGACCCGGCGAACCAGGTCACGGTCGCCGATGTCGCCGACATAGAGCGGCACCGCTGCCGGAACGGCCGCCCGGTGGCCGCGCGAAAGGTTGTCCAGAATGGCCACCGGACGTTTGGCCCGCTGCAGGTGTTCCACAGTGACGCTGCCGATATACCCGGCGCCGCCGGTGATGAGAATCGTCATAGGGAAGACGAAAGGGTGAGGCCGGAGTGACGCTTTCCTGCGGATGTTGTCACCCGACAGGCTGTCGGCTATCTTGCCGGGCTGTGTCGGGAACGACAAGTTACCGTGTGCATGAAGGTTATGACAACGCTCCCGGAAGTACGCATCGTGTGTGACGGTTCAAGTCTCGGCAACGGACGTGACACGGCTTCAGCCGCTGCCGCGGCACTGCTTGAACACCGGGGGCAGAAAGGGCTGACGCGCAAGTTTGTCGTCGAGTATCTCGGCCCGGCCACGAATCAACAGGCGGAAATCGTGGCGGCCTGCATCGGGCTGGAGGCGCTGCGGCAGCCCTGCCGGGCGGCCGTTGTGACGGATTCGCGCTATGTCGTTGAGACGATGAACGGCCGCTTCCGGCGGCGGGCCAACCACGCGCTGTGGGAGCGGCTTGACCGCGCCGCGGCCGCGCATGAAGTCACCTGGCAGTGGACGCAGGGCCACGCCGGCCACCCGGAGCAGGAAGCCTGTGACCAGGCGGCCCGCCATACAGCCGAACATCGCGGCCGGGATGACGCCTTTCTGAATCGTCTGCTGACGTCCCTGCCGTCAGCCTCCCCGGCCTGAGCTGGCAACCGGGATGGCGACCCGTCTGTTGCTTTTGCGGCATGGCAGAACCGACAACCCCGAACAACGCTGTTATGGCTGGCGGGATGTTCCGCTGCATCCCGAAGGACACCGGCAAATGGCCCGATGTGCCGCCAGACTGCGCCGGGTGACGCTGGCCGCTGTTGCTGCGAGCGACTTTACACGGGCAATCACCAGTGCCGACTACTTTGCCCGGCCGCGCGGTCTGCCGGTGCAAACCGACCCGGCCCTGCGGGAAATCCATTTCGGGGCCATTGAAGGATTGACGTTCGCCGAGGTCGAAGCCCGCTACCCGGCGACGGCACGGGAGTGGGTCGCCACGCCAGCCACGGTACGCTTTCCCGAAGGCGAGTGCTTTGCCGATGTACAGGCGCGGGTCATCCCGTGGGTCACGTCCTGGCTGCACGACTGGCAGGACAGAACCACGCTTCTCGTCATCCACAGCGGCACAATTCGCGCACTGCTTCAGTGGATGACCGGTTGTGACCCACAGGCGACACTCAGCATCAGGATTGCCTACGGAGATGTCTTTCGGTGTACCCGGACAACCCCGACGGGGAACTGGCAGCTTGAACAGTTGCCGTATGGCGGGACGGACTGGACACCCGTCCCGCTTTGAGCATTTGGTCAGGCTGGCATCAGGCCCTGGGCGGTTGCCCAGGCTTCAAAGGACTGTTCGAGTTCGTCGAAGGAAGCAATCTCGAAGAGTTCTTCCTGCATGTGATGGATTTCGACCGGCGTTTCCGTTATGCGCTCGATGTCGAAGGGAGTCTTCTTCACCTGGTCGGAGAGGGCATGTTCGATTTCCCCCACGGAGGAGCTGATACCAGCCCCGTAGATTTTCGTCAGCCGTGGGTCGCGGTCAGCGCCAGCGTGCGCCGTGGGGTTGATGAGACCGAATTCGACTGTGTACCAGTAAATCCGCCCCAGTTTGACCGTATCGGCTTCGTCCCGCGCGTTAATTCCGGCCTCGCCAAATTTGCGGAAAAACGAGGCAAAGCGCGGGTTGGTAATCATCGGCAGGTGCCCCATCAGATCGTGGAACATGTCGGGCGCCGGCGTGTATTCGAGTTCGGTCGGATGGCGCAGGAAGTCCGTGCAGGGAAAGAGCTTCTGGGCCAGCAGCAGGAAAAACGTCGCTTCTGGAACGTAGCCTTCCACCCGAATGCACTGCCATCCGGTGCATGCGCGGAGGCGTTCGCTCAAATCCGCCAGTCGGGGAACGCGCTCCCGTTCGTACTGGAGCTTTTCACGCCCGACGAGATACTCCTCGCACACCCGTCCCTGGATGGCAACCAACTGACGGTCGTAGAGCATGCGCCAGGTCTCGTGCTGCACCGGCGCATAAACCGGCGGCTGGATGTCGCGGCCGATGGTGCCTTCGGGCGACGGGCTGGGCGCAATGGGCGGTGATGGCTTGGCTTTGAAGACGACTTCCGTGGAGAGCTTTTGGGGAAGGGGGCGAAGGGCTACCGCAGCAGACATAACAGCTCTCCTCCTGACAGGATGTGCGACTTGGGGACGCTGACCCGAAGTTAGTGGATCGGCCGCACCAGACCAACGGCCATCTCGGACAAGTTGCCCCAACCAATCTTTATCGCTGCACGCCGGCTGAAGTGCCGGATTTTTGGCTGAGCCATAGCCTGTTGCTGTGCGCCAGGGATTTGCCGGCTTTCTGAAAAGCATCAAAAAAACGTGCCTGCCGCTTCGGCAGGCACGTCCATTGAGAACCATACAGTCAGGAAGGTTACTTGAGCGTGTGAATCCAGTCGGCAATGGCAACCCGGTCGGCAGCCGAAACCTGGGGCATAGGCGGCATCTTGGAGGCACCATAGGCCGATGGATTTTCAATCAGCCCGGCAATCTCTTCCTTGCTGCGTCCGGGTTTTTTCGCCACACCGGTGAGTTTGGGTCCGGCCGGGCCGCCCTCGCCCTGTTCACCGTGGCAGACGGCGCAGTTTTTCACAAAAGCTTCCGGCGCCGGTGCGGCCAGGACAGCGGCTTTTTGGCTCGTGTCTTTCGGCTCGAACGGTTCTTTCAGGAAGCGCGCACCTTCCTCTTCCTGGGCTTTGAGCTGGGCGGCGAAGTTCTGTTCGTCATCCCGCTTGGCCAGCAGGTGCAGCGTGCCCATGGCGACGAGCAGCGCAACCGTGCCCAGCATGATGAAGGGACGCTTGAGCGGATGCCGCTCCGGGTTGCGATCAAGAAACGGCAGAAAGGTGATGATGGCCATCACGATGCCGGGAATGATCAGCGAGCCAATGATGGCCGTCGAGCCGGGGAAGTATTTCAGAAGCTGGAACAGGAACAGGAAGTACCACTCCGGGCGCGCGACATACTGGGTCTGGGACGGGTCAGCTTTGGGCTCAAGCGGGGCGAGTGTCGTCCAGGACAGGTAAGCCAGGATGGCAAACACCACCAGCGAAAAGACCGCATCCTTGAAGACCTGTCCGGGCCAGAAGGGCTCAACCTTGAACATGGCTTCCTGCTCGGTCATGTTGAAGGGCCCGGCTGGCTGCGCCTTGCGGAACAGGTAGAGATGGGCGGCGATGCCACCGGCCATCAGCGCCGGCAGCAGAAAGACGTGAACCATGAAAAAGCGCGAAATGGTAATGGTGCCCATTTCGGTGCCGCCAATGATGATGCGCTTGATCATGTCTCCGAAGATGGGGACTTCGCTGGCAATCCCGACCGTGACCACCGTCCCGTAGTACGCTTTCATATCCCACGGCAGCAGGTAGCCGGAAAGTGAAAACGCCAGCACGAGTTGCAGCAGCCCGGCCCCGACCAGCCAGAGCAGTTCGCGTTTCTGCTTGTAGGCACCCCAGATGACGATCTGGAGAATGTGCAGCACCACCATGATGACCATGGCGCTGGAGCCATAGTGGTGCATACCACGCATGAAAGCCCCAAAGGGAACTTCCTTCATGATGTACTCGACCGATTTGTGCGCATCTTCGGCGCTCGGCACGTAGTACATTGCCAGGAAAACACCAGTGATGGATTGCAGGGCAAAAATGAACAGAAGCGCGCTGCCGAAAGCGTAAGCGTATTTCGTTCCACCTGGAATCGGCTCATCAAGCAGCTCGTGCATGATTTCACTGATTCCGGCGCGCTCATCAACCCAATCGTAGATTTTCCCTAACGTACCACCATTTGACTGTGGAATTGCCGGAGAAGCCATAGCTGAGAAAACCTTTCTAGGACTGTTTCTGTTACTGAGCAACAGGTGCCGAGGCGTGGGGGCTATCGCCGGCTGAAGCAGTCAGAACTGCCGTGTGTATCTTCACGAAAAAACCTCTTTGGTTGGAAGGAGGTTCTTGAATTTCTGGAAAACGACCTGAAGTTTGCCGTCGGCGACACGGTGTTCGAGCGCATCGAGTCCGCGCGCTGAAGCCGAACCTGGTTTTTTCTCGCCGCTGACATCAAAGGCGCTGTTGTGACAGGGGCAGAAATACTCATTCCGCTCTGGAATCCAGTTGACTTTGCAGCCCAGATGCGGGCAGGTCGCCGTAAAGGTCAGAAAGTCATTGCCCCGCTTGACGACCCAGATGGTTTCATCCGAAGATGACTTCACCCACCCGTCCCGAATCTCGATGGTAATCTTTTTGGCAGTTGGCTTACCTTCTTCAAAATCGGCAACTGAACCGAGGTCAATCCAGTTTTTGTCTTCACCGCCTTCGCCGGTTTTGAGTGCGTTTCCGACAGCAAATTGAAAAATCGGATAGGCCAGTGCGCCACCAATGCCGGCGCCAATCACAATGGAGCCAAGCCCCATAAACAGACGTTTGGTTTTGTCCACTTCGGACAGTTCGGACATAGAGACTCCTTGCTCGTGAAGCCGGAATTCAAGCGATCATCGTTCCAGAAAGCATGTGCCGGGGAAGAAATTGCCACGCTTGCGGAGGGATTTACCGGCGCCAGTATAGTGATGGAGGAAATCGGCGTGTGTAAGCAAGCTTACAGAGTGGGTGACTTTTGCCCAGGTTTGCGCCACCCGGAGAAAGCGAAAAATCAGCCTGGCTCGGCAAAGACGCAGACCGTTTCACCGTCATGGTCGAGAGTGAGGTAAAGCACGTTTGGTTGGCAGCAAACCGTACAGTCCTCGATGTACTGCTGCCGGCGGCCGCCGCTCCAGTCAGGAAAGGTGACGTTGGGTTCACCACAGTAGGCACAGGCGTAGGTTGCGGTATCCTGCATGCGCGCCGGGTTCCCTGGTGAGATAAAGTCGGGGGCAAAACTGTGTCCGGGTTTGCTGCGCACACCCGTTCACTCAGCGGGGGGGAGTTCCGGCCGGTCCTCCATCCGTTGCAGACGGCGGAGCGGTTCGAGGACGGTCGGCTCATCCTCGATGAAGCCCATCTCGCTTACCGGCCAGTAGCGATAGACCGCCTTGCCATAGATGTACATTTCCGGGACGAGTCCCCAGTTGCGACTGTCGTTGCTGGCGTCGCGGTTGTCGCCCATCACGAAGTAGTGGTGGGGTTCAACCACCCATGTCCGGGGTGGACTGACAATCGTCGTGTAGTCGCTCGACAGATAACCTTCCGGCACGAGCTTGCCGTTGATGTAAAGCTTGCCGTTGGCCAGGGTGACTTCATCACCGGGCAGGCCAATCACACGTTTGATGAAGCTTTCCTGGGGATTTTTGGGGTAGTAGAACACGACAATGTCGCCACGCTCGATTTTGGAAAAGTTGTAGATGAAGCGGTTGACGAACAGGCGCTCCCCCTCATGCAGATGCGGCAGCATGCTCGTGCCTTTGACATAGACGGGCTGAATGACGAAAAGCCCGATGAGCAGCGCGATGACGAGCGCCAGAAGCACATCCCGTCCGATGCTTAACCCTTCCCGTACCCAGTGTTTCCAGGCGGGCGACGCGCCAGTGAACGTGGAAATGACCACGCCGGCTTCATCGCCCAGGCCATGGCCGGAAGATGACTTATGGTCATCCACCGTCCACAGCGGTCGGAATACAGGCTGTGACCAGGCATCCGCCGGCCCCGAAGCCGCCATGACCGCATCGGTCAGGCACGATGCGGCGGCTTCCGGCGCGGCCACACCCCATCCGTTCTGGGGGATAGCCGTTCCTGTGGTCTGCGCCAACGTCTCAGAGCTGGTTTCTGTGGTGACGTCATCCAGTGGGACGATTTCCGGCTGACTCCCTTCTGATTGCGGAAGCCGGCCCGGGGCCATCTCATCGGCCGGAGCCGTGGCGTCCCCGTTCGCCAAGGCTTCCACTTCAGGCCGGAAGACGCTGGTCGGTGCAGCTCCATTCCGGGGGCTATCCACAAGCCGCATCCCCGGTAACGGTTCGGCCGTTCCGTGGTTGGAAAACGGGTATCCAGAGAGCTGATGGTCGGAGAACTGATCGTCGGGGAAATCGTCGCGCATCATCATCCACTCTGCATCCTCATAAGGTTGGCAGGTCAGGCCAGGCGGCAAGACATTGACATCCCAAGGTGTATTCCTATCACGGCTGGATGGTTTCGACGGTTCCAAATTTGGCCAAGCTGGCCTGTAGCGAAGCCGTCCCGCCAGAGACGATGATCAACCGCCCACGTCCCAGCATCTCACGCGCCAGCGCATGACAATCCGCCGGTGTTACGGCTGCTACGCGGTTGAGTATGTCAGCTTCGGCTGTTGGACTGCGGCCGTAGGTTTCCAGTCGTGCCAGACGCTGTGCCAGATCACGGTTGTTGGGCACACGGTCACGGGACGCCGATGCGACAGCCGCCTGGGCCGCACGAACATCGGCCTCACCCGGTGGTGTATCCCGCAGTTCGCTGAGAAGCTGAAGGAGCCGTTCGATTTGCGCCGGGGCCGTTTCCGGGGTGCAGACTCCGCTGAGCATCCACGGGCTGTCCGGGAGCCGGCGGTGGGAAAGTGTCAATTGCCAGGGTTGGCAGCGGCGCTTGAGCAACTCCGTCAGCACCAGCCACGTGGCGCGGGTCTCGGCGGTAGCTTCCGGCAGAATGCCGCCCAGTCGCACCTGAACCTGTCCGCCGGAGGGTCCGGTCTGAGGTTGGTGCACCAGGCGAAGCTGATCTGGAGGGTTGGGCGGCAGGAAGGTCGCCGGCGCCGGCTTGCCCTTCGCCCAGCCGCCAAAGGCGCGGCGTGTGACACCCCGTACCTGGGAGGCGGTGATGTCACCAACGATGATGACAGCCGCATTGTTGGGAAGCCAGTGCCGGCGGTAAAAATCGGCGACATCGGCCGGCGTAATCGCGGCAACGCTCTCCGGCGTCCCCAGCAGATTGTGATGGTAGGGATGGGCGTCATAGAGAGTCTGGAAAAACAGCGCGTCAGCCGCGGCTTCCTCGGTCTGGGCCGCACGGGCGGCCGCGATGGCCGCTTCCTGAAAGGGCTTGAAGCGGGTTTCGGCAACATCGCGCCGGGCCAGATCGGGCGTCGTCACCAGCCGTCCCAGCAAATCAATCAGGGTTGCCGCCTGGCGCGCTGGTCCCGTCACCAGAAGGCAGGTCTGGTCCCAGTCCACATCAACTTGAAGCTGGGCTTCGGCTTCTTCCAGTTCAAGCCGCACCCGTTCGGCGTCGTAGCCACCGCCGCCGCCACGGATACACTCCGCCGTCAGGCGGGCCAATCCTGCCTTACCCACCCGGTCAAACGTCGCGCCCACCTTGATGACGACCGCCACGGCGACGGAGGTCGAGCCGGGGCGTTCCGTCACCAGGATGGGCAGCCCGGTCAGCAGGGTATCCCGTTGAACCGGGGGAAGTTCATTGTCCGGCAGGGATTCCGGCTTCAGGGGGGCTTGCTGTGCTTGTGCGTTGTTGGTCACAAGGTTCCCAGGCATTCCCACCAGCAGCAGCCAGCCAGTGAGAAACCATAGTATCCAGCGGCGGGAACACCTCGGCGCAAAAGGCATGACTGGTAAACGACGACGGAAACCAATAGAAAATGTCGGCGGCGCTGCCGCAACGGAGTATCGTAGCCGAACGTTGCCTTTCAATCTACCGTCCTGAGCCGTCCGATGGGCGTGGAAAGCGCAACTCGCTGATGGGAATTTCCCGTTTCCACTGTTCGTTGCCGTTTTCGTCAAAGCAGCGCATGGTGAGCAGACGGTTGGCGCGTGGGCCGGAAAACTCCAGAATGCCGAAGTTGTGCTTCTCGACCAGCGTCCCCGGCACCCGGCAGGGGTTGTCCTGCTCGGCCTTGGAGAGCGTGGCCACGCCGGCCGTCAGGGAGCTCGATGTGAAGTCGTAGAGCGGATAGAGATTCGGTTCCAGGCGCCGGTTGAGTTCGGCCAGGTGGCGATCTCCCGAAATGAAGACGACACCGGGGATTTTTTCCGAACGGATGAAATCGAATATCCGGGACTGTTCAACCTTGAACCGGCCAAAGCACTCCCAAGGAGAAACAGGGTTGAGCACCTGTCCGCCGCTGACGACCACCTTGAACGTGGCCTCGCTGGAACGCAATGACTCCAGCAGCCAGCGAAGCTGCTCCGGCCCCAACATGGTTTTGTCTGGTGCGTCGTCGGGCAGGTGATTGGGCATCCGGTGGTAACGCCCGTCGAGCATGAAGAACTCGACATCAGCCCAATCAAACCGGAAAAAGCAGCCCGGCGTCTCCGGTGTGCCGTGGGTCGGGTTGCACCAGTAGTCCCGGAAAATGCGCAGGGCCGTATCCCGCCGGCGGAACGTGCGATCCGAATCATTCGGCCCGTAGTCGTGGTCGTCCCAGATGGCGTAGTGGTGGACGGCCGCCCACAGCGGTTGCAGTTCCGCTTGGGCGCGGGTGTGGGCGTAGCGATACCGCATCCCGGCTTCGGTCTGGTAGTCCGCCTCGCGGTAGTAGCAGTTGTCGCCCAGCCAGAGCATCACGTCGGGCTTCTGGGCCAGGATGGCAGAAAACACCTTGGGCGAATCGCCATAGGGCCGTCCTGGACGGTCAAAGGGCGGGTCATTGACGTAGTGGCACGAACCAAAAGCCACTCTGAAGGGCGGTGGCTCCGTTCGCCATTTCCACATCGGCTGGGTTTGAAACGTCATCGGATAGGGCCGCTCAATGCGCGCCCCGTCCACATAAACTTCGTATTCGTAGCGTGTGCCGAACGTCAGCCCGGAAAGGGTGAATTTGGCGATACCGTCTCCGGCATGGGTTGTGTGGTGTTCCTCACTGAGCCGGGTCGTCTCCGGCTTCCCCTGCACCCAATAGCGTATCTGGGTGCGGGCCGGCCGCCGGGTTTGCAGCCAGATCATCGTTTCAGTCATTTCGCTGTAACCAACCAGCGGGCCGGAAAGCAGGGCATCGGTTCCCGTGCCTTCGGTCCGCAGGCGCAGGAGAGACCAGGCTACCGGGGACAAGGCCAGGTGGCTGAGAAAGGAACGTCGCTTCACAGGGAGAAGTCCTCACAGGTGGAATCACACGACACGCCCGGCTGCGGTGACATACGACAGGGAAGGCACGCGGCATGTCGTGAACGGAACCGTCGGCTAGCTTCGCAGGGACCACCAAATGATGCTGCCCAGGAGCACACACGCTATGACGACGGCCACAATGATGACTGTGCGCCAGGTTGCGCTCCGCCGGGGGACTTCACGGGCCACGACGGTTTGGGACGCCATGATGGTATCGCCCGGACGGCTTGGAGGCGGTGGCAGTTCAGGCACTTCCGGCACGTTCGGGGGGAGCGCCGGCACTGCGACGACCGAAGCGCGTTCCGCCTCCCGTTTGGTCATGGTGGCTGCCAGGCGCACCGCCAGTTCCAACTCACGGGCAAATTCACTGCCCGACTGCGGCCGCCGCAGGGGACTTTTCTCAAGCGCCCGCATGATGACGCGCTCGACGTGCGCCGACAGGTCGGGGCGCAGTCGCCGGGGCGAAGGGGGAATCTCGTTGGCGTGTTTGCTCAGGATGACCTTGGAGGGGCCGCCGTGAAAGGGCGTTTTGCCGGTCAGCATCTCGTAAGTGATGATCCCCAGACTGTAGATGTCTGACCGCGCATCGAGTTCGAGTCCCTTGGCCTGTTCGGGAGACATGTACTGCGGCGTGCCCATGACCATGTTCTGCGCCGTGAGCGGGGCGCTGTCCGTGGTGTCTTCCTGCACCTTGGCGATGCCAAAATCGAGCACCTTGACCCGTTCCCGCTCGGCTTCGTCCGTGGGCAGCAGCATGATGTTTTCCGGTTTGAGGTCGCGGTGAATGACGTTCTGGGCGTGGGCGGCATCCAGGGCTTCCCCAATCTGCCGTACGATGTGTACCGTCCGGTCGAGCGTAAACGGCCCATCGGTCTGGATGGCCCGCTTGAGGGTCGAACCTTCGAGATACTCCATGACCAGATAGACGTAGCCTTCTTCGCTCGTCCCGAAGTCGGTCACATGAATGACGTTGGCGTGGTCAATGCGGCTGGCCGCCTGGGCTTCTTTCTGAAACCGCTTGACGGCGCGGCGCTGGGCGGCCAGTTCGGCGTGGAGAATCTTGACCGCCCAGAGTTTGCGCGTCAGGACGTGAGTGCCGCGGTACACCGTACACATCCCCCCCTCGCCGATGCGTGCCGTGAGGTGGTAGCGGTCTATGAAGACCCGCCCCACCAGCGGGTCTTCGCCGAGCTCTTCTTCATCGGACACCTGGGACAGCGGCCTTCCGTCGTAAGGACAGAAGGCGATGTCTGCCGTGTACGTACGCCGACATTGCGGACAGGCTTTCATGACTTACACACACTGCGAAAACCCATAGTACAGCAGACGACGCTTGACGGACGAGATGGTTACTTGAGGTAAAGCTCTTCGAGATTCCACGTGGCGGCGGGGTCAAATTTCGCCAGCCGGACGTTCAGCACATTGGAGCGGGCCCCGGCAATGGTGTGTTCCGAGACAAGGTGCAGAACCGGCGTGACCTCATTCCAGCTTCGCTGAAAATCGTTATAGAGTTTGCGCCGCTCTTCAATGGTTTTCTGGCGCAGTGCCAGGTCGAAGTTTTTGGCTATTTTCTTGAACCAGTCGTAACCCCGCAGGTCGGTCTGCACATTGGTGATGACCGGCTCGGCGAAGTAGGGGCGGCTGCCCGTCACGAAGGGTTGGAGGAAGATGGGGTCCGGGAGTTCCGGCTGAATTTCGACCAGAATCATGTCGAAAACCCCGGAGGTCAACGCTTTCCACCACTTTTCCAGGGGTTGTTCGTCCAGCACGATGTCCAGTCCGGCCGCGGTCAGGTCCTGTACGATGGACTGCCCGATGGCAACAGCGGTTGGCTCTTTGGGAACAATGAACTTGAAGCGTACTGGCGCCTTGATCCCGTCAATGAGTTTGCCGTCCCGGTAACTGTAGCTGGCGGCCTGCAGGGCCGCTTTGGCCGTTTCCACATTGGGTTCATAGCGGGGTGCATTCGGGTCATACCAGGTGGTATTGCCGGGGGTGATGAGACCAAAGCAGGGGTCGGCGTTGCCCCCCAGCACGGACGCGGCCAGGCGTTTGCGGTCAACCAGCCGTGAGATGGCTTCCCGGAAGTCATCGTTCAGAAAATGTTTCGCGCGGTTCCGGTCCACCTTGGTCTGGTCAATCCGGGTGTTGCCCACCAGCGTCCACACGCGCAGCGAGCCACCGGCGTTACGCACCTTGGCCTGCCCTTCCACGGCCTTGGCCTGCTCTGGCAGCAGGTAGTCAATGACATCGTACTTGCCTTCGACGAACCGCTCCGACTGGGTCTTGCGATCCACCCCCAAGTCATAGACGACTTCGTTGAGGTAGGGCAGCACCGTACCGGCATTGTCCACTTTCCAGTAGTTCGGATTGGCTGCCAGCCGAAGCTCCTTGTTGGGTGAAAATGATTTGACGACAAAAGGCCCGGAGCAGGCGATTTTGGTCGGGTCATCCGCAACCGTCGGGAAGTTGGTTTTGGAGACAATGGGAATCCGGGCAAAGACAAACTTCGCAGCATCAGCCGAAATGGCATCGTTGAATTGAATCTCTACGGTTTGGGGGTCAACGATGCTGAACCTGGCGTCCCCACGCTCGTTGCCCACACCGGTTTTGAGCAGGTCGCTCAGGGCAGAGCCAGCCTTGAGAGCTTGTTCGTACGAGAAGACCACATCATCCGGCACCAGGGGAGAGCCATCCGAAAAAAAGCACTTGCGGAGCGTCACCCGGTAGGTTTTCCCGTCACCGGCCAGGGAGACCGCCGTGGCCAGACCGCTGTCCTCGACAACCTGTTTTTCAAAGTCGTAATCCAGCAGCGTGCCGTAGAGCTTACGCAGGACAGCCAGCGTATCGGGGGTGGAATCCACGAAGGGGTTGAAGGTCAAAGGTCCAAAGGACAGCGCCAGCCGGAGTGTCCCGCCTTGTTTGCCCGGCTCACATTTGGCCGGCTTGGCATCTGTGCCGGCCATGAGTTTGCGGGAGGCCGTTCCACATCCCGTCGCCAACGTCAGACAGAGGGAAAGCGCCAGCGAAAGAGCTGTCGCCGCTCGAGTTGTTGCATGCATGCGTCATGGTCGCCGACCGCCCAGCCACCCGAAAACAATCGCGCCAGCTTGGGGCAGGCGGTGGTGTGTTGAAATGAAATACGGGTGCTGGCCCGTACCTTTATCAGAGTAGCCGGGAAAATGCCACGCTTTGCTTTACAAACCACTTATGCGCCGTGGCAGTTTTTGTACTTCTTGCCGGAGCCGCAGGGGCAGGGTTCGTTGCGTCCGATCTTGGGTGTGCGGCGGACGACCGTTCCGCCTTCACCGGCCCGGGCGGCGCCGGCGTTGGCCGCCGTGTACACCTGCCCGGTGGCCGGGCGGGGGGTCGGCAGGGAAGCCGTTGGGGTGCGTTGCGTGGACGCGCGCGGCAGGGCCGGCGGCGCGGACACTTCCCCGGCAACTTCAAACTCGTCGCTGGTGGTTTCGTCCCGTGCGGACAGCTCGTCCTCGAAGTCGAGCGCCGAGGTTTCAGCGACTTCGACGCGCATGTTGAACAGGATACGGACGCATTCTTCGTCCATCCGGTCAATCATCTCTTCAAAGAGCCGGCTGGATTCTTTCTTGTATTCAATCAGGGGGTCTTTCTGCCCATACCCGCGCAGTCCGACGCCTTCCTTGAGGTGGTCCAGCGTCGCCAGATGCTTTTTCCAGTGGGCGTCAACGATGTTGAGCATCACGTGGCGTTCAAGCTGGCGCAGATTTTCAGCTCCAATTTTGGCTTCACGCGCCTGGTGGCGCTCAAGGATGGTCTGCCATACCCTGGCGCGGATTTCATCCCGGCTCAGACGGTCAAAGTCGAGGTTTTCGGCCTCGCAGTCATAGGCGTAGAGATCGAGCAGGGCCACGCGCAGGCCGTCCACGTCCCATTCTTCCGGGCGTCCATGAAGGTAGCGCCGGATGACATCCGCGAGCAGGTCCTCGGCCAGGTGAATGAATTGCCGCCCGCCTTCCGCGCCTTCCATCAACTCGCGCCGCAGGTTGTAAATGGTTTCGCGCTGGAGGTTCATCACATCGTCGTATTCGAGCAGATGCTTGCGGATGGAAAAGTTATGGGCTTCGACCGACTTCTGGGCGGCTTCCACCCGCCGCGACACCATGCGGCTTTCGATGGCGACGCCTTCTTCCATGCCCAGCGTCAGCATGATGTTCTTGAGCCGCTCGCCGCCGAAGATGCGCATCAGGTCGTCTTCGAGTGACAGGTAGAACCGCGAGGAGCCGGGGTCGCCCTGCCGGCCGGCGCGTCCGCGCAACTGGTTGTCAATGCGGCGCGATTCGTGCCGTTCACTCCCGATGATGTGCAGCCCGCCGAGCGCCACGACTTCAGCATGCTCCCGGTCCGTCTGGGCTTTCATCTGCTCAAACAGGGCCTGGCGCTCTTCCGGGGGGACTTCTGCCGGATTGCGTTCCTGCCGGCGCAGTTCGGCGTCGGTCAGAAATTCGGGATTGCCGCCAAGCAGAATGTCCGTACCGCGGCCAGCCATGTTGGTGGCAATGGTGACTGTTCCCTTGCGCCCCGCCTGGGCAACGATTTCCGCTTCCCGTTCGTGGTACTTGGCATTCAGCACGTTGTGAGGAATGCCAATAGCGGAAAGCTTCCGCGAAACGAGTTCCGAGTTGGCAACCGAAGCCGTCCCGACCAGGATCGGCTGACCGGTCTGGTGCCGTTCCTTGATTTCTTCAACAATGGCGTTCCATTTCTCTTCGGCCGTCCGGTAGATGAGGTCGGGATAATCCTGCCGGATCATCGGCCGGTGCGTCGGGATCACGGTGACTTCCAGGTTGTAAATCTTGGCAAATTCCGCCGCTTCGGTTTCGGCCGTTCCGGTCATCCCGGCCAGCTTTTCGTACATGCGGAAGTAATTCTGGAGCGTGATGGTCGCCAGCGTCTGGGTTTCGGCCTCGATTTTGACGCCTTCCTTGGCCTCCACCGCTTGGTGCAAGCCATCTGACCAGCGCCGTCCGTCCATCGGACGCCCGGTGTGCTCATCCACGATGATGACCTGCCCATCCCGCACCATGTATTCCTTGTCGCGGTGGTAGAGGGTATGGGCCTTGAGCGCCTGATTGACGCAGTGCAGCAGCTCAAAGTTGGCCGGGTCGTAGAGGTTTTCAACCCCAAGCAGCTTTTCAACCCGTTCGATGCCGCTTTCGGTCAGCGCCGCCGTGTGTGTTTTTTCGTCCACCAGATAGTCGGTGGCCGGGTTGAGCTTGGGAATGACATCGTTGGCGAGGTAATACTTTTCACTCGATTCGTCCGAGGGGCCGGCGATGATGAGCGGCGTGCGGGCTTCGTCAATGAGGATCGAATCCACTTCGTCCACGATGGCAAAATGGTGGCCACGCTGGACGCAGGATTTGACCGAATACTTCATGTTGTCGCGCAGGTAATCAAAGCCGAACTCGTTGTTGGTGCCATAGGTGATGTCACAGGCGTAGGCTTCGCGGCGTTCATCGTCGTAGAGGTGATTCTGGATGACGCCCACGGAAAGACCCAGAAACCGGTAAATCTTGCCCATCCAGTCGGCGTCGCGCTTGGCCAGGTAGTCATTGACGGTGACGACGTGCACGCCGCGTCCCGTCAGGGCGTTGAGATACACCGGCAGGGTGGCGACGAGGGTTTTGCCTTCGCCGGTGCGCATTTCGGCAATGCGTCCGTGGTGGAGGGCGATGCCGCCGATGAGCTGGACATCAAAGTGGCGCATCCCGGTCACACGCCGTGAGGCTTCGCGAACCGTGGCAAAGGCATCCGGCAGCAGATCATCGAGGGACTCGCCCTGCTCCAGCCGTTCCTTGAACCGCGCCGTCTGGGCCTGCAGTTCGGCGTCGGAGAGCTCCTGCAGCCTGGCTTCCCGGTCGTTGATGGCCGACACGAGGGGACGAATCCGCTTGAGGTAGCGTTCGTTGGCGCTACCGAAAATTTTGGCAAGAACCTTGTCGAGAAGCATGGGTGTGCCTGGGCTGAAGAAAATCGAACGGGGTGCGGCAACGTCACTCTACGTTGCCAGGACCACTTGGGTAATGTGCCGGACACTTCGGCGGAGAAGTCAGGCCCGATGAGGGATACTAGGGAATCACCTGGGTGGCGTCAAGAAAGCCATGGTTCCGGGGGCTTCCTGGCGGGGGCCGCAGCCTGTTCCGTGACTGGGGGGCGGGCTTCCGAGAAATGCCCTTGAAAGCGTTTTTTCGCCTATGCTATGAAGCCGGTTACTTCAGGCACATTGCTGCGTTGGTGTCCGGCTTGGGTGGCGAATGGCGATGAAATGGGGGCAAAACCTGGTTTTTGTGCCGCGCCGTGGGAGCCGCCAACGTGTGTGTGAACGTGTGTGAGTGAACGTGTGAACGACGGAGCTGATGCCTCAACCGCGCCCACTGGACGAGAGATTATGGCTGCTGATGTAATTTGGGTATAGCCAAACCAGGCAGCACGCGCTACCTTTCTCGACGAGGATGGTAAAACATGTCAAGTGCCGCGCTGGTGCTCTACGGTGAAGAGTATCAGCAAATCAAGAACATCATTGCCCGCCTGTGCGAAGACGCCAACGCCCGAATGGTGTTTCTGATCGATAAGAACGGTCAGAAGATTGCCGACCACGGGGATGTCGGTGCGATTGACACCACCAGCCTGGCCTCGCTGACCGCCGGCAACGTCGCTGCCACGGATGCACTGGCGCATCTGGTTGGTGAAAAAGAGTTTCCGGTTCTGTCACACGAGGGGGAACGGGATAACATCCACATCTCGATTGTGGCGCAGCGGGTGATTCTGGTCGTCATTTTTGATGAGCGGTCGAGCTTGGGGCTGGTGCGCCTCCGGGTCAAGCGGGCCGCAACCGATATGGCGGAAGTGCTGGAAGCCATTGCCCGCAAGGTCGAGGAGGAAAAGGCCCGTGGCGTCAATCTTGAATCACCCTTTGCCGAAATCACCGAGGACGATATTGACAACTTGTTTTCTGATTGAGAAGGTGTAGAGGAACAACATTTCTACGCCCAAGCGCTTTTTCAGGTTCTGTCTGTAGTGCGAGGAGTGGCTTGCCTTGACGTTCATCAATTACGCTGCCCGTGAAATCAACTGTAAGCTCGTCTATTACGGCCCCGGTCTTGGCGGGAAGACGACGAACCTGCAATATATTTACGACACGACTTCTCCGCAGGCGAAGGGCAAGCTGATCAGCCTGGCCACGGAAACCGACCGGACGCTGTTTTTTGACTTTCTCCCGCTGGAACTCGGCACCGTACGGGGCTTCAAGACCCGTTTCCACCTCTACACCGTGCCGGGACAGGTCTTTTACGACGCCAGCCGCAAGCTGATTCTCAAAGGCGTGGATGGTGTGGTCTTCGTGGCCGACTCGCAGGAAGAGCGTATGGATGCCAACATCGAGTCGCTCTGGAACCTGGAGCAGAACCTCAAGGCGCAGGGCTATGACCTGATGAAAATTCCGTACGTCCTGCAGCTCAACAAGCGTGACCTGCCCAGCGCCCTGCCGGTCGAGGAACTCAAAAAAGAACTCATGCGCAAAGGCGAGCCGGTGTTTGAAGCTGTCGCCTACAAGGGCACGGGTGTTTTCGATACGCTCAAGGCGGTGGCCAAACAGGTACTGGTCGAGCTCAAGAAAGGCGGCGGCTAGTCCTGATCCAATCCTGATCTGTGGTACGTCCGGCCCTTCACCGGCCTGGCCGCAGGAAGCAGCGACAGACACAACGGGCATGCCCGTTTGAGGCTTCGGTAGTCAACCGAAGCCTTTTTCCATTATGGTTGGCAGTGGTTTGGCCCGGCCATCCATATCCTCACTGTGTGGTAGGACCCCTCATCATGCTTACCGGTAAAAAAGGTGTGATTCTCGGCGTGGCAAATAAGCGCAGCATCGCCTGGGGGATTGCCCAGGCGACGGCACAGGCCGGTGCAACGCTGGCCCTGAACTACCAGAACGAACGTCTTGAAGCCAACGTCCGTGAACTGGCGGCCACGCTGGACAATCCGTTCGTCGCCCCCTGTGATGTCACCAGTGACGCCGACATTGCGGCGTTCTTCGAGGCTGTCAAAACCAACTTTGGTACGCTGGATTTTCTCGTGCATGCCGTGGCCTACGCGCCCAAGGAAGACCTGGAAGGAGCGTTTGTGGACACCTCCCGCGAAGGCTTCCGCATCGCCCATGACATCAGCGCCTACTCGCTGACGGCTGTGGCGCGGGCAGCACTGCCCCTGATGAAAGACCACGGCGGCAGCATCGTGACGCTGACGTATCTCGGCAGTGAGCGGGCTGTCGTCGGATATAACGTCATGGGCGTGGCCAAGGCGGCGCTCGAAGCCAGCGTCCGGTATCTGGCGGCCGACCTGGGCCCTTATGGCATTCGCGTCAATGCCATCTCTGCTGGTCCGATCAACACGCTCGCCGCGCGGGGCATTCAGGGATTTACCAAAATGCTCAAACACCATGCCGCCGTGGCCCCGTTGCGCCGGCCCACGGAAGTGGCCGAAGTCGCCGACACGGCCCTGTTTCTGGTGTCGCACATGGGGCGTGGTATCACCGGTGAGGTCATTTACGTGGACGGCGGCTACCACTGCATCGGCCTCGTGCCCAAGGATGAGCCGGCCTAGGTCGCGTGGATGTGTTGAGAACGTGGCTGGCCCGGACGCGCACACCCATTGATGAGCCGTCCCTGCCCACCTGGGATGCCCTGCACCCATCCGTGCAGGCCGAGTTGGGCGTAGCGGGGGTGACGGCCACTGACTTTGCCTGGTTTGGTCGGCGGCGGGGCGACCTCCTCAACTTCTATTGGGCGCTCAAACGCAAGCGCCTGTGGCGGCACATCTGGTTCGAGCAGCCAAATCAGGAAGTGGGCTTCAACGGTCTGCGCTTTCATCCGCGCTACGGAACGGCGTCCCTGCTTTCTGATCTGCGCGCTGATGCCACCTTCACCGATCTGCGCCAAACATGGCGTGGCCGGTTCAACAGCCGGCTGCATCCAGAGCGATACAACTTCTCGGAAAACGACACGCCCGTGGCGTCGCTGCACTTCAACTTCGACGACGCCGACACGGCCGACGTCCACTTTGACTACTTCAATGCGCATGCGCCGGGCGGCTGGCCGCTCCTCGCCCACGCTTTCTGGGAGTATCCGCTCAAATTTCTTGTGGATTACTCGAATGCCGAAGACATCCGGCGCTGCCTGCACGTGCGGGACGGATGTGATCCCTGGCAGGTCATCCGCCGGAACGGCGCCCGGAATTGGCCTGCCTGAGCTACTTGAGGGTGATGCCACTCGCAAAGCGCCTTGTGAGGCGCCAGATTGAAACAGTTTAATCACGCTTTTTTGGTTTTTGTGTCACAAGAGCCTGCATCGAGGTCAGATTGGGTCATGGCCGTCCGTGTTCCCTGGATTATCAGCTTGTTGGTTCTGGCGCTGTGGTTGTTGTCACCGGTGGGCTACGCCCAGAGCGGTTCAACAACCGGCACGATCACCGGGCGGGTCTGCGACGCTTCCGGGGCGGTCATCGGCGGCACGGAAATTGTCTGTCTTCAGATGGGAACCGGGATGCAGCGCACCGTTCAGTCCCGTGAGGACGGCACGTACGAATTTCTCAACCTGCCGCCGGGGGACTACGAACTGCGCGCCCGGGCGGCCGGCTTCGAGGACAAACGGCAGACCGTCCGCCTTTCGCTGGGTACCACGGCGCTGGTGGTCATCACGCTGGCCACGGCCGGGACGACCGACGTCATCGAAGTCGTGGCCGATGCCCGCAGCGCGGCGGAATCGGCCACGAACATCCGGCAGAATGAAATCCCGACACTCCCCATCAACCGGCGCGACTTCCTGCAATTTGCCATCACGGCGGCGCGAACGGTCCCGGACAACCTGCCCGACCAGGGCGCCACGGCAACGTCGGGCATTTCCTTCAATGCCCAGTCACCACGGCTGAACAACCTCACCATTGACGGGCTGGACAACAACGATGCCACGTCCGGGAGCATCCGCTCGACATTCTCCCAGGAGGCCGTACGTGAGTTTCAGGTCGTTTCGGATGGCTATTCCGCCGAGTTCGGGCGCGCCCTGGGCGGCATCATCAACATCATCACAAAGTCCGGCGACAACCAGTTTCGCGGGTCACTCTTTGGCTTCTTTCGCAACGCCGCCCTGAGTGCGCGGGAATCCCTCACGCCCGGCAAGCCGCCTTTCGAGCAGTACCAGTATGGCCTCACGGCCGGGGGCCCGCTGTGGCGCAACCGGGCGTTTTTCTTTGTGACCGGAGAGCGGCTCAACATCAGGCAGAACACCGTCGTGACCATTTCCGACACCGTGCGCGCTGCAGCGCTGCGCAATGGATTTCGGTTCGAGACCGGAAGCATTCCCTTCAGCACCGGTGGCTCGACGGCCCTTGTCCGGGGGGATTGGCAGATCACACCGGAAGACAACCTCACGGTGCGCTACAACTACGGGGGGCAGGTGAATACGGCTTTTGAACCCTTCGGAGGGTTGACCGCCAGCACCTTCACCGGAGAGCAGCGGCTGACCGACCACAACCTGGCCGTCAACAACACGTTTGTCAGCCAGCAGGCCTTTGTGGTGGAAAGCCGCTTTCTCTACAGCACCCGTCTGCAGGACATCGGCGCTGCCGATCCGGGGCCGCGCATTGCCATCAATGCCCCGGAAGGACAGGTCATCTTTGGGAAATCCCTCGTTCTGCCGCAGTTCCGCGATACGCAGACGTACCAGTTTTTTACCTCTGTGGGTTTGGTGCGCGGCCGCCACCAGATGAAATTCGGCGGCGATGTCCTGCGGGTGGATTCACGGCAGCGCCAGCCGGCCAGCGAAGGCGGACAGGCCAACTTTTCGACGGTCAGCCTTGCTGCCCTGGGCGGTCCGCCCGGCTCACCGTCCATGTCGGCGCTCCAGGCTTTTGACCCGACATTGCGCACACCCCAGCAGCGGGCCGTACTGGCGCTCATCGGGGCTGGTCTGCCCAACCGTTTCCCCGGCTTTCCGGCGCTGCCCCTGGATGTCCTGCCCATCACGAATGACTACCGGCAGGGCTTTCTCGACCCGCAGCCGACGCGGATACCACAAACGGCCTGGAGCCTGTTTGCCTTGGATGATGTTTCACTGCACCCGGCCGTAAAGCTCAATCTTGGTGTGCGCTATGACCTGATACGCGCGCGCAGCACGCCGGAAAACAACGGCCTCGTATCGCCCCGCATTGCGCTGGTCTGGCAGCCTCTCCAGAAACTGACCGTACGGAGCGGCTACGGCCTGTTCACGGCCAGCAATCTGACGTTTCCGATTTTTACCGTTGTCCCGGTGACGCGCCGGACACTCGTGTTGCCGTTTCCCTTCAGCATCCTGCCCTTTACCCAGCCCAACCGGCAGCTTCCTCCATCGGGCGATTTCCCCTTTGGCATTCAGCCTGTCCCCCAGTTTGGACTGGAGTTTCAGTTTGCCCGGCGCCTGCCGGCCAGTTACACCCAGCAGGCCAGCCTCAGCCTGGAGTCCCAGGTTGGCCAGACGCTGTTTTCGGTGGTCTATAACTACGTCCGTGGCAACCGCATTCTGTCGCTGCGCACCATCAACCCGGTCGTCCGTCCGGGTGTTGATCCGCTCGACAGCGTCATCAACGGCCGTCTCGATCCCCGCCGGGGAACGGTGAATGAATATGCCGCCGCCTATGACAGCTACTATCACGGCGTCACCTTTGGCGTAGAACGGCGGGTCGGACGCTTCACCGGTCGCGCCAGCTACACGTTGTCGAAAGCCATTGACAACTATGTGGATTTCCGTACGTCTTTGCAGGAATTTGCCGAGCCGCTCGACGTTCGCGGGGAGCGTGCGCTGTCCATTCAGGATGCCCGCCACCGGGTCGTGCTGTCCGGGGTGTGGAAGCTGGACTATTCCAAACACCTTCTGCTGCGGGATTACACCCTGTCCTACATCTTCACGGCGGTTTCGGGGCGTCCGTGGAATCTGCTGGCCGGTGTGGACCTGAATCGGAACGGCGATGCCAATGACCGGCCGGCCGGGCTGGGGCGCAACGTCGGAGTGACGCCAGCGTTCTACAATCTCGACGTGCGCCTGGCGCGGCGTTGCATCAACCGGGACCGCTTCAAGCTCGAAGGCATTGTCGAAGCCTTCAACCTTTTCAACCGAACCAATGTGCGCGAGTTCGGACGTACCTTCCCACCGGTGAATCCTCCGCTCAACACCGAGTTCAATCTTCCGCCGCGCCGTGGCGGGCGGTTCATCGTCACCCCTGATCGCTACCGGCGCGCTTTTCCGCCGCGTCAGATACAGGTCGGGTTTCGGATGACGTTTTAGCGGCGCTGCCCGGACGGGCAGCCGGGAAAAAGCGTCGTTCAGAGATGCCATTCAGAGATGGCGGGCAAGGATGTCGAGGCCGGCCCGGAGCTGGTTGGGTTCTGTCAGGCAGGACAGCATGAGGTGAACGCCCTGCTCGCAGCCGTAGAAGTAGCCGGGATGCACGAGGACGCCATGTTCGAGGAGTTCCAGCACGAGGTCTTCTTCGTCCTCCCACCCGGCAATCCGTGGAAACAGGTAGTAGCCGCCATCCGGCGGGTGGACGGTCACATTTGGGCAGCGTTGCAGCCGGGCAAGCGCCAGATCGAGCGCCGCCCGCAGGCGGTCGCGCATGTGCTGTACGAAAGCCTGCCCCTGCTCAAACAGCGTCGGCAGCATGAACTGGGTCAGGGCATTGGCGCTCAGAAAGGCATCGTTAAGGATTTCAAGCCGCGTCCCAAACCTGGTCGCGGCCGGTTCGTTCAGCGCGATCCAGCCCAGTTTCAGGTCGGGCAGGGCCAGGCGTTTGGAAATACCATCAAGATGAAAGACCGGAAGCTCCGGGTGCAGTGTCCCCAGCGGCGGGCTGGTCGGAGCCCGGTAGGTAAAGGTGGCAAACACTTCATCACAGATGACGGGCAACCCAAGCTGGCGGAGCGCCGGCAGTGGTTGCTGGACGATCATCCCGGTGGGATTGTGGGGCGATACCAGCAGAACGGCACGGGTCTGCGCGTCTGTTGCCGCGAGCAGCGATGCTTCATCAATCCGCCAGCCATGGGCTTCATCCAGCCGGTAGGTACGCAATTCCACGTGGTGTATGGCCGCCAGATGCTCAAACAGCGGATACGTGACATCGGGTCCGAGCACGTTGTCGCCCGGTTCGGTGAGCAGCGCAAAGAGCAGGCTGTAGGCTTCACTCGTACTGGCGGTGATGAAAATGGCATCCGGTGACACCGCGAGCGGCGGCGTCCGGCGGGCGTAGTCCGCCGCAATGACCTCCCGCGCCGGCAGCCACCCGTGCGGATCAGGACAGTAGCGCCGGTTCGCCCAGTAGTCCGCTGCGGCAGCCTTCAGCACATCGGGCGGAAACAGCAACCCCTGGTGGGTTGGATTGCTGCTCGTCAGGTCAAGGTAGTGTCCCTTGCGCTGGCGGGCCTGTTCGATGCGATTGGGTGTCAGGTCGGCGTCAGCGAGAAAACCGGGCATGGGTCAATGTTCAGGATGTGGCCGCCGCGTCACGGCTGGCCGGCGCTTCGGCCATGAGCCGTTGCCCGGTGGCGCGCAGGCGGGCGCATGAACGCTCGCGGCCAATGAGGACAAAGACCTCAAACATGCTTGGCCCTACACTTTGTCCCGTGAGCGCCACCCGCGCCGCGTTGATGAACAGTCCGGCCTTGACTTCCCGGGCCGCAGCAAAGTCCCGGAGCGCCGCTTCGACCGCTTCTGCCGTCCAGTCCGGGAGCGGTTCGAGCGTGTCGGCCAGTTCCGGCAGCCACGTTGCCAGGCGGGGGTCACGCAGGTTTTTCCGGGCAGCTTCCGGGTCAATGTCGAAGGTGTCGTCAAAGTACGCCCGCCCGTAGGTGGTGAAGTCCACCAGCGTGCGGAAACGCTCACGAATGACATCCACCGTACGGGCAAACCACGCCTGCCCGTCACCGGTAGCAAAGGCAGGCTTCCAGAGTCCGGCCGTCTCAAGCTGCGCCTGCACCATGGGGAGCAACCGGTCGAGCGGCAGAGTACGGAGATATTCTGCGTTGAGCCACAGGGCTTTCGGGTCGGTGAACTGCCGTGGGTCGGCCAGCGGCTGGTCCGCTGGCGGAAGGTTGAAAATCCCGTTGGTGCGGCTCACCTGGGCAAAATCAAAGGCGGCGATCATGTCCTCCCGCGAGAGGATTTCCCGGTTGTCACCGGGGGACCATCCGATCAGGGCAATGGCATTGAGAAAGGCGTCCGGGATGAAGCCCTGCGCCTGATAGAACTGCACCGTCGCCCGTTCGCCATGCTTGCGTTTGGAGAGTTTGGCGCGTTTGCCATCCAGAATGAGCGGCAGGTGCGCAAAGGTGGGTTCCGGGACGCCCAGCGCCCGGTAGATGAGCAGTTGTTTGGGGGTGTTGGCAAGGCCGTCCTGCCCGCGCACAACGTGCGTCACCCGTTCGGCAATGTCATCGGCCGCGTTGCTGAGAATGTAGAGCGGTGAGCCGTCCGAACGGAGCAGGGCAAAGTCCTCGATGTCGGCATAGCGCTTGGTCTGCTCCCCGTGAACCAGATCGTGGAACGTCACGGCGCCGTCCGTCCGGGGGACGCGGAACCGCACGACATAGGGCGTTCCCTGGGCTGTGAGCTGGGCTTCTTCTTCGGGCGGCAGGGTGCGGCCGCGAAACACAAAGGGTTGTTTGGCTGCCTCGGCCGCCTGCCGCATCGCTTCCAGTTCCTCTTTGGTTTCGTAGGACTTGTAGGCATGGCCGGCCGCGAGCAGTTGTTCGGCAAGCTGGCGGTGGGCTGCCAGCCGTTCGGACTGGTAAAAGGGACCTTCGTCCCAATCGAGGCCCAGCCAGCGCAGCCCGTCCAGAATGGTCGCCACGGCTTCCGGCGTGGAACGCTCACGGTCCGTGTCTTCAATCCGCAAAATAAACGTGCCGTGGTGTTTACGGGCAAACAGCCAGTTGAAGAGCGCCGTGCGCGCCCCACCGATGTGCAGGTAGCCGGTCGGAGAAGGCGCGAAACGGACGCGGATGCCTGAGTTCATTAGAGGTTGGTGTCCTGTGGGCGTAAAGTTCCGGCGTCGGGCTGCCGGTCGGCAAAGTCTTAGCAAAACACCCGGCCGTTCGTCACGTCCGACGGTCTATGAACGACCGGACTGGCAACTGGGACCCTACGGCCCGTCCGGTGTATCGCATCGTTGCCTTGGAACTGCGGCAACGATAGCATCGCCCCTGTCAACCATCACTCTGAAGATACATCCCATGGCACTTGGTATTACGGAAGACATCACGGAACTCATTGGCAAAACCCCCCTGCTGCACCTGCGCTCCGTCGTTCCGGCAGGAGCCGCCAATGTGTATGCCAAACTTGAATACCTCAACCCTGGCGGGAGCATCAAAGACCGCGCCGCGCTGGGTCTCATCACCGATGCCGAGCAGCGCGGGCGGCTCAAGCCCGGCGCTACCATCATCGAGCCGACCGCCGGCAACACCGGCGTTGGACTGGCGCTCATCGGACGGACGCGCGGCTACCGGGTGATCCTGTGCGTCCCGGAAGGCTACAGCCGCGAAAAAATGCAGGTTGCCGAGGCGTTGGGCGGGACGCTGGTCTATACGCCCTATGAAGAGGGCATCCCCGGCGCGATTCGCAAGGCGCTGGAGCTGGCGGAATCCATCCCTGATGCTTTTGTTCCACAGCAGTTCAGCAATCCGGCCAATCCGCACATTCACTACCTGACGACCGGCGCCGAAATCTATGAGCAGCTTGGCGGCAAAGTGGATGGGATTGCCATTGGCTGCGGCACGGCCGGCACCTTTTCCGGCGTGGCCCGCTACATCCGGGAACGCAACCCAAACGCGGTGTGTATCGCCGTCGAAACGGAAGGCTCGGTGCTCGGCGGCGGACAGCCCGGCCCCCACAAAGTTGAGGGAATCGGCACAAGTTTCATCCCGGAAAACTTCCACCGCGAGTTATGCGACGAAGTGGTGGCTGTCACCGACCGCGACGCCTTCGCCATGGTTCGCCGCCTGGCCTGTGAGGAAGGGGTCCTGTGTGGTGGTTCGGCCGGCGCGAACGCTTTTGCGGCCATTCAGCTTGCCCGGCGTCTTGGAGAAGGGAAGAACGTCGTCACGATTTTCCCGGACGGCGCTGAACGCTACATGAGCAAAGGGATTTTCGACGAACTGCCCTGACACACGGTTCCGGCTCGTTTCCCGTCGCCCTGTCTCCGGCTGTCATCCAGCATCCGATTTCGCTTTCCGCTGCCTCCAACGGCAATCTGCCGGGGGACAGGGCAACACTTTTTTCGCATGGGATGGCGCGCGCATGCGATAGTGGAAGTGGAACCACCACGGAGGCTCTACCCCCACGCCGGCCAGCAGGCTGTGGTTCATCTTGCCTTTGTGACACCCGAAGCCATGGATATTGCGGAAGCGCGCGCTGCCAATCTACGCGGCAACGAACATCTGCAACGTGGGGACTATGCGGCTGCCATCGCTGCCTACCGGGAAGCCATTGCCTGTGACCCGCATGCGCGGGCTTATCCACGTGAGCGGGGTATCATCCACGCCAATCTCGCCTACGCCCTGTCTCTGGCCGGAGACCTTGACGCGGCCTGCGAGGCGTACCACACGGCAATCCGGCTGGAGCCACGGCGGGGCACCTATCACAATGAACTGGGCGATGTTCTGTTTCGCCTTCAGGATTGGTCGGCAGCGCTGGCGGCCTATCACCGGGCGGCCCAATCGGAAACCTTTTTGCGGGCCTACCCGGAATCACCCGGACTGATTCAGTACAACCTTGGTCTTACCTACGGCGAGCTTGGCGACCGCGAAGCCGCACGGCGGCATTTTGCCGAGGCCCTGCGCCGCGAACCCAAAAACGAAACCTACCGCGTGGCTCTGGAGTCGCTTGGCCCGTGGCCTTCATCGGCGCCCTCATCTGCACCGGCAACACCATCCGCTGCGCAACCCAGGGGGCGTCCGACCTTTGCCCAGGTTGGGGGATGCCATGAAGCCAAGCAAACCATTGCCCAGGCCGTACGCATTGTGCTCGAAGCCGAGCGGGCTGCGCAGTATCGCATTCACCTGAACGGTATTCTGCTCATTGGCGGGCCGGGCAGCGGCAAAACCTTTCTGGCGGAGGCAACGGCGGGTGAGTTTCAACTGCCGCTCGTGCGCGTTACGCTCAGCGAAGTGACCTCGAAATGGTCGGGAGAAGGCGTCGAACGTCTGCGTCAGGTCTTCGAGCAGGCGGCGCAGCGCGCTCCGTGCCTGTTGTTTTTTGACGACTTCGAGGGCCTGGCGGCCAACCTGCGCGATACGGAGTCCAACATCGAGCATCGCCGCTTTCTGGAAGCCTTTCTTCAGCACATCGAGCAGATTCGGCAGAAACCGGGCGTGGTGCTGATGGCTGCAACCTCCCAGCCGGATGTACTGGATGCAGCAATGGTCCGTCCCGGACGGTTCGACTGGCGCGTGACGCTGCATCCACCGGAAGTTAACGAACGCCGCGCCATGCTCGAAAACCTGCTGCATGCGCGCCCCATTGGAGACATCAACTACGAGCACTGGGCGCAGCGCACGGCCGGATGTACGGCGGCTGACCTGGCACGGCTCGTCAACACTGCCGCCTTGGAAGCCTTTGCTGCCAATCAGCCGATTGCCGACCACCACCTGGCGGCGGCGCTGTCGAAGTTTGAAGCCAGTGAGCGTTTCGTAGGCACACGCCGCGCGTGGTCGGACATTGTGTTGACAGAAGAAGTGCGGGCGGCCTTTCGTCTCATCCAGTACCTGCTGGAAAATCCTGATGCCGGCCAGTCCTTTGGTCTCACGCCACCGCGTGGGGCTGTCCTGTACGGCCCACCGGGGACGGGCAAGACCACCCTGGCGCGCGTTCTGGCCCATGAGGCGCGGTGTAGCTTCTATGCCGTGACGCCGAGTGACATCTACGCCAAGTGGGCCGGTGAATCGGAACGTCGCGTCACGGAGCTGTTCCAGCGCGCCCGGGCGCATCGTCCGAGCATCATCTTTTTTGACGAAGCCGATGCCTTGTTTGGCGCGCGGTCTGCCGCTGCGGCTGAGGCTGCGCCCCATGTCAACCGCGTCCTGAATCAGTTTTTGGCCGAGATGGACGGCCTGCGGGCCAACGACCGCCTTTTTATCCTGGCGGCAACCAACCGGCTTGACCTCATTGACCCCGCCATGCTGCGTGCCGGCCGCCTGTCAGAAAAAATCCACGTTCCGCTGCCGGTGCAGGAACAACGCCTGGCGCTCTTCAGGCTGTTTACCCGGACCATGCAGCTTGATCCGTCCGTGCGGCTGGAGGAACTGGCTGCTGCAACAGCCGGGAAATCCGGCGCGGACATCGAGGAACTCTGTCATGCGGCGGCACGGGTGGCGTTTCTCCGGTATGTGGACCGGTCCGTGCCGTCACCTCAGCCGCTTGTGACCGGAGAAGACTTCCAGGCAGCGATGTCATTGTTGGGTATCGCTGTTTCGCCCTCGTCCTCCCCGTCGGCAACGGAAAAACGGTCAGCCCCGACATCAACCCTGTTGACGGAAGAAGTGGCCCTGATGTCTTAGACATCACAGGTCGCCATATTGACCGCCACGGGTGAGACTCTCCAGATGGATTGGGCATACTCCTGAATTGTCCGGTCACTGGAGAACTTACCCATTTTGGCTGCGTTGAGAATGGATTTTCGTGTCCATTGGTCCTGGTTGAGGTAGGCCTGCGCGACACGCTCCTGACATTCAACATACGCGTGATAGTCAGCCAGAACGAAGTACTGATCACCCCCTTCGAGCAGGGAGAACAGAATCGGGTGAAAAAGCTCTTTGTCCAGGGGGCTGAAGTATCCACCACCAATCATGTTGAGCACTTCATTCAGCTCTGGATCGCTGTGGAAGTAATCCCACGATGAATAATGTGGCTTGAGTTTGGCAATCTCCTCAACGGTGAGTCCGAAAATGAATATGTTGTCGGACCCGACTTCTTCAGCAATCTCGATATTGGCACCGTCGAGCGTTCCAATGGTCAGGGCACCGTTGAGGGCAAACTTCATATTGCCGGTACCGCTGGCTTCCATGCCAGCCGTTGAAATCTGCTCCGAAAGCTCAGCCCCCGGCATAATTTTTTCTGCCAGGGAAACGCGATAGTTTGGAAGGAAAACAACCCGCAGACGGTCTTTCGTAATGACATCATTGTTGATGACGTCAGCCACAGCGTTGATGAGACGGATGATGAGTTTTGCCTGACGGTAGCCCGGCGCCGCTTTCCCTGAAAAGAAGATGGTTCGTGGCACCATCTCAAGGTTCGGGTTATGACGGAGACGGTTGTAGAGTGTAATCGCGTGGAGCAGGTTGAGCAGTTGGCGTTTGTATTCGTGAATTCTCTTGACCTGACAATCGAAGATCGAATGCTTGTCTATGTGCAGCTTCTGTTTCCAGGTCTGATTGACGACTTCAATGAGAATATCCTTGCCATCCTGCTTGACTTTTTGCCAGGCTTGCCGGAAACCCGGATCATCAGCAAAGGGAATGAGTTTTTCCATCTCATACAGATCGGTCATCCATTTGTCACCAATGGCTTCCGTGATGAGAGAGGCAAGCTGAGGGTTACAGCATGCCAACCATCTTCTCTGCGTGATACCGTTTGTCTTGTTTTCAAATTTGTCGGGAAACATCAGCGCAAAATCCCTGAACAATTCGCGCTTGATGATCTCCGTGTGGAGTGCTGCAACGCCATTGACCCGGTGTGAGCCAACGATAGCCAGATTGGCCATGCGTATGGACTTGGGACGAATACCGAGAACCGGCTCTTCAACAAGGGAGACCCGTTGAACAAGCTCCTCGTTGTTGGGATACCTGACCCTGACGTCCCGGAGAAAGTGATAGTTAATGTCGTAGATGATTTCCAGATGACGTGGCAGAACCTTGCCCAAAAGTTCAACGGTCCATTTTTCCAGTGCTTCGGGTAGAACCGTATGATTCGTGTAGGCCACTGTGGCCCGCGTCAATTCCCAGGCTTTTTCCCATGGAATATCTTCCACATCAACAAAAATGCGCATCAGCTCGGCAATGGCAATAGCTGGATGTGTGTCGTTGAGCTGTATGGCTACTTTGTCGGGGAATTCATCGAAAGTTTTTCTTGTCTTCTTGTAGCGTCGGATAATGTCCTGAAGTGTAGCGGCAACGAAAAAGTATTCCTGTTTTAGCCGAAGTTCTTTGCCTGAGTGCCGGTTGTCGTTTGGGTAGAGAACCTTTGAGATAGTTTCTGATTCTGTTTTGCTCCTGACGGCACTTATGTAATCACCCTCATTGAAGTGGTGGAAGTCAAACTCGCGTGATGCTTTCGACGACCAAAGCCTTAGTGTGTTGACATTTTGGACGCCATATCCGGGAATAGGCGTATCATAAGCCATAGCCAGAACCGTTTCGGTTTTGATCCATTTGTGAGCAATTTTGCCGTTCCCGTTTGGAAATTGGACTACCTCCCCGTAGTAGTGGACGGGATAGAGCACTTCCGGTCGTGCAATCTCCCATGGGTTTCCATACCGGAGCCAGTTGTCCGGCTGTTCGACCTGTTCGCCATCCTTGATTCCTTGGTTGAAGATGCCGTACTCGTAGCGGATACCATAACCGTAGCCGGGGATGGCAAGTGTCGCCATGGAATCCAGGAAGCAGGCTGCCAGCCGCCCAAGCCCCCCATTGCCAAGCCCGGCATCCGGCTCGGTTTCCTGGATGTCTTCGAGCCGGTAGCCAAGGTCAAGCAGCGCTCTCCGGCATTCTTCCTTGAGGTTGAGATTGACGATGGCATTGCCCAACGTGCGTCCCATGAGAAACTCCATGGAGAGGTAATAGACCCGTTTGGCATCTGCCCGATAGTAAGTATCCTGGGTGCGCAGCCAGCGTTCGATGAGCCGGTCGCGGACGGCGTAAGCCAGGGCGAGATATTGATCGAGATGGGTGACGGTGAAGCGGTCTTTGGCGAGCGTGAATTCGAGATGGTCAAGAAAGCTCCGCTGTATGGCTTCGGCGGTGAGTCCGTGATAACTCTCATAAGCTGAAAGATTGGCAGCCGATTCTGAAAGTGATGTTTTTACTTCGGACATAACAGTTTCTCCCTTCCTGGATTGAAAAATGACTAACGTCCGCCTGAAGCCTGTGCTGGCAGAGGAATCAATCTTGAGAAGACGAACCTTCCCAGACAGGCCAGAAAGATACAGGGAATGGGTGCTGTAAACAAGGCAACTGTGCGTGGAATCAAAGCCCTATAGCCAATTTCCGTTCCTTCCTTGATATTCAGTGAGTCCCAGTGCAGGAAATATGAGTTCTGCAAATTTCCTATCAGGCTCACAAAAGTCATTATCCAGATGAGAATTTCTGCAAATTCAGCGATGATGAGACCAATGAGTACGGTTTCTGTCCAGCTAAATCTGCCAACCGGTGACGACAATGCCCCGAAGTAGAGTGAACTGAGTAGCATGGTGTTGACGATGGAAAACATGGCATTTCCACGCGGCGCGTATGGAATGCCTGAAATCCCGGTGATAAACCGTCCCATGGCAACCAGAAAAATCACCACGAGTGGCATCTTTACAAAGCTGAAGACTTTTAGAAACATGATGTTTTTGCCTTGACCGACTTACACTGTCTTACACTGTTCCGTCACTCTTCTGTGTTTGCGTTGGATTCTGTGTGTCTCATAACGGCAAACCGGCTTGAAATCACAAAACCGGCATTCTTCCGGTCCACGTGACGGGAGCACCTGAAAATGCCCTTTTTCGATTTTCTCTTTGTACTTCCACACATAACCCAGGATTGACTCATAGGTTTCCCTGAACTTTTCTTCTGAAAGGAAGAAGTGGTTCTGCTCCTTTGGCAACAGTTCTTCACCATCGGATCGGTAGAGTCCATTACGGCAGCGCGGTGTTTTCGTGATGGAGTAGTATCCGCCTCCAATGACAGGTTGGAGCGATGGAAAACACTTCTCTATTGATGCCAGGTAAATTGCAATCTGCACATCACGTCCTTTCCTCATTTCATCAATGGAAGTTCCTTTTGAAAGCTTGTAGTCATAGACAATGAAAAATTCCTGCTCTTTTTCTGCCTGAGGCAATTTTGCTTTCAGCACATCAATTCTGTCAATCTGGCCCCGGAGGAGAATTTTTTGCCCCTGTTTGTTCGTGAGTTCCAGAGGTTGCGAGACAGAGGATTCATCAGCTCCGGTTATCTTCATGCCGAAAGCCAGCTCTGTGATATGTCGTGTCGCTTTTTTGTCGTAGGATAGTTCCTCGGCAATCAACTGTTCCAGAAAGGTGATCAGGATACGTTTTTCAATTGCCCATATTTTCATGTTGAGGGGCGGAATGTGTTGCTCATACTGTACAAATACTTTTTCAGCGATTTCTCTGAGACGGGTGAGTGCTGTTTCAGAGCCTGTGCTCTGGTGTGGCAGGGGCCCGGCCCGGTAAAAGTCGCGCAGAATATCGTGGAGAATCCGCCCGCGTTCTGAAGCTTGCAGATCGAGGGCGGTGCTGACCCTGGGGTACAACTGGAGGACGCGGTGGGCAAAGAAGCGGAAGGGACAGGCGGCATACTCATTGAAGGCCGTGGCGCTGAAGACGTGCTGTTCCCCGAACCGTTCGTTGAGTTCGGCCTGCAAACCCTGATCTTCAATTTGACCGTCAAAAGGCGTCCAGAGATGACTGTACCGGTCCGCCTCCACCTTCTGGCGCTGCCGGAGATTGTCCGACAGCCATCGTTGCTGCCGGACATATTCCTGCACGGCTTCCAGTTGTTCGGTCAGGGATAACACCGACCGGCCATTTCCTCCCATTTGGGCAGCCGAGGCCGATGCTGAGGCAGGTTGCGTGGTTGTCTGTCCACGGCGCCGTCGGGCCTCTGCGGCGGCGGTCTGGCGGAGCAGTTCGTGGCGCGTGGTGGCTTCGAGAAACGTGGCGCCGTCGTAGCCCTTGGCAACCAGAATGTGATGCGGCCCACCGGGGGCTGTGGCCGGCACGAGACGCTGGATTTCGGCCAGAAACGAGGACGGGACAAGTTCCTGGTCTTCCGCGCCGACGGTCGGATAGGAAAGATGGACGGCCGCCGTTGCCCGGCACACGACCTGGTAGAAATAGTGCTCTTCCTTGACCATGGTGGCCGGGGAGATGTCTTCCAGAACAAGACCGTCTTCCTTGAGGCGTTCGCGCTCGGCGGGCGGATACAACCAGTCGCCCGGCAGCCGGGGCGGGAAGCCACCCTCAACCATGCCGGGAACGAAGATGATGGGGAAATGCAGGCCGCGAATGGTGGTGACCTCGAGAATGTGCACCGCGCCGAACGTTTCTGGCTCGACGCGCAGGGTCAGGTCATCGAGTGCCTGCAGGATGTCCGACAGAAAAACCGCCAGTGTCATCCGGGCCGGCTGGCTACCGTCAGCCGTGGATGGCTCCTGCAGCGTGGCGGCAAGGCTTCGGGTCGCCAGCCGTTCGGCATCGGCCACCGCGATGGCTGCACGGCGGACTGCCTGAAGCCCCCGCAGGTCAAGGGTGGCCTGGAGACGTTGCTGTGGTTGACCGATGGCTTTCTGGATGTTGGCTTCAAGCGCCTTTTCGTAGGAAAGCTGGCTCAGGGCCTGCTCAATGGCTGCGTTTAGCTCGCCAGCCGTGCCTTCGATGGGAATTTCCGCCAGGATTTGCCCCAACTCCCGCAGGCTGCGCCCGGCTTCCTGCAACTGCGCGGCCGTGATGGCATCCGGGCGAACCATTGGCCCGCCTGACTCCACATCGCTGCCTTCGCCGGTTTCTTCTTCGTCTGCTGTGGGAGAACTGCTGTCCGCTTCCGTCGGCGGGAGCGCTTTTGCCAGGTGTTCGGCGCGCTTCAGCCAGTCGGCAAGGTGGAGTTGTTCCCCAACAAAAGCCACGACGTTTTCAATGTCGTCGGCCGACATCTGGTGTCCGGGGAGCGTGAAATAGTCACTTTTGAGAATGTCAACCAGCCGGCTGACCGGTATCCGGTCGGATGTGGTTTCGCCACGTGGACGGTCAGCCGCAGCGGCGACGAGCTTGAGCCAGGCGCGCACGGCCGGGATGTCGGTCACGGGCAGGCGTTCGTCAAGGGCATAGGCGATTCCTTCATCACTGAGCACCCGCCGCAGATGCGCGCCGTAGGTGTCCCGGTCCCGGAGTACGATGGCGATGTCGGCAGGCGACCGACGCTCTTCACGGACATAATGCTTGATGGTTTTGGCAATGTGGCGAAGTTCGCGTTCGATGTCCGGCGCTACCGCCAGAAAGACCGGCGCTGTTGTGTCCGGTGGGGGTGTAAACGCCGGGTTGAACAGCCCCATGCGCAGGACATCAAGACCCGGAGCCGTCGGCAGGCGCGTCACCGGCCGGTTGCCAGCGCGTTCGTGAAAGATGACCTCCCGGCAACCATCACCCATCATTTCCCGAATCTTGGCGATGGTTTCGTGGACGGCAGCAAAAACGGCGGGATTGTCGGCGTCGTCGTCGAAGTTGAACGTCACGCGCGGTATCCGTTTGATAAGGCGGCGCAGGATTTCGCCCTGTACCGGCGTGAGGTCGAAGAACCCATCCACGATGAGCCACTCAACCCCATCCAGCAACGGGGTCTGGCAGGGAAGTCCATCGAGGCTGCCGTCGAGGGCGGCCATGGCGCGCAGGTAATCGGCATCACTCTCGGTAAACTTTTCTGTGGCGGCCGGGAACTGATCCGTATGGGATGGATGCGGGCTGTTTTCGGGTATGCCGCCGTTCAGCACCGTGGCATAGCACCGCATGATCTGCGCCACATCCCGTTCATAGCCATAGATTTGTTCGGCTGACTGCGGAGAGGGAGGGGGCGGCAAGCTTTCCTGAAGCCGGGCAATCCGCTCTTCGACAATACTGGTAAACTCGGCAGCAGTTTTTCCGGCGCGGGTGATTTCACCGATGAGCCGCGTGACGGAAGCCACACAGCCGCGCGCGGTAGCCAGTTGGCCGAACGCCGGAAGCTGCCTGCGTTGGGTAAGCTGCCGCATCAGTTGGGCGATGAGCGGACGGCGCAGCGGATAATCCTCGCCGTTGATGTCACGGCGGTAAGCCACCTTCTGCCAGCCCGTTCCCTCGTGTTTGACACGCGCCGTCCGCAGCAGTCGCCGGAGGAGACCGTTGAACAGGTACACCGGCAGTCCATCGAAGATAACCTTCACCGTTTGTCCGGCGAGGATTTCCAGGGAAATGGCACTCAGCAGGGGGCGTGAAGCCACGAGGTAAATCACGCTGTGACCACCGGCTGGTACGTCTGACCGCGATTCCTGCTGAAGGTACGCCGTGACCTTTTTCAGCAACTCCTGACGTTGGCTGCCCAGAAGCGGACCGCGCCAGATAGTATGCTCAACCGTCGTCGTGCTCATGGTGATCCTCCCTGCGCCCGGCGTGGCCGTAAGCTGTGGCTGTAAGCTGGCGGCCGGGAAAGATAGCTGTCAACTCACGTGTCAACTCACGACCGGGCGGAGGCCGTCGTCTTGACCGCCACAAAGGCCAGGAATACGGCGGCGGCCAGCGCCGCGACGGATGCTCCAGTGACGAAGGGGGACGCCACAGAGACGTGTTTCATGGCGTAGCCACACCAGGCCGGCGCCAGAATGCGCCCCAGACTGGCCACGGAAGCGGCCACCCCAAGCACTTCCCCCCGTTCGTCCTCGGCGGCGCGGTTGGTGAGCAGGGCCAGCAGGGTCGGATTGGCCAGTGCCGTCCCAATGCCCATACCGCCGCACAGCCAGACGAGTCCCGTGACGGTATCGGCAAAGGGTGCAACGGCCAGGGTTGCCGTCAGCAGTCCGATGCCAATCGCAAAGATGGTGCGCTCTCCAAAACGGTGAACCAGCGGACGGATACAGCCACCCTGCACTACCGTCATGGTGAGACCGAGAAAGGCAAACAGGTAGCTGTTGTCGCGTTCCCCAAGACCGAAACGGAGATTGGTGTAGAGCGGAAGCATCATCTGGTAGCAGGATGCCGCCACGATGAACAGAAAGTTGATGATGAGCAGGGGGCCAAGCTGTGGGTGCCGGAACCAGCTCCCCAGCGAGGTGATATGCCCTTCCTGGTGCTGGAGGGTGGCTTCGGCGCGCTGTTCGGGGGACAGACTTTCCGGCAGCAGCCACCACATCACCAGCGCATTGCTGAGCGCCAGGCCGGCAGCGACATAAAACGGCGTGGCCGCATCGGTGTAGTGGGCAATGACGCCGCCCAGCGCCGGGCCAATCGTGTAGCCCAACCCAATGGCCGCGCCGATGAGGCCCAGGCTCTGGGCGCGCCGCTCCGGTGAACTGACATCGCTGGCGTAACTCATCGCCAGCGCCGTGTTGCCGCCTGTCACCCCATCCAGGGCCCGCGCCAGAAACAGGATGCCCAGCGCAAAAGTGCCATCCGTCAGCAGCGAAGCCGCACCGGTGGCAGCGGCCGCCACGGCCGAGCCACCCATACAGGCCAGCAGCAGCGGCTTGCGCCCCTTCCGGTCTGAAAGCCGCCCGATGGCCGGCGCAAAGAGCAACTGGGCAATGGAGTACGAGGCCAGCAGCCACCCGACGACCACTGCCGAGCCGCCAAAAGTGCGGGCATAGGTGGGAAGAATGGGGATGACCATCCCCCAGCCAATCTGGTCAACCAGTGTAACGATAAAAATCAGCAGCGACGCCCGCCGCGCCTGGTCTGGACCCGACATCATAAGCATCCACTCTTATGCATCGTCCGATGCCTCACCGTAGTAGTGGCAGGCCGAAGTGCAGGTTTCGGCAATGCTCACCCGATACAGACAAGGTAAGGCCGGCGCGAGCCGTTCCCAAATCCAGCGGGCGAGGATTTCACTGGTGGGATTTTCGAGTCCGGGAATGTCGTTGAGGTAGTAATGGTCGAGTTGCAGGCGGATTGGCTCAAAGGCCTGCCGGATGGCGTCGAAGTCCATCAGCCAGCCGAGTTCGGGATTGACTTCGCCGCGCACGACAATCTCCACGCGATAGCTGTGGCCGTGCAACCGCCGGCACTTGTGCTGGGGCGGGACATGGGGCAGGTGATGGGCTGCCTCAAACGTAAAGGTTTTCGCCAACTCGACATGCATAGTCCGCTGTACACAACTGGAAAGCTGAAGGTGATCTTACGCACAATGTCTGTGGCGTCAACGTACGGCCGAATGTCGGCAACAGCTTGACGTGGCCCGACTGCGGCCCATACCGTTTAGGGCGCGCACACTCAACGAAACCCTCGACTCGTCATCTTTCACCGTGATGAGCTGCATCTGAAGCCACTCCAGGATGTAGGTGATCACGTCTTTGGCCTGCACCATGACCGAACGCGAGTCGCCACCGATGGAAGTGACTGACGACCAGCCGGACCCGCTGCTGGGGATGACGGTGGATGGCAAGTACCGCATCGAACGGGTGCTCGGCGTGGGCGGGATGGCCACGGTGTATGCGGCCGTGCGGCTGCAAATTGGCGACACGGCTGCCATCAAGGTGCTTTCACCGGAGTCGAAATCCGTCCCGCTGGCGGTCGCCCGTTTCCAGCGCGAGGTGCGCGCCGCGGCCCGGATCAAACATCCCAACGTCGTGTCCATCTATGACTTCGGGACGCTGCCGGATGGGCGCGCCTACATGGTCATGGAGTACATCACCGGGGAGTCCCTGCGGGAAGAACTCAAGCGGGTGGGGCGTCTCGTCCCCGAACGCGCCGTGGCCATCATGACCAGCGTGTGCGCCGCCATTCACGCCGCCCACCAGGAAGGGATTCTGCACCGCGATCTCAAGCCGGAAAACATCATGCTGGCGCGCATGCGGGATGGGGGCGAAGTCGTCAAGGTCGTGGATTTCGGCGTCGCCGAGCTGCATGAGCAGGCGGCCACGTCAGCCATGACAAAGCTGACCGAATACGGGCTGATGGTGGGGACACCCCACTACATGTCGCCGGAGCAATGCCGGAGCGAGCCGCTCGATGCCCGGTCAGATGTGTACAGCCTAGGCATCATTCTCTACGAACTGCTGACCGGGAGCGTGCCGTTCAATGCCCGGACGGTTTCAGCCGTCATCATCCAGCAGGCGACGGAAGCACCGCGCCGTCCGCGCGATTTGAACCCGGAGCTGAGTTGGGCGCTGGAGCATGTCGTGCTGCGGGCGCTGGAGAAAGACCCGGCGCGTCGGCCGCAGACGGCAGCCGAACTGGCCCAGGACCTGCAGTTGTCGCTGACCAATGTGAGGGCCACGGGGTCGTTCGGTTTTTCCGCCCCACCGGCCCGTGATACGACCGGTTCACTGCCGCCGGTGACGTTCGGGAGCACTTCCGAGCACCTCACGCCGCGCTCCCTGGTGGTACGCCGGTCGGGAACACTCCGCTACGACAGCCTGACCGGGATTCGGAACCTGACCTTTCTCAAGCAGGAGGTGGAAAGTCTCGTTGCCGCCCGCCGGACGGCTTCGCTGCTGCTGGTGGGGGTGGATGGCATGAAGGCCGTCAACGACCGCTTCGGCTACACCGTGGGGGACAGCCTGTTGCGGGAACTGGCCCACTGGCTGCGTGAGCACGTGGGTGAACTGGGCATTGTGGCGCGGCTGGGCGGGGATGAGTTTGCCATCCTTCTGCCTGGCAACACGGCGGCCGACACCATCGTGTTTGCCGACCGGATGAAGCAACGTCTGGCTGAGCAACGGTTCCTGCGGGCTGAAGTGACCGGGGGACTGCCGGTGCAGGTGACGATTGCTGTGGTGGTGTCGCCGGATGATGCGGTCACCGGCGTCGGCCTGCTCGATGTGGGCGGGCAGGCACTGGCAGCGGCGAAGCGGCAGGTGCCGGGGGGCATTTACCGGCAGGGGCTGGATGAATCCACCCTGCGCGCCCACCCGAACTTCAACGCCTTTGTCGGTCGGGAACGGGAACTGCACCGGCTGCGGGAAATGTTTGACCGGACGGTGGCCGGGCGCGGACAGCCGGTTCTGGTGCTCGGCCCAACGGGAATCGGCAAAACCCGTCTGCTCCAGGAATTTCGCCGCCAACTCGCCGGTCAGGAAGTCACCTTTCTGACCATGCCCTTCTACGAGGCTGGTCAGGGGACGCCGTACAAGTCCTTCTACGACAGCCTGCGGGGAAGCTTGCAGTTGCTGCTTGAAGCCAATGAGCCGCCGGTCGTCCAGCAGATTCTCGGTCCGCTGGCCGAGCGGGTGTCGCTGGAGTTTGCCACCGAGGACGGGTTTCTGCACTTCTGCGATTCCGTACAGTCGGAAAACCAGCACGAGCGCTATCTGGCCTTTGACTATATGGTGGCGCTGTACGCGGCGCTGGCGCACCAGCAGGTCACGGTGCTGTTTGTGGATGACGCGCATTTTGCTGATGAGCTGAGCCTGGATTTGCTGGCGTATCTGGCGCGCTCAACCGTCGGGCAACGACTGATGCTGGTGCTCACGGCGCGGACGGAAGTGCTGACCGAGCAGCATCCCCTGCGCAACTGGATGCGGGCTGTCAATCAGTCGGTTGGGTATCAGTCCCTGACGCTCGAACCGTTGTCTCTGGAGGAGTCCACGGCGCTGCTCCACACGACGTTTCCCAGTCTGAAGGTTGCCGGCAGCACTGTGGCCCGTCTGCATGCGGAGACCCGTGGCAATCCGTTCTTTCTGGCCGAGATCCTGCGCCACCTCGTGCAGACCCAGCATATTGTGCGTCAGGAAGACAGTTGGGTGTTTCCGCCGCTGACGGATGTCTCCCTGCCGCCATCGGTCGTAGAGGTCGTTGAGGCTTCCTTTTCGCGTCTTTCTCCGACGGCTCTGGAGTTGTTGTCCCAGGCCGCGGTCATGGGCATGGACTTTACCTTTGACCTGCTCGTGGAAGTGACCGAGCGCCCGGAACGGGAAGTTCTGGCGGCGGTCGAGGAGGGCCTGGCGCAGGGCATCATCACCGAGTTGACCGAAGCCGAGGAAGACAGTTACCGCTTTCGCCACGGAACGGTGCAGAAGGTGCTTTACAACCGGCTCAACCGGCGGCGGCGGCGCACAACGCATGCCGCGGTGGGATATGCGCTTGAAAAGGCGACGACCGTGACCGGGCGCAGCAGCCGCCTGGCGGGTGAACTGGCCTTTCACTTCTACCACGCTGCGGAGTATCTCCCCACCCTGCGCTATGCCGCCCTGGCCGGAACTCATGCCTGGCGGAGCTGGGCCATTGATGAGGCCCTCAAGTTTTATGGTTGGGCCGAAGAAGCCGAGCGCCGCTTGAACATCCTGGTGGATGTCATCTTTGATGAGAAGCAGGCATCATTTGACAACGTGCCCGTAGAGCAACTGCGGCTCATTGCCGACTTCAACCTCAACTACGGGCAGATGCTCATTCACATCGGCCGGCTGGATGAGGCTGAAAAAAAGCTCCAGCTTGCCCAGACCCTGGCGCGTCCTTCCCAGGACGAGCACCTGCGGGGCAAGACGCTGGCGGCGCTTGGTGAACTGTGCGAGGCCCGGAGCGAGTATTCCTCGGCGCTGCTCTACTGCCACCAGTCCCTTGAAATCCTGCGGCGCAAGGGCGACAAACGCGCCGAAGCCCGGACGATGGCGATGATCGGCACACTGTATGACCGGCTGGGGCAGTTTGCGCGCGCGGCCGATGCGCTGGAAAAAGCCTTGGCGCTGGCGCGCGCCATCCGGGACCGCCAGATTGAGGCCATTGCTCTGCGGGAGGGGAGCTTCGTCCGCGCCCGGCAGGGATTGTTTGCCACGGCGGTGGCGCTGGCCAAAGAAGGCATTGCCGCTGTGGAGCGGCTGTCTGACCCGCTGGCCCTCTCGATTGCCACCAGCATCCTTGGTTTTGCCCTGCGCTCCCAGGGCGACTACGAAACCGCCATAGGGCATTTTCAACGGGCGCGCCAGCTTACCCAGGACCTCAATCGTCCGCGCAGTGAGTGCATCGAACTCACTAACCTCGCGGAATGCCACATCGGGTTGGGAGAATCCTCCCTGGCGCTCGACAAGGCCCAGACGGCGCTGGATATTGCCCTCAGGATTGGCAACCGTCAGCTTGAAGGGCTGGCAACGCTGACCATTGGCCGCGCCTATCGCCAGCGGGAGGAACTCGGTGCAGCCGTGGTGTGCTTCCAATCAGCCCTGAAGCTGCTTTCATCCATCAGTGACCGGGCGGCCGAGTGTGATGCGCTGCTGGCGCTGGCCGATTGGCACTGTCTGGACCGGCATCCGATTGAAGCTCTCGAACTGATGCACCAGGCGCTGGCGGTACTGCCGGATGAAACCGCCCGGCCGTGGCAGTGGCGGATTGCGGTGATGTTGGCCCGTTGCCACCGGCTGTTGCGGCAGGTGGATGTTGCCCGGACTGATCTTGAGAAAGCGCGCACCATCATCGAGACCCTGCGAAGCAATCTTGATCCAAGTGTGCCTCCCGACCGCTTTGCACGGGTAACGCGGGCCTTCGACGAGGAATGGGCGGAAGTGTACGGCCAGTGACACCTTTCTGTCCCGCAGCGGCGTGCCGTTACAGAAACCCGCAGGCTTTCAACGCTCCGGTCTGGCCGCCATCGGGCAACCCCAGCGCCCTGTGCGCCAAAGTGAATTTGGATGCAGCAGCTTGCTTTGTCAGCCTGCCTGCCAAAGCCTAAATCAGTCTGAGTTGTTCTATTTTCTTTTGCACTATTTGCTCAATTGGAAGCTCATAGTTGGAAATGAAAAGTTCACTTCCTTTTTCCGCCCTGCCCTGTTTGTAGTTGTTCATTCCATACTGCAATTGCCATTCATAGATATTTGCAAAATCAAAATTTTTTCTGATTTCCGGCGAGTCGTCATAAGTTATCAGCCAGGAATGATTGCATTTTTTCATCTCACCAGCAAATTCACTATGGTCAAAGTTTAGATGCAGGATACCATTTTTGCCATACAGCTTTGATTTTGTTGCCTTGAAATAAGGTGGATCAAGAAAGATGAAAACTTCCTTTTCTCCATCGTGCAACAGTTCGCGGTAATCCAGACAGGTAATCCTGACCCCTTCCAAAAGTTTCCCCAGTCTGGCAACGCGCCGGATGGAAGACTCTGTGAACCTTCCAAGAAAAGCCAACCGGGAGTATCCTCCGGATTCAACAACTCCTGAAAAGGTGATCCGGTTCAGAACGAAGAAGCGGACTGCCCTTTCAAGTTCGGACAAACTTTCACTGTTTCTGTTTACCAGTTCGTCAAACAGTTCCTGCCCATCTTTTCTTTCCAATTTGACTTTGAAAATCTCGCTTGCCAATTTTTCAGAGTCCTTCTGTACATATTTCCAGAAAAAGTATAGCTCCGGATTGAGATCATTGATCCAGATGCTTATTTCCGGGCAGGTCTGGCGCAGGTAAATAAAAAATGACCCACCGCCGACAAACGGCTCTCTGTATTCTCTGAAATCCTTTGGCAGGAGATACCTTATTTGCTGGATTGCGCGCGACTTGCCGCCGGGATACCGCAGAGGGCTTTTTAGCATAGTGCGTCGGGAGTGGGATTGTCTCTGTGAAGGGGTGTCCGGTTTGCGCCTTCCATGTGTTCCTGCACCGGGCGCTGGTGGGGCTGCCGGATGAAACCGCCCGTCCATGGGCGTCGTGGGTTGCCATGACGCTTGCCCGCTGCCGCCGGCTGTTGCGTCGGGGCCGTGGTAGTAGAAGGATGTCGCCCGCACTGTCGTGCAGGCACCACCCGGCGCGCGCCCGGCCACAGACCGCAGCTTCAGGTCACTTTTCCTATCCGGCAGGCAAAGCACTTGTAGGCCTGTTGCCCGGACAGGTTGTCGTACTGCGCATCGTCAACCAGGATGTTTGCCGGCGCATAGCGTGGCGTATCCACTTCGTCTCCGACAAGCTGGGCTTCACCAAATGAGTTGGGAATGAAAATGACATCCTCCCGGATGCCTTCCCACAGGAGCACCGTGCCGGTGAGCCGTCCACGCGGGCTTTCCACAGTTCGGCCTGGCGTGAGTCTTGCCGGGCCATCACCTGCGCCAGCTCAATCCAGATTTCCCAGTCGGGCTTGGACATCCCCACCCGTGGAACGACTTGCGCCTGCCACCGGATGGCGCGGTCATCGCGCCGCATGTAAACGGTTTCCATCTCAAAACCGCTGCACACGGGCAGCACCAGATCGGCGTAGTAGGCCGACTCTTCCATGAACAGCCCGGTGTACACATAAAACTCCGGTTGGCGAAAGGCCTCCCGGACCTTGTGGCTGTTGGCGCTGCTCATCAACGGATTGCCGGCTGTCACCACAGCCCGGAGGGGATAGGGCTGGCCGGTCAGAATTGCCTGGGCAAAATAGTCCGGCCCAACGGGAAGGGCCGGCGCTGAAGGCGAAGGCGCCTCGCCGACGGGCGGTGGAAGCTGCAAATCACCCGGCCAGGTGTTGTGCATGAAATTGCACCCGCCACCCGGCACGCCGATGTTGCCCGTAATGGCTGCCAGGAACGTCAGGGCGCGATAGGTGGCAAAGGCGTTGAGTTGGTGCGAAATACCGGCATTGCAGAAGATGGCCGCCGGCCGGGTGGTGGCGTAGCGGTGGGCGAGGTCACGGATGGCGTCAGCCGGAAGCCCGGTCACTTGTGCGGCCCACTGGGGCGTGTAGTCATGGCGGATGAGATGTTGCCTGAGTTCCTCGAAGCCCAGCACCCACCGGCGTACGAAAGGCTTGTCGTACAGTTGCCGGGTGACAATTTCGTGCAGCATGGCCAGAATGAGCGCCAGATCGCTGTGGGGCTTGATGGCGAGCCATTCATCCGCCAGGGCGGCCGTCGGCGTGCGGCGCGGATCGATGACAACCAGCCGCGCCCTGGTTTTTTGCCGGGCACGTAACAGGTAGGAAAATGTCACCGGATGCGTTTCAGCCTGGTTGGTGCCCAGAAACAGCAGGAATCTGGCGCTGCCCAGGTCTTCCTTGCCCGTTGCGCCGTCCACACCATAACCATTGGTGAAGAGGCCCAGTCCGAACGTCCACGACAGGGCATTCCCGCCGGCGTCATTGCACACGGGCCCGACGTCAGTATCGTTGGGGCTACCCAACAGCCTGAAAAAACGATGGATGAGTGAGCCTGTCCCGCGTGGCAGCCGTCCTGACGTGCGGTTGGCGATGGTATGCGCCAGTCCGGCATCCCGCAGGGTCAGGAATCGCCGCGCCATGAGGTCATAGGCTTCGTCCCAGGTGATGGGCTCAAAACGGCTGTCGGGTGAGCCTTTCTCACCAGCCACACGTTTGAGCGGTTGCCGCAGGCGGAAACGGTTGTACACCAGCTCGGCCATGAGCTGTCCCTTGATGCAGATTTCACCGGCTTGCACCGGGTCATCCGGCTCGCCGCGCACTTCGAGGATGCGTCCCTGTTTGAGGGCCACCTGGAGACGGCAGAGCGAATTGCAAAACTGGCACGCGCTGGCCACGACCTGATCGGGTTCAAGGGCTGCCGATTGCCGGGTGTAGTTCTGGGGGCCGGCCGGTGAAGCGTCCGGGGCGGACTGGATGACGCCAGGCTGGATGAAGCCGGCAAGTGGCAGAAACGAATCGAGGCCGGCCATGCCCAGTGAGAACACTGCGCCGCCCTTCAGAAAACCACGCCGCGAGATGGCATCGTCTGACATAAGCCCTACCGGTGCGGGAATGTGTTTTTTGGCCTGTGAGGCCTATTCTGTACTCAAGTTTGTGGTGGTGCGACAAGCAGGAGCTTGCCCATGACGGTACGGCTTTCCAGTCGCTCGTGAGCCGCTGCTGCGGCAGCAAGTGGAAAGGTAGCCGCAATTGGCACTTGAAACGCGCCGTTGGCAACCTGCGCCAGGATGTCCTCAAGGTCAGTCCGCGCCTCCGGGTAGCGCCCGGCCGCCATGAGGTTGCCCAACTGGAAGCCGTAGATGTGGGCATTCTTGGGGTAGAAATCCCGTACGTTGATGAGCGACGGTTCAAGCGTCACATTCGCCAGCGCGGCCACCCGTCCAAAGGGGGCCAGCGCCTTGAGCCCGTCGGCAAAGGTCTGCCCGCCGACCGTATCGAGAAAGGCCGTCACGCCCTTGTTTTCAGTGATGTCCCGGAGGGCTTCAAGGAGGTTGATTTCGGCGTAGTTGACCAGAATGTTCGCGCCGAGACGGGCGGCAAAGGCCAGTTTTTCCGCGCTGCTTGCGGCCGCAATGACCGCTGCGCCGACGTGGCGCGCGATCTGGATAGCGGCTGTCCCGACGCCACTGGCGGCAGCCGGAATGAGCAGCGTGTCATCCGGGCGCAGCCGGATGAGGCGGTGCAGGCAATACCACGCCGTGAGCCAGTTGACGGGCAGCGCCGCGGCCGTCGTCGTGGTGACCACTTCGGGAAGCAAAGCGACTTCATCCTCGTGCACGACGGCTTCCGTCACATAGAGACCCTTCCGGTGGCCAAAAATGACAACCCGACTGCCAACCGGTAGCCGGGCGGCACGTGACTCCACCACCACGCCAGCCGCTTCGAGTCCCGGCCGCGCCGGAGGCTGCGCACCATGGTAAGCTCCGGTGCGGAGCAGGATGTCAGCCCGATTGACGCCAATGGCCTCAATCGCCACACGGATCAAACCGGGTTCAAGGGCTGGGGTTTCTTCCGTAATCAGGTGGAGGACATCAGGGCCGCCAAAAGCTTCAACGATGATGGCTTGCCGTGTGGGCATACGGGTTGGAGATGTACCTTTCGTCAGGTGATGCTGTACTGTGGCTGCAAAGTGTGTGTTCCCGCACAACCATGCCACGGCTGCACCGGATTTGGCTACTCGGTCTGTGGTGCGTGCTGGCCGGGTTTGCCGGGGGGATAAGAGCTGACCCACGTCCTGTAACAGACGTTTCGGACGGGCCGCCGGTACGTCCGTTGACGCGCCTCTTCACCGGGAAAGACGGACTCCCCCAGGTTTCCGCCATGAGCCTGGCGACTGACCGGGAAGGGTATCTCTGGGTGGCGACCCAGGATGGTGCCGCCCGGTTCGACGGACGCACCTGGAAAACCTTTGCCATGCCCAACCGCCAGCGGTCGAACTTCCTGCGGGTGTGCCTGCCCACTGGCGACGGACGCCTGTGGTTCGGACGCCAGGATGGCGGACTCGCCTGCCGCCTGCCCGATGCCACTTGGGAAAACGCGGATGAAACCACCGGGCTTCCGGCCGGTCGGGTCAATTGTCTGCTGGAGCGGACGGAAGGTGAACTCTGGATTGGCACGGAACGCGGGCTGGCCGTCTGGCGGGCAGCGACACGGCGCATCGAAGTCCTGCCGGGTCCGCTTTCCGGCGAGAGGGTGCTCTGCCTGACCAAAACTCCCGACGGCAGCGTGTGGGTTGGCACACCGAAGGGACTGGTTCGGCATGACGGGCGCACCTGGGAAACCATAACCGCCGGCCCAACCGGAAGTGTCTCAGCAGGTTACGTGGACGGGACAGGGGCGCTCTGGGTGGGGGGCAGCGAGGGGCAGCTCTGGCGTTGGGAAAACCGTACCTGGCGGCGCTGGCCGCTGCCAGTCCGCAGCCGCATCACGGCGCTGGCCGAAACGACGCCGCCCCAGGGGGCGCGCCGCCTGTGGGTTGGGACGGATGGCGACGGCTTGCTGTACCTTCTCCCGGACAATCCGCCTGACCTTCAGGCCGTACAGGCGTTCGATGCGGCGTATGGCCTGCCCAACGTCAGTGTCTGGAGCCTGCTCGCCCTGCCGTCCGCCACTCCGGGGCAGCACGTCGGGCTGTGGGTCGGCACGGATGGCGGCCTGCTCCAGGTTTCATTTACCGGCTGGGCCACACTCGACAACATCCCCACCCTCGCCGGTGCGAGTGTCTATGGGATGTGCGCCGTGCGGCGTCCCGATGGCGGAACCAACTACTGGTTCGGGACACGCGGCAACGGACTGGTTGGCTACGCGGATGGGCGCTGGCAGCAGCTCACCGTGGCCGACGGCCTTTCGACCAACACGGTGTTCAGTGTGCATGAAACCTTTGCGGCGCAGACCGGTCGTTCCCTGTGGATTGGAACCCAGGCCGGACTGTTCCGCCGACCGGCCGGGGGGCGGGTCGCGCCGGTGCGTGCCGTGCCCAAACTCGAACGGGCAAGTGTGCGCGGCTTTCTCGAATCGGATGACGGTCTATGGATTGTCACGGCCGGCGCCGGTCTGCTGCGCTTCGAGGCGGAGCGGTGGACGGTTTTCGACACCGCCAGCGGTCTGCCGACCGACAACCTGCACGCCATTTGTGAAAGTGTGTCGCCCGCCGGCGAAAAAAGTCTCTGGGTGGGAATGGAAAACGGCGGACTGGCGCGGCTGGTCAACGGGCAATGGCAGGTGTGGCAGGCGCCGGTGCTGCCCAATAACACGGTCATGACCGTCCAGGTCATGGACTTTTCCGACGGACGGCAGTTTCTGTTTGCCGGGACGGAGGGCGGCGGCCTCGTTACGGCAGAACTCGACGGTGCACCACTGCGCTTTCAGGTCTGGTCGGAGTCCACGACGCCCGGCTTTCCCAACGACACCGTTTATCAGGTGCGCTTCGATGCGCAACGGCGCGCCTATGCACTGACCAACAAGGGCGTGGCGCGACTGACCTACCGGGGAAACGGCAACTTCACGCTTGAAACCTTTGATACCGAAGACGGTTTACCAAGTGGGGAGTTCAACGGCGGCGCTTCGATGGTGGATCCGCTGGGGCGCATCTGGGGTGGAACACCCAACGGCGTGGCGGTGTTCAATCCGGCAGCCGAGGCGCTGGCATTACCACCCCAACCGCCGATGCTTCAGGCAGCAACTGCCGACGCCAATCCCCAAACCTTTGCCGACGGGCTGACGCTGCCCGCTCGTGTGCGCAGTCTGGTCTTTGAAATATCAGCCCCGACGTTTATCGCCGTCTCGCGCCTGCGCTACCGAACCCATCTTGAAGGCTTCGATGAACAGCCAACTGACTGGGGTTCCGAGTCCCAGCGCACCTTCACCAATCTCCGGCCCGGCGAGTACGTCTTCACCGCCTGGGTACGTGACGGATACGGACGCGAGAGCCAGCCCACCCGGATACGTTTTCGGATTGCCACGCCGTGGTGGCTGACGTGGTGGGCGTGGGTGGGGTACGTGGGCTGCGGGTTTGGGGCGGTCTATGCCGGGGTGCGGTGGCGGCTGCGGGCGCTGGAGCGGCGGAACGCGGAACTGGAAGCGAAGGTGGCCGAGCGGACGGCGGCGCTGGCCGCCGCCAAGGCGGAGGTGGAAGCCCAGAATCAGGCGTTGGCGGCGGCCAAGACCGAAGTGGAGCGGAAGAACGCGGCGCTGGACGAGAAGGTGGCGGCGCTGGAGGCGAGCCAGCGGCGCGCCGACCGGATATTTTCGGCGTTGGCGGAGGCGTTGCCGGGGACGGTGCTGGATGGGAAGTACCGGTTGGGGCGGAAGCTTGGGGCTGGCGGGTACGGGGTGGTGTTTGCGGGGGAGCATCTTGGGTTGCAGCGTGGGGTGGCGGTGAAGGTGTTCAAGCCGGTGGCCGGGAATGACAGTGCGGAGGCGCTGGAGCGGTTTCGGCGGGAGGGGTTGCTGGCGGCGCAGATACGGGATCGGCACGTGGTGGAGGTGATGGATGCTGGGGTGTCGGGGGAGGGGATGGCGTATCTGGTGATGGAGTTGCTGGAGGGGTATGCGGTGCGGGAGGAGATGCGGGGTGGGGGATTGGGAGTGGGGCGGGCGTTGCGGGTGTGCGGGGCGGTGTGTCGCGGGTTGGCGGCGGCACACGGGGTGGGGGTGGTGCATCGGGATGTGAAGCCTGAGAACGTGTATGTGGACTGGTCGGGTGGGGAGGAGGTGGTGAAGGTGGTGGATTTCGGGATAGCGACGGTGCTGGAGCGTGGTGGCGGGGGAGGGTTGGAGACGTTGACGGGGACGGGTGCGGTGGTGGGGACACCGGCGTACATTGCGCCGGAGCGGGTGGTAGGGGGTGAGTATGACGGGCGTGCGGATGTGTATGCGGTTGGGGTGATGTTGTACGAGATGGTGTGTGGGGTGTTGCCGTTTGGGGGGCGTGGGGAGAGTGGGATACGGGTGTTGCTGGCGCACGTGCATGATGTGCCAGTGGGGCCTGGGAAGATGGTGGCTGGGCTGGATGAGGAGGTAAGCGGGTATATGCTGCGGCTGCTGGCGAAGGATGCTGGGGAGCGCCCGACGGCGGCGGAGGTGGCGGAGGAACTCGAACGCCTCGCCGACAAGGTGGCCCGTCAGCATCAGGCGCTCTCTGACCGGATAGCAGCCAGCTCAGGTGAAATGAATCGGTTGGTCGAAACGCGGCGGCGGACGACTACGGTCCGGCGTAATCCCGCAACGGATGAACGCTCATAGTCCAGGCACGATATGTTGAGACGGTTTGGGCAGTGTTTGACCTGGCACATCACCCTCTGGCTGGGAGTGGCGCTGGCTGGACTCCCTTTTTCGGCAACGGCCGATGTCCGCAAAGCCTTCCCGGTATTGCGCCCGGCGCTGACGGTCTTCACGGACCGCGAAGGGCTGCCCCAGAACACCGTTGGCGCCATGGCTTGCGATGCCCAAGGGCATCTGTGGGTGGGCACGCAGGATGGGCTGGCGCGCTACGATGGGCGCGGCTGGCAGGTGGTGGTGCTCCCGGCCGAGGCGGCCTCACACAACATCCACGCCTTGCTGCCAGCTTCTGATGGTGCGCTGTGGGTGGGCACGCTCGATGGCCTGCTGCGTCTTCAGCGTGGGCAGTGGACAGTCTTTGGTGCGGGGCAGGCGTCTGAAGCCGGGGGGGTTCCGCTCCGTGAAGTGTACGACCTGCTTGAGGAAGCCACGCCCCAGGGGCAGGTTGTATGGGCCGGCGGCGATGGAGGCGTTGCGCGCTTCGTCAGCGGCCGTTGGGAGCGGGTGCCCATCCGGGCCCAGCTTCCCGAGGTGACTGTGAAATGCCTGGCGCGTACCGTGGATGCCACCGGGCAGGAAGTGCTGTGGATTGGGACGACCAGCCGGGGACTCGTGCGCCAGGTGGGGGAAACGGCGCAGGTGCTGGGGCAGGCGACTGGTATCCCAGGGGAATACATCACCTGCCTGCTTCCGACACAGGATGCGGACGGACAGCCCCAACTCTGGGGTGGGACGCAGGGGGGCGGACTGTTTCTGCTGGATGGGCAGGGCCATGTGCGTCAGCGCCTTACTCCAGACAACACGCCGTTGCCCAACGGGCGGGTGCAGTGCCTGGCCGAGGTCAGGGCCGCCGATGGCCGACGTCACCTGTGGATCGGGACGGATGGCGGGGGCGTGGCCTGCTACACCGGGCAGGACTGGCGGGTCTATGCCACGAAGCAGGGAATACCCTCCGAACGGGTGTTTTCGCTGCTCCCGGAACGCGGCGACATCACGCCCGGTATCTGGATCGGAACCGGGGGCGGAGGGCTGGCGCGCTGTGACCTCGAAGGCTGGCAGTCCATCACCGTCAATGAGGGACTACCCGACCGAAGGGTGTATGCCTTTCTCGAATCGGCCGGACGTGAGGGCAACCGCTGTTTCTGGATTGGCACTTCGGGCGGTCTGCTCCGCGCTGAGAATGGCCAGCTCCGAACCTATACCCGCAAGGATGGACTGCCCGGCGATACGGTACTGAGTCTGGCCGAGTTGCCGGCCTCCAATGGCGGCCCGCCGACAGTCTGGGCGGGCTGCGATGGCGGGTTGGCCAGACTCGTCGGCGACCGCTGGCAAGTCGAACCCACGCCCTGCGATGGGCGGCGCGGAACGGTCTATTTTTCACTCGCCGTTGCCGAAAATGCCGCCGGCCAGCCGGTGCTCTGGGCTTTTACCTACGACGGTGTGCAGTATCTCGAAAACGGACGGTGGCAGCGGTCAGAACTGCCCGAATTCAATGACAGGCACATTCCTTACCGGGTGGAACGCGACCCGGCGCGCCCCGATGTGCTGTGGGGAAGTGTCTATGGCCTGGGTGTGCTGCGCTACGCCGACGGGCAGTGGACGTTGCTTCCCCGACAGGGGCTCTCCACCGACCGTCTGCTGGGCCTCGGTGTGTTCGGGACCGGCGATCAGGCGCAACTCTGGGTGGGAACACAGAGCCAGGGGGTGCTGTTCCGCGACTTGAACCAGCCGCAGTCTGCCTGGAGGCGGTTTTCCACATACAGCCAGCCGGGGCTGCCCAACGATTTCGTCTATGGCGTGCTGATGGATGCCCGTGGGCGACTGTATTTCATGACCAACCGGGGCGTCGCCCAGTGGACGCCGGAGAATGGTCCGGGGCCGAACTACCAGACCCGTGTGTTCTCGATGAACCAGGGGTTGCCGAGCAACGAGTGCAACCAGGGGGCTTTTTACCGTGACAGCGCCGGACGGCTCTGGGTTGGCACGGTCGCCGGAGCGGCTGTCTATGACCCGGCTCTGGAAACGCTCCCACCGGTGCGTTCCGTGGTGCTTGAGCAGACCCGCGTCAACGGCCGTCCGTTTGAGCTGACGGCCGGGCAGCGTCTGCGCCATGCCGAGAACAATCTGGCCTTTGAATACGCCTTGCTGGATTTCAGTGAACCGGACGCCATTCGTTACCAGGTGCAGTTGGAGGGGTATGACCCGGCGCCTTCCGCGTGGACGACCGAAACCAGAGCGGTCTATACCAACGTCCCCTCTGGAACCTACACCTTCCGTGTGTGGGCGCGTGACCCACACGGGCGGGTGATTGCCATGTCCCCGCTGGCGTTTCAGGTGCTTACGCCGTGGTGGCTGACGTGGTGGGCGTGGGTGGGGTACGTGGGCTGCGGGTTTGGGGCGGTCTATGCCGGGGTGCGGTGGCGGCTGCGGGCGCTGGAGCGGCAGAACGCGGAACTGGAAGCGAAGGTGGCCGAGCGGACGGCGGCGCTGGCCGCCGCCAAGGCGGAGGTGGAAGCCCAGAATCAGGCGTTGGCGGCGGCCAAGACCGAAGTGGAGCGGAAGAACGCGGCGCTGGACGAGAAGGTGGCGGCGCTGGAGGCGAGTCAGCGGCGCGCCGACCGGATATTTTCGGCGTTGGCGGAGGCGTTGCCGGGGACGGTGCTGGATGGGAAGTACCGGTTGGGGCGGAAGCTTGGGGCTGGCGGGTACGGGGTGGTGTTTGCGGGGGAGCATCTTGGGTTGCAGCGCGGGGTGGCGGTGAAGGTGTTCAAGCCGGTGGCCGGGAATGACAGTGCGGAGGCGCTGGAGCGGTTTCGGCGGGAGGGGTTGCTGGCGGCGCAGATACGGGATCGGCACGTGGTGGAGGTGATGGATGCTGGGGTATCGGGGGAGGGGATGGCGTATCTGGTGATGGAGTTGCTGGAGGGGTATGCGGTGCGGGAGGAGATGCGGGGTGGGGGATTGGGAGTGGGGCGGGCGTTGCGGGTGTGCGGGGCGGTGTGTCGCGGGTTGGCGGCGGCACACGGGGTGGGGGTGGTGCATCGGGATGTGAAGCCTGAGAACGTGTATGTGGACTGGTCGGGTGGGGAGGAGGTGGTGAAGGTGGTGGATTTCGGGATCGCGACGGTGCTGGAGCGTGGTGGCGGGGGAGGGTTGGAGACGTTGACGGGGACGGGTGCGGTGGTGGGGACACCGGCGTACATTGCGCCGGAGCGGGTGGTAGGGGGTGAGTATGACGGGCGTGCGGATGTGTATGCGGTTGGGGTGATGTTGTACGAGATGGTGTGTGGGGTGTTGCCGTTTGGGGGGCGTGGGGAGAGTGGGATACGGGTGTTGCTGGCGCACGTGCATGATGTGCCAGTGGGGCCTGGGAAGATGGTGGCTGGGCTGGATGAGGAGGTAAGCGGGTATATGCTGCGGCTGCTGGCGAAGGATGCTGGGGAGCGTCCAACGGCAGCAGAGGCGGCAGCGGAGTTGGAGCGTCTTGCTGACAAGGTTGCCGCTGAGGGTGGGGTGGTTCGGTCTGGTTCTTTGGAACGGGAGGTGAGTGTGTCGGACACGATACAGGAGACGTTAGGGGGCAAGGCGGTGGCCGAGGGGGATGCGACGATGGCGACTGCAACGTCGCTCTCACCAAAACCGGCCGCAACGCCGCCTGAGATGCCGTCATCCCTGACGGCCCCAACAGACGGTGCGGACACGTCCGACACGACAGGCCAGCCGCGATGACAGAAAAGATGCCAGAGACAACCATAACGGCGTCGGTATCTGAGGAAGCCTTGGTTTCAGGGGCGACACCGGAGGCGTTTTCGACCCTCGAGCCGGAAGTCATTGCCCTGTGGCGACTCAACGGGGGTATCGAGTGGGCCATCCTGCTGTCCATGACGTTCGTCATCATCACGGTAGGCAGCATCGTGCTGTCTTTGGGAATGTGGTTCTGGGCGTTGCTGGCGGCCTGGGTGCTGGCGCTGGTCGTGGCGATGGTTCAGACCATCTGGTATCCGCCGTTGGCCTATCGCTACTCCGCCTACCGCATTACCGACCGCATCATCGAAGTCCGGCATGGGGTGTGGTTTCGGGAAAGCCGTCTGATACCGCTGTCGCGCATCCAGCATATTGACCTGCGGCAGGGACTTTTTGAGCGGTCGTACGGCCTGGCAACGCTTGTCTTCCACACCGCCGGCATGCATGAGTCGAGTACACCCCTGCCGGGCCTTGCCGCCGGCAAAGCCGCTGCCCTGCGCGACCAGCTCATCGGACAGCTTCACCGCCGGCAGGTGCCCGTTTCTGTGGTGCAGCCCGACACACCGGAAGCTGTCAACAGAGACGCCACGGCCAATGGAGACGCCACGGCATGAGCACCGAAGCCGCCTACCGGCTGCCCTTGGCCGGGCGACTTCATCCCTGGACGCTCGTGTTCGGCCTGTTTGCCGTGGCGCGCCAGATGTTGATTCCGCTGCTCTACTGGGTCGTTTCCGGGTTCAGCGTCTTTGGCACGTTGCTGGTGCTGATGTTTGGCATCCCCAGCCTGCTGCTGGTCGTGGCCCGTTACTGGACCTTCCGCTACCGGGTGGAGGAAGGCGAGCTGATCGTCGAGCAGGGCATCCTGCGCCATCAGGAACGGCACATTCCCCTGGCCAACATTCAGGAAATCCGCCTCGAACAGAACCTCATCCAGCGTCAGTTGGGGATTGCCCGGGCCGACATCGAGACGTCAACCGGAGGTGGCGTCGAAGCCTCGCTGGCGCTGCTTTCCGTTCATGACATTGCCCGTTTGCGCCGGTGTGTGTTCGAGCACCGAGGTGAAGGTGCACCGGACGGAGGCACACCCCGGTCCGAAGCGCCGGCCGTTGCGGAAGTGCCGCTGGTGCGGCTGGGGTGGCCGGAGCTGCTCATTGCCGGGCTGACCTCGAATGGCATTTTCACGCTGTTTCTCATCCTGGGCGCACTGCTCCGGTTTGCCGAGGAATGGCTGCCGGAAGCCGGACGCCGGGCACTGCTCCGGGGGATTGAAGCGACAGTTCGCGCGCTCGGCGGTCAGAGCACGGCGATGATGCTGGCGACGTTGTTCCTGTCCATAACGTTTCTGGTGCTGCTGAGTGTGGCGGCTTCGGGCGTCATGGCGGTAGTGCGTTTTTACGACTTTCAGTTGACCGAACAGGGAACGGCCCTGCGGCGTACCTACGGGCTGCTGACCCGTCACATCAGCAGTCTGTCACCGGCGCGGATTCAGTTGCTGGCCATTGAGCAAACCCCGCTGCGGCGGCTGTTTGGCTGGGCATCGCTGCGGGTGGATGTCGCCGGTGTGGCTTACGAGCGCCAGGAAGAGCAACAGGGGCGGGGGGTGCTGGTGCCGCTGATCCGCCCGGCGGCAGCCGAAGCCCTGCTGGCCCGGTTTATGCCCGGTTGCGTCATGGCGCCGGGTGCGTGGCGCAAGGTGTCGCCGCTGGCGGTTCGGCGCGGCATCCTGCGGCGTTCGGTGTGGCTGGTGGGGCTGACGGCTGCGGCGCTGTGGTGGTGGTCATGGCCGTATGGACTGTGGCCGCTGCTGGTGGGCTTGCCGGTCATCGGGCTGGTGAGCTGGCTGGACTACCGCGCCCGCGCCTATCTTCCCGGTGCACGCTACTGGTTTGTGCGGCAGGGGTGGGCCGGCCACGCCGTGTATGCCGTTCCGGTCAACAACATCCAGGCGGTGGTCGTGGCGCAGACCCCTTTCGATCTGCGGTTGGGCTTGGCCACGCTCATCCTCGACACCGCCGGACAGACGCCGGTCATCATCCGGGACCTCCCGGTTGCCGAAGCATGTGCGCTGGGCCAGCAGGTGGCGCGGCAGGTTGAAGGCACATCAGGGCGACAGGCGGCAGGTTTCTGACTTTCCCCTTTTTGTTGTGATTGTTGCCATGTGGACGCTTTGTGCTTGACAAAGTGTTTTTTTTGCTCTCATGCAATAAACCCTTATGAAGTACAGGAGGCAACCCCCAATGCCATCCAAACGTGCGCTGCTGTCTGCCCTGCTGCTTGCCCTGACTTGGGCAATGCTCCTGCCATCGCCGTCGCGGCACAAAAGGCATGCATCAAAGGCGAGACGGGATCGCCTGAATTCTGGTACTTTGAGGTCCTCCAGCTTTGCCACAACTGTCAATGCTACGTACGAATCTGCTCTGCAGGCCCGGTTGCTTCAGGTGGAATTGCTACTGTTATGCCACATCATTGCGTGTGATTAATTGTTATGAATGCGATGCGTACCCACCGCTTCATCCCTGAGGTCCCAAAACATGTAAGAAGGAGATAGCCATGTTCCGTTTCACCCTGAAGTCTGTCTGTCTTTCCTTTGTTGTTCCCGGTGTGGTTTTGGGTGTCTTCGCGCTGACCCGGCCTGACCTTTGGAGTTCTCACCCGGCCGAGGCATCGGCCTCCACCTTGACCTATGAAGAGTTACATCGGGAGCGGGAAGCTTTTCTGAAGGTAGCCTGCCTGGAAGACATCAGGAAGATTGGCGTGCTGGGCAATACAGCCTCCCTGGATTTCGACACCATCGGGAGAATAAAACTCGATGGTCAGGACAATCTCTATGTTTCGGGAGCGGTTCTGAGCGGGAATGTCAGTGCGCTTGGTCTGAAAAGGATTTCAAAGGGAAGTGGCCAGGTTCAAAACCTCATGGAGGGCCCACTTGCAGAATATATATTGATGGATGCAGATGTCACGAGTCAGGGAGATGTCTATCTGCTTCTTGGCAAGTTCAAGGTTTTTGAGAACTGGATTGCGCATTACACAGCGGATGGGGTGCTGGAATCCGTTGTCCCTCTTCAGGGCTTTCTCGCAGGGTACATTATGGCTGACCAGGATGGAAGTCTGTGGGTCTTTGGTGTAGAAAAGTCACTGACCAGCAGGTTCGCTATGGTGCAGACTTCCGAGATCAGAAACATCGGGCGGGATGGAAAAACCATTGCCACGGTTGTCAAAGACATCCCGACTCACGAGACTCTCGAAGGCCTGTTTGTACGAAACCGGGGCAGAGTCAACTTTGTTTCCAATACCTCTGGAAAGCTTTATGACTTCGACAAGCAAAAGCTTCTGGAAATTTCACCCCTGCCTTTTGAAAAGTATCCGGCGGTTGTCAAACTTATCGTAACTGACACTGTAAATCTGGAAGACGGCACAACCCGCTGGATTGGTCTTCTTGAAGGCCGAAAGGGAAAAATCTTCAGAGGCTTCGTTGCTGTGACTGATGCCAACGGAAAGGTTATCTTTCAGAAGCCCATGCCAGCCGCCCAACCCTACGTCGTCGCCCTTGATGCGGAGGGAAATCTGGTTTTGCGGAACAAGGACCGCCTTGAGCAGTTGGAGAAGTTTGCCTTCAGTGTGAGCCAGTGAGCACCGGGACGAAATTGTGCAGCCGCAGCCGCGGATGCAGCGGCCCAAAGGTAATGACGTTGAGACAGCCGTGGTCCTGTTCGAGTCGGACGAGATACTCATCCGGCAGACCAAGCGCCCAGCCCAGAATGATGCGGTTGACGCCGGAGTGCAGCGCCATCGCAATGGTTGCTCCGGCATGTGCGCTGAGTAACCGCTCGACGGTCGGCAGGACCCGCTGTTTGACTTCCTGAAAACTCTCCCCGTTGGGAAACCGACAGGTGGCCGGATTGGTGCGCCACGCGGCAACCGTTGCCGGAAAGCGCTCCGGCAGATCATCCACCAGGCAACCTTCGAGGTCGCCAAAGTTGATTTCACGTAGGGCGTGCACGGCCGTTGGGCGCAGGTTCTGCCCTTCGGTCAGAATGTCCGCTGTCTGGCGCGAACGCTGAAGGTCGCTGCTGTATATCGCTACCGGTTGCCCATCGCGCAGGTAGGCGCGCAGGTACTCGCGCAGCCGCGCAATCTGCGTCCGGCCCGTCTCCGAAAGCGGCAGGTCCGTCCAGCCATGGCAGCGGGGGGCCGGGCCGTCAATTGTTTCCCCGTGCCGAATCAGAAGCAGGGTCGTGACTGGTGTTTCAGGCAACATGGGTCAGGTTGTACGGATTCCGCCCTCGCGGAGCATCTCGACGTGCGGCAAGCCATCCTCATCGTAGGGTTCGGAAACCGTCCGGTAGCCGAAAGCCCGGTAAAAGCGTTCCAGGTATTGCTGGGCTGAAATCCGGTTGCCCTGTCCCGGATACAGCTCCTCGTGCAGGGTGAGCGCCTGCTGCATGAGCGCCTTGCCAAACCCCTGCCCACGTCCGGCCGCCGGTGTGATCACCCGCCCGATGGATGGCTCGGCATACTTGACGCCCGGCGCAACAAGCCGACAGTAGGCCACCAGTTCGCGTCCCGTCGCCGTCTGTCGCCAGCCCAGGATGTGGTGCGCCTGGCGGTCAATGCCGTCAATGTCCTGATAGATGCACTGCTGCTCAACGACAAATACCGCGGCCCGCGCCTGAAGCAGGGCGTACAGCTCATCCACCGTCAGTTCCGTAAAGTGCGCCGCCCGCCAGATCAGTGCGGGCGCAGAAGAAGAGGTTTCCGCCGTCATAAGTGGAAAACTAGCTTGTCGGCGGATGGGATGCCAGTATAGTCTCTGGTGAGTAAGTGAATACTAACTTTGTAAGTAAACATACCCTGACTGCCATGACCAGTGCCCCACTGACGACCGCACGGCCAACGACAACCCCCCGCCGGATGTCCGGGGAAGACCGGCGGCGGCAGATTGTCCGCATTGCCATGCAGCAGTTTTCCGAAAAGGGTTTCAACGGCGTCACGACCAAAGAGATTGCCGCGCGCGCCGGTGTGAGCGAGGCCATCATTTTTCGGCACTTTGCGACCAAGCAGGACCTCTATGCCGCGATTCTCGACCAGAAGATGAAAGACGCCGACGCCCGGAGCTTCTGGGAGCGCATGCGTGAGCTGGCCGCCCGGCGCGATGACCAGAACTTCTTTGAAACCATCATGCGGCACGTCATCGAGCGGCACCGCGCCGATTATTCCTTCCAGCGGTTGCTGTTTTTCAGCGCCCTCGAAGGCCACGAACTTTCCGATATGTTCTTCCGGCTCTATGTGCGCGACATTTTTGACTTCCTGGCCGATTACATTGAAACCCGCATCCGTGAAGGCGCGTTCAGGGAAGTCAATCCCCACGTGGTGGCGCGTTCCCTCTTTGCCATGCCCTTTCTGCAAACCATGTTCGAGCAGCTTCACGGCGATCAGACCGTGACCGGATCGCCCGAAGCGCTCGCACGCGCCTACAGCAGCATTTTCTTTGAGGGCATCCGGCGGCCGGCAGCCGGGGCCCGGGTTCATCCTGCCGGCGAAACCGTTGTACCGTCATGAAGAAGCTGCTTTGTTGGAGTCATGTCTGGCGGGCGGGACGCCCGCCTTCTCAGGAGGTGGAAGCCCGGCATGTTTGGCGGGCGGGACGCCCGCGCTCCCAAGAGGGTGGACGCCCGCGCTTCCAGGGAGGCGGAAGCCCGCGCTTCCAGGTGGTGCTGGCGCTGCTGCTGGTCAGCCTGCTGAGCGGCTGCTCACACAAGAAAGAAACGGTCAGCGCCGCCGCCGACAATGCCACGCCGCCGCCAGTGCTCGAAGTCCGAACGACTCCGGCCGTCGAACGGCTCATCAAAAAGTCCATCGAAACCGTCGGTTCGCTCGTGCCCGATGAACAGGTGGTCGTCGCCGGCCAGGTGGGCGGCGAGATCGCCGAACTCACCGTGGATGTTGGCAGCCCGGTCAAGGCCGGACAGATCATTGCCCGCATTTCTCCCAAGGAATACGAACTCAGGCTCCAGCAGGCCGAAGCCGCCCTGGCGCAGGCCCGCGCCATGCTCGGCGAAGCCGGACGGCGTGATCCCATAGACATCGAAGCCGTTCCCACCGTGCGCCAGGCCAAAGCCACACTCGATGACGCCCGCGCCCAGATGGAACGAACCCAGCGCCTTGTCGAATCCGGGGATGTCCCCCGGCAGCGGTGGGATACCGTCGAAGCCAACTACCGCGCGGCCGAAGCCCGTCACCAGGCCGCCCGCGATGAAGCCGTCATGCGCATCGGCATGGTCGAACAGCGCCAGGCTGAAGTGCGGCTGGCCAGAAAAAAACTTGAAGACTCCGCCGTTCGTGCCCCCATCAGCGGGTTCGTCAGCGTCCGCCACAAGTCACGTGGCGACTTCATCAACGAACAGGGCGGCAACCGGGACATCGTGACCATTGTCCGGCTCGATCCCATCCGGTTGCAGGCCAATGTCGCCGAAGTCGGTGTGTCCTACGTCAAGCCCAATATGCCAGTGCGCTTTACGACCGATGCCTATCCGGGACGCGATTTTCCGGCGCGCGTGGCACGTATCAGCCCCGTCCTCAACCAGCAGACGCGGCTGCTGATGGTCGAAGCCGTGGCTCCCAATCCGCAGGGGCTGCTCAAACCGGGCATGTTTGCGCGGGTGTATGTGGACATCGCCAGTGATGTCCCGGCGGTGTTCATCCCGTCCCTGGCCGTGGTCAGTGTGGCCGGCGTCGAAAAAGTCTTCGTGGCTGTGGACGGCAAGGCCGTGGAACGCAAGGTACGCCTGGGCAAACGCGATGGCGAATCGGTCGAAATCACCGAAGGTCTCAAGCCGGGCGAACAGGTCATCACCACGGCCCTTGACCGCCTCACTGACGGCACGCCGGTCAGAGTTTCCTGACGCTTCCAGCAACGCGGAGCCACTTCCTATGAACATCAAGGATCGGGTCATTGTCATTACCGGTGCATCGAGTGGCATTGGCGCGGCCACGGCCCGGCATCTTGCTGCACAGGGCGCCAAAGTCGTCCTCTTTGCCCGGCGTGAAGCCCAACTCCAGGAGCTGGCCGCGGACATCCGGGAGCAGGGCGGACATGCGCTCGTGGTCGTTGGCGACGTGACGCAAAGCCACGACGTACGCCGCCTCATGCAGGAAACCCTGGCCACGTTCGGAAAGCTGGAAGTGCTCGTCAACAACGCCGGCACCGGCGGCGGCCTCAACCTGTGCGACACCCGCGATGAACTGCTCCGGCAGGTGCTTGAAGTCAACGTTCTGGGCTGCGCGCTGTGTGCCAAGTACGCGCTGCCACACCTGCCGCCCGGCGGCGTCATCGTCAACATCGGCTCGGTGGCCGGGGAAGTCGCCACGGTGGGGATGTACACCGCATCGAAATTCGCCGTGCGTGGCTTCAACGATGCCCTGCGGCGGGAAGTCAAAGGCCGCGGGCTGCACGTCGTACTCGTCGCGCCGGGATTCATTCGCACCGAGATGACCGCCGGACTGCGCTATGCCATGCCGGGGCCGGACATCGTCGCCCGCGCCATTGAAAAAGCCATCCGGTCGCCCCGGCGCAAAATCGTCGTGCCGTGGTGGTACCGCCCGTTGATGTATCTCGGCAAGATTCCCCCGATTGCCGATGCCATTTTTGGCAACCCGAAGACACAAGCCCGTTACCGCGACCGCGACAGCGTGAAAAAGTTGACGACCTAGCGCCGCTGCGGGCGGCTGGTCCCGCACTCTGCCGTTATGCAAAAACTCGCCGAACTGTGTATCAAGCGTCCCGTCTTCGCCACGATGCTCGTCATGGCGTTTATCGTCGTGGGGGCATTTTCCTACTTCAAGCTGGGCGTTGATCTCTTTCCCAAGATTGACCTCCCGACGGTGACGATCACGACACGCCTCGACGGGGCCTCGCCGGAAGAAGTCGAAACCCAGGTCACGAAGCGCATCGAGGAAGCCGTCAACACCATTGCCGGTGTGGATGAGCTGCGTTCGGTTTCGGCCGAGGGGGTGTCGCAGGTGTTCGTCGTCTTTGTGCTGGAGCGCAACATAGACGAAGCCGCCCAGGATGTCCGCGACAAGGTCAACCGCATCCTTGGCGAGCTGCCTTCCGATGTCAAAGCGCCGGTCATCGAAAAGCTCGACCCCGACACCCAACCCGTGCTGTCACTGGCCATTTCCGGCAATCGTTCGGCGCGCGAAATCACCGAAATTGCCGACAAGCTGGTGAAGCAAAACCTGGAATCGCTCAGCGGCGTGGGGCGCGTGTCCTTCATCGGCGACCGCAAACGGGAGATTCAGATTGTTCTCGATGCGTCGAAGATTGCGTCCTACAACCTCAGCGTCGAAGCCATCAAGCAGGCGCTGCGCGCACAGAACGTCGAAATTCCCGGCGGGCGGCTCGAAGATGGTCGCCGGGAGCTGTCGCTGCGTACCCTTGGGCGCGTCACCAGCGTCGAGGACTTCAACCGCGTCATCGTTGGAACCGCCAACGGACTGCCGATCTACGTCAAAGACATCGGCTATGTCGAAGACGGGGTCGAGGAGCCGCGTTCACTGGCCCGCCTCGACGGAAAGCCGGCGGTCATTCTGGAAATCCGCAAGCAGTCCGGGACAAACACCCTGGAAGTCGTGCGGCTCGTCAAGGAACGCATGGCGGAAATCCTGCCCCAGCTTCCGGCGGATTTCCGGGTGCAGTACCTCAAGGACCAGTCCATTTTCATTCAGGATTCCTTTGACGCCGTACAGGAGCACCTGCTGCTCGGCTCCATCATGGCGGCGCTCGTCATCCTGCTGTTTCTGCGCAACTGGCGCTCGACGGTCATTTCCGCCATCGCGATTCCTGCTTCGGTCGTAGCGACCTACGGCCTGATGTACGCCATGGGCTTTACGCTCAACCGCATGACGATGCTGGCGCTGGTGCTCAGCGTCGGGATTGTCATTGATGATGCCGTCGTGGTGCTCGAAAACATCTACCGCTTTATGGAAGAGAAGGGGATGTCAGCCTTCGAGGCCGCCAGGGAAGCCACGGCCGACATCGGTTTTGCCGTTCTGGCGACGACCCTTTCGCTGGTCGTCATCTTCGTCCCGGTGGCGTTTATGGGTGGCATTGTCGGGCGCTTTATGTCGTCCTTCGGCTTCACCTGCGCCTTTGCCATTCTGGTCTCGATGTTCGTCAGCTTCACGCTGACGCCGATGCTGTGTTCGCGCTTCCTGCGTCCACCCAAGGCCGACGGCGTGCACCACAAGTCGTCGCGTGCCACGGGCTTCTATGGCTGGCTGGAGCGGGGCTACATGTGGCTGCTGGAGTGGTCGCTGCGGCGTCCGGTGGTCATCATCGGCATTTCGGTGCTCACGGTACTGTCGGTTGTTCCCATCTTTTCCGTGATTGGCAAAAACTTCATTCCCTTTGACGATGTGGGCATGTTTGAGGTCGCCGTCAAGCTGCCCGAAGGCACGTCGCTGGAAGAAGCCGAAAAGCAGATGGCCAACCTCGAAGCCATCGTCCAGACGACACCGCACGTCACCCACTGCCTGACCACGCTTGGCGGTGATGAACAACGGCGGGTCAACCGGGGCAACATCTTCGTCCAGTTGACGCCGCTGACGGAGCGCGCGCTGACCCAGGCTGACCTGATGCAGATCGTCCGTGACAAGCTGGCCGACCAGCAGGGGAAACACATCTCGGTGCAGTATGTGCAGGCCATTACCGGCGGTGGAAACTCAGCCGCGCCGGTGCAGTATGTCGTCCGGGGGCCGGACATTGCCAAACTCACGGACGCTTCCCAGCGGCTGATGGACTTTCTGAAAGGCATGCCGGGGGTGGTGGACGTGGACACAACGCTCGAAGTCGGGAAGCCTGAACTGCGGGCGGTCATTGACCGCGAAAAGGCCGCCAACCTGGGCGTGAACGTGGCCGCCGTCGCTTCCGGGTTGCGGACGCTCGTGGCCGGGGAAATCGTCGGCACGTACCGCGAAGGCGACGACCGTTACGACGTACGTTTCCGGCTGCGCCAGGAAGACCGTACGGGGCCGGAAACGCTGTTGCGCTCGTATGTGCCTTCGACCCGGCTCGGCAATGTACCCATTGCCAACTTCGTTTCGTTTTTCAGCGGGGTCGGGCCGGCGCAGATTGACCGGTACAACCGGCAGCGCCAGGTGACGATTTCCGCCAACCTGCAGCCGGGCTACTCGCTGGACCGCGTCCTGCAGGGGCTGGATGAGAAGTCCAAACAGCTTGGACTGGGCCCGGAGTATCAGGCCAGCAAGCTCGGCCAGAGCAAGGAACTGGGGAAGGCGGCGGCCAACTTCCTGATGGCTTTCGTTCTGTCGTTCGTCTTTATGTACATGATTTTGGCGGCGCAGTTTGAAAGCTTCCTGCATCCGGTGACGATTCTGCTGAGCCTGCCCATGGCGGTGCCCTTTGCCCTGCTGTCGCTGATTCCCTTCGGCGAAACGCTCAACATTTTTTCGGCGCTGGGGATTCTGATGCTGTTCGGCGTGGTGAAGAAAAACTCCATTCTGCAGATTGACCACATCAACGTGCTGCGGGCGGCCGGGCAGGAACGCTATGCCGCCATTGTGGCCGGTTGCCGCGACCGGCTGCGGCCGATTCTGATGACGACCCTGGCGCTGGTGGCCGGGCTGATTCCCATGGCCGTGGCGCAGACGCCCGGCTCGGCGGTGCTGCGTTCCGTGGCGATTATCGTCATCGGGGGGCAGTCGCTGTGTCTGCTCCTGACACTGGTGGCCATACCGGTGCTGTATGAGCTTTTCGATGATCTGACGGATGGCTCCTGGTGGCGGGCGCGGTTTGACGCGCTGCGCAACCTGTGGCGTCCGGCGCCCGCCGGAGACGCGCCGGCGGATGTCTCAGCCGCAGCACGCAAGCAGGTCCCGTGATGTTGTTCCGAACCTGGTCACGCCTGCTGCGCCCACGCCAGACGGCGCCACCGGCTCCGGCGGAGCCACCGCCGGCCTCCGCGCCGTCCGATGGTGTGCCTTCCGCTGTTTCGTCGGCCGGACGTGGGGCAACCCTGGGCTCCCCGGCAGCCGCTGCGCTGGAGCGTACGCAGGCTGCCCTCGAACGGTTGTCACCCCAGTTGGCGGCTGAGTTCAGCGTACGGTTTCCGTCTCTGGTGGCCCAGCTCGGAGAACCCGTGGTGGTGGGTCTCTGCCACCTGCTGGAACGGGCGGCAGCGACCCGGCACACGGCGCGCATGGCGGACATCGTCCGGGAAACCTGTCAGTCCGCGTTGCTGCTCAGCGAGGATGAGCCGCGGTGCCGGGGATTGTTCCAGCGTGCCGCGCCGCTCTATGCCAGTGTGCCGCTGCTGGGGGCGGCGGCGCTGCGCGTCGCGGCCCAGCACCCGGAATTGACGCCGGAGCAGTTTCACACCTGGCTATCCTGTGGTCTGGACCGCCATGGGGCGGATGCTTCGCGTCTGGCCGCTTTCATCCGTCTGGAAACGACCCAGGCGCGGGAAACTCTGGAGTCCTGCCTGCCGGGGCTTCCCCTTGCAGAAGCCATTCCAACCCTGCGGCACTACCTGCGGGCGCTGACCGGGCATCATTTTCAGTTGGTGGCGGCCACGCCTGTCGCCGATACGGTGGAAGTCGGCGGCCGGGTCACGGTGGGCGGGCAGGCGCATCATCTGGCGCTGCCCCGGCGGGTGGCGGTCTTCGATGAGCGCGAGCGGAACTTTGTGCTCTACAAGCTTCTGGCGGCACAGGGGGCAGGGCGGCTGCTCTTTGGCGGGGATGTGGCGGACAGCCCGGTACTGCGGGCGGCCTACGAAACGACGCGCACCTTTTTTGCCGATCTGGGGGCGGGTGCGGGCGGGCTGTCGCACGTGGATTTTGCCCTGATCCGCGAACGTGCCGTGGAGTATGTCCTGCCGCCGCGCCCGGAAATCATCACGGTGGGGGACACGCTGGCGCTGTTTCCTGATGCCGAGATGGCCACGGTGCTGTTTGATGTCATCGAAATGGCCCGCGTGCTGCGTGGCATGCGCCGGGCTTACCGGGGCGTGGCGCGCGATACGGAGGCGCTGACGGAGCCATTGCTGGCCAGTCGGCGCTCCCTGGCTGGCGCACCGCTTGGGGCCGCCGTCGTCGAACTACTGTTCCGCCTGGCGCTGGTGGGACAGGTTGGCCCGGCCGTGCAGGCCGAATATGCCGCCCTGACCCACACGTTGACCGAGGCATTGTCGCCCTGTCTGGCGGAAGGCGCGACGGTGGCCGATACCCTCCGGGTGACACTCGACATCTACCGCCTGCTTCCACCGCCCACGCAGCGTCGCTGGCAGCCGGATACCCGCCCGGACGAGGAAACTCCGTCCGGTCGCCACGCGCCGTCTGCCGCTTCAGCTACGGCGGCAGTGGACCGGTCGCCGCTGGCCCCGGTCAGCGTCCCGGTGCAGGGGGAACAACCGCCGGCGGAAGGCACCGCTTCGGATGCCGGAGAACAGCCGGTTGTGACACCCATGCCGGACGAAACCGACCGCAACGGCCCTCCCCCGGTCATCTGGCAGGCGGCAGAGATAGAGCCTTACCCGGAATGGGATGTCCGTCTGGGGGACTACCGTCCGAACTGGTGTCGGGTGGCGACGCTCCGCCTCGCCCAGGCGCCGGCACTGGTGTTGCCGCCGCGCGACGAAACGGCCGTGCGCCGTCTGCGGCGAGCCTTTGAACGCTGGCAGCCAAGCGATTTCGCCTGGGTGCGCCCGACGACGGACGGGCAGGAACTCGTTGTCGAAGCCCTTATCGAGCGCCACGTCGAGCGGCGAACCCAGCCGTGGGCTTCGGATGCCGTCTATGCTGTCCGCCAGCGGACGACGCGCTCGGTGGCCGCCCTGCTGTTGCTGGATGTTTCCCGCTCGACCGGTGAACACCTGGCCGGTGCCGGCCGGGGAGCGTCGCCGCAGCGGGTGCTGGACGGGGAAATCGAGAGTGTCCAGTGTCTGGCCGCGGCGCTTGACCAGATTGGGGATCGCTTTGCCGTCTATGCGTTCAACAGTCAGGGACGTCAGTCCGTGCGGTGTTTTCAGCTCAAGACATTTGCGGAACCGGCGCGCTGTCTGCCCTCCCGCCTGGCGGCGCTGGTGCCGGCGGCCAATACGCGCCTGGGGGCGGCTGTGCGCCACGCCACACAGTTGTTGCTGCGTGAAGCCGCGCGGTCGCGCCTGCTGCTGGTGGTGACGGACGGCCTGCCGCAGGACAGCGACTACGGCGACGTGACCTACGCCGTAGCCGATACGGCGCAGGCGCTGGCCGAGGCGCAGTCCGTCGGGGTCAAGCCCCTGGGGGTGGCGCTGGAAGCTGGTCAGGACGAAGCCCTGCTGGATATTCTCTTCGGGCGGGGACGGTATGCCTGCATCCGCGAAGCTGCGCGCCTGCCCGAAGCCCTGCCCCGCCTGTACCGGCGGTGGGCAATGTAGCTTCACGCGCCGCCGGCCGGTTGCGCCAGCCATGCCGGATGAGCCGGTTGGGGCTTATGCGGGGTGGCGGGAGGGGAAAAATCGGCGCTTGACACTCCCGTGAAGCACAGCACATCATCGGCGGCTTGACGCACTGGGAGGTGCCCGTTGACGGTTGCCATTTACGTCGAACATCTCAGCAAGACCTTCAAACGCTACCAGCCCCGCCGGTATCGGACGCTCAAAGAGTCGCTCATCAATGGCGAAATGTTCGAGCGGCGGCTGTCAGAACGGATAGAAGCCGTCAGGGACGTTTCATTTTCGGTCGCTGCCGGTGAAACCTTCGGCATCATCGGGCGCAACGGGGCCGGAAAAAGCACGCTGCTGAAGCTGCTGTGCGGCATCCTCAAACCGACCACAGGGCGCATTGCCGTCCGGGGCCGGGTGGCGGCCCTGCTGAGCCTGGGCGTCGGCTTTCACGAGCAGATGTCGGGCCGCGAGAACGTCTTTCTCAACGGGCTGGTGCTGGGGCTGTCGCCACGTGAAATCCGGGCGCGCTTCGATGACATCGTCACCTTTGCCGAACTGGAAGATTTCATTGACGCGCCGGTGTGGACGTACTCAACCGGCATGCGCATGCGGCTGGCCTTTTCGGTGGCCGTCAACGTCGATCCCGACATTCTCATCATTGATGAGGTCCTGGCCGTGGGCGACATTGCCTTTACGGAAAAGTGTCTGGAGCGGATGCGGATGTTTCAGGAAAAGGGCAGGACCCTGCTGCTGGTCACCCACGACACGGCCATTCTGACCGCTTGGTGTCAACGGGCGCTCTGGCTTGACCAAGGGCAGGTGCGGGCGCTGGGGGACCCGACCGAAGTGGCACAGACCTACCTCAGCACCTTTTCCGATCCCGTTGCCGTCCCGGCCATGAACGCCGTTGCATGAAACCCATTGTCTTCTGCACCATCGCAGCCAAAAACTACTTTGCCTGCATTCGGACGCTGGCCGATTCCCTCCGGGCGCAGCATCCCCAGGCGGATGTTGCCGCGTTGGTGGTGGACCGCGACGAACTGCCGCCCCTGGCGGCAGACGGGATGGCGCTTCAGCTTCACGGGCCGGCGGACTTTCTGCCGGAAACCCGCTTTCGCCCGATGGCTTTCAAATACGATGTCACCGAGCTGTGCACGGCGGTCAAACCGTTTTACCTCAGCCATCTTTTCAGGCAGGGCTACCGGAAGGTGGTCTATCTTGACCCGGACATTCTCGTGCTGCGGCCGCTGGACATCGTTCTTGACGCGCTTGACCAGTCCAACATCGTCCTGACGCCCCATCTGGTCGAGCCGCTGCCGCTCGACGACAAAATCCCGACTGAAGTCAACATCCTCCAGGCCGGTGCATACAACCTGGGCTTCATCGGACTGGCAGCCGGAGCCGAAACCGAACGGATGCTGGCGTGGTGGAGCCGGCGGCTGGAAGACTTTTGCTTCAACGAAGTCAGCAAAGGGCTGTTTGTCGATCAGAAGTGGATTGATCTTGTGCCGGGGCTGTTTGACGGCGTGCAGGTGCTGCGTCATCCGGGTCTCAACGTGGCGTACTGGAACCTGCGCGAGCGGGACATCACGCAGCAGGACGGTGAGTTTTTTGCCAAAGGTGAGCCGATCCTGTTCTTTCACTTCAGCGGCTACGATACGTCCCACCCGACCGTCATCTCCCGGCATCTGTCGCGCTACACGCTGAAAGAGTACCCGGTGGTTGCGCCGCTGTTTGAGCGTTACACGAAGCTGCTGGCAGCCAACGGCCACGCGCGCTACCGCCGGATTCCCTATGGTTTTGCGACGTTTGACAACGGCTTTCCCATCGAGCCGGCCATGCGCCGCCAGTACGCCGAAGCTCTCCGGCAGGGGCGGCAGTTTGGTGATCCTTTTGCAGCGGGTGGGCGGCGTTCCTTCTTTCAGGAAATCACCGGCATTGAGCCGGTTGAGCTGCCGATGGGTGTCAACATTGCCGGTTACTTTCGGGCCGAACTGGGCATCGGCGAGGCGGCGCGGGGGTATGTCCGCGTCATTCAGAAGCTGGGCTATGCCACAAGCCTGTATGACTTTTCCGATACGGCCCCAAGCCGGAAACTCGATGCCACATTTGGCGAATTTTCACGTGACAACCCCTTTGGCATCAATCTTATATGTGTCAACGCCGACCAGGTCGAGGTGTTTGCCAGCCGGACAACAGAGGATTTCTTCCAGGATCGGTACAACATCGGTCTGTGGGCGTGGGAACTGCCGGACTTTCCTTCCGAGTGGGTGCCATGTGCGCGCCGCTTTGATGAAATCTGGACGGCCAGCCACTTCATTCGCGCCAGCCTCGAAAAAAGCCTTGAAACGCCGGTGTACACCATTCCCCACGTGGTCGAGCCGGGGGCAGTGACGCCGCGCAGCAAGTCGTATTTCGGGCTGCGTGAGGATGAGTTTTGTTTCCTCTACTCTTTTGACTTCAACAGCACGTTCGAGCGGAAAAACCCACTGGCGGCAGTGGCAGCCTTCAAGCGCGCCTTTCGCCCCGACGAGCCGGTGTGTCTCGTGCTCAAGTGCATCAACGAGCATCTGGCGCCGGAGTCCTTTGCCCGGCTCACAGCGGCCGTCCAGGGAAGCAACATCCGTATTCTGAATGGCTATCTCTCGCGGGAAGACAAGCATGCGCTGACCCAGGCCTGTGATGCCTACATTTCGCTGCACCGCTCGGAAGGCTTCGGGCTGACGATTGCCGAAGCGATGTACTTTGGGAAGCCGGTCATTGCCACGGGCTGGTCGGGCAACATGGACTTCATGACGCCGGACAACAGCTTTCCGGTTGAGGTTACACCGGTGGCCATTCGTGAAACCACGCATGTCTATCGCGCCGGGAACATCTGGGCGGAGCCAAATGTCGGGCACGCGGCGCGGCTGATGCGGGAAGTCTGTGACCACCCGGAAGCGGCCCGCGCGCGCGGTGAGCAGGCGGCGCGTGACATGCGGGAATACCATTCGATTGCAGCCATCGGCCGTGTGGTGGAAGCCCGGCTGCGTGAGATTGAACGTTGCCGCCGGGCGAAAGTCATCCAGCGCGCCCTGGCCGCACGCCAGGAACCGGCATCAGCACCGGCGGCCCCGCCGGCCGTGACGACGCCAGACCTGCCGGTGGCTATCCAGAATGGCTATCAGGGCGGTCAGGGGTGGCAACTGGCGCTGCGCTCGCAGCCCGAACTGGTGCGGCAGATGTTGCCGCTGCCCGGCGAAGCGTACGTGGAAGATTCCAAAGTGGGCACGCTGGGGCGTCTCTCAAAGCGCCTGCTGGCGCGACTGTTCCGGTTCTACATCTTCCACCAGAACAAGCTCAATGTGCACCTTCAGGGACGGGTGATGGAGTTGACGGAGGATGTCCACCGTCTGAACGAAGCCCTGGCGGAGTTGCGCGCCCGGCTCTTGCACCCGGACAAGCACTGAACTGCACCCGACGGGAATCCCGTGAAGTCGCTGCTCGATTACTACCGTCGCCATCCACATCGGATTCGGCAGGCTGTGCAGACGGCGCACCGACTCTGGCGGACTGAAGGCGTGCGAGGGGTTTGGCGGCATATCCAGACGCGCATGGCCGAAGAAGGACGCACCGCGCCGCCACGCTGCCCGTATCGCCGATGGGTGGCGCGCTACGACCGCCTGACCGATGTTGACCGACGGCGCATCCGGGAACGTCTTGCCCGGCTGACCCATCGCCCGCTGTTTTCAATCCTCATGCCGGTGTGTGATCCTGACCCGCGATGGTTGCAGGCCGCACTGGCTTCCGTCACCCGTCAACTCTATCCCCACTGGCAGCTTTGCATTGCCGATGACGCCTCGACCCGCCCTGAAGTACACCGGTGTCTGGCCGAAGCGGCCCGGGCGGATGACCGCGTACGTGTCGTCTATCGTCCGACGCGCGGCCACATTGCTGCCGCTTCCAACAGCGCCCTGGAACTTGCCACCGGCGATTTCATCACCTTTCTCGACCACGACGACGTGCTGGCCGAGCACGCGCTGGCCTGCCTGGCCGTGGCCCTTGATGAACAGCCTGAAACCGACGTGATCTACACGGATGAAGACCAGATCGACATGCGGGGGCAGCGCTTTGCCCCACACTTCAAGCCCGGCTGGAGTCCAGAGTTGTTACGCGGCTGCCATTACCTTTCCCATCTGACCGTCTATCGGGCAACGAAGGTGCGCGCCGTCGGCGGTTTTCGTCCGGGGCTGGACGGCGCGCAGGATTATGACCTGTGTCTGCGCATCACGGCGCAGACCGATCCGGCACGAATTCGGCATCTGCCGCACGTGCTCTACCACTGGCGGGTGACGGCCGGTTCCACGGCCGGGCGGCACGAAGCCAAACCTTACGCCATGGCGGCCGGAGAGCGGGCGCTGGCCGAACATCTCGCCCAGGTCGCGCCGGGGGCGGAAGTGACCCGGACGCCGACCGGACGCTATCGGGTACGTTATCCGTTACCAGCACCACTGCCGCGTGTCAGCATTCTGATGGGCACGCGCGACCAGGCGGAACTGACCCGTACGGCACTTGACGGAGTGCTGAACGCCACGGATTACGCGAATCTTGAAGTCGTCCTCGTGGACAACGGCAGCCGCGAAGCTGAAACGCTGGCGCTGTTTGAAACCCTGCGGCAGGACGCACGGGTGCGCGTCATGCGCTATGACGCACCATTCAACTTTTCGGCCATCAACAACCTGGCCGCGCATCATGCGACCGGAGACGTACTTGTGCTGCTCAACAACGATGTGCAGATCATCCACGCGGACTGGCTGCGGGAGATGGTTTCGCACGTCATGCGCCCGGAGGTTGGCATCGTTGGCGCGAGGCTGCTGTACCCGGACGACACGATTCAGCACGTGGGCGTCGTGCTGGGGATTCGGGGCTTGCCCGGACACGTGCACCGGGGCGAACCACGGACGGCGCGCAGCATTCCTTCCAACGTCCAACTTCTGTGGAATGAAGTTGCCCGTGACGTTTCGGCGGTGACGGCCGCCTGTCTGGCCATCCGCCGGACGGTGTTTGAAACCGTTGGCGGCCTCGATGCCGAACACCTGCCGGTAGCCTTCAACGATGTGGATTTGTGCCTGCGGGTGCAGGAACATGGCTATCGCATTCTTGTGACGCCGCATGCCGAACTCTACCATCTGGAATCGGCCTCGCGTGGTTCCGACCAGCGCCCGGAGCGGCGCGCCGCCTTTCAACGGGAGTGCGAGTACATGCTGGCGCGGTGGGGGGCGCGGCTGGCCGATGACCCGTACTACAATCCAAACCTGACCCTGGAACGTCTGGACGCCTCACCCGCCCGTCCACGCCGGCCCTATTTCTTTCGGGAGTCATCCTAGCCATGCCGCTCCGGGCGGTGGTGTTCGATTACGGCAAGGTGCTTTGTCAGCCGCAGCCGCCGGCTGTCCGGGAAGCTCTGGCAACACGTTTGGGTGTGCCACGGGAAGCCTTTGAAGCGGCCTATGGGCGGTTTCGGCTCGAATATGATCGCGGCACGCTCGACGATGTGGCCTACTGGCAGTCCGTGGTGCAGGCTTGCGGACGGACGCTCGATGCCGAGACGGCGTTGTGGCTGGCTGGTGTTGATGCGCGAGGTTGGTCACATCCCAACCTGTCGCTTGTGGACTGGGCCGGGCAGGTCCGGCAGGCCGGTTTTCAGACGGCGATTCTCTCCAACATGCAGCGCAGTTTGCGGCAGCGGTTGGAGGAATTGTGTCCATGGTTGCCGGAAGTGGATGCGGCGGTTTTTTCCAGTGACCTTGGCTATGTCAAGCCGGAGCCGGAGATGTACCGCCGGGTGGTGGAGCTGTTGGCCGTTGCACCGCAGGAGGCGCTGTTTATTGACGACGTGGAAGCGAATGTTGCTGGGGCGCGGCAGGTGGGACTGTCTGCGTTGCGGTTCACCGATGTTCCAACGCTGCGACAGGCGTTGACCGCGTTTCCCGAACTACCGCCAATCCTGTGAATGGTTCGCCGTGGGTATGAACTTCAACTTGAGTCCACTGGATGAGCCGGACATGACTTCCCGCCGCGTCTGGCAGCAGCGTGCCGTGCTGGCTGTCCTGCTTGGCGTATTGGCCGGGCTGACCTGGCGCAAGTGGGGCGATCCGGTGGTGGACTTCGGCTGCGAGTTGTATGTGCCGTGGCAGATCACGCAGGGAAAGCACCTCTACCGGGATATGGTCTGGTTGGGCGGGCCGCTGGCACAGTACGGCAACGCGCTGGCCTTTGCCGTGTTCGGCGTTTCCCTGACAACGCTCATCTGGGTCAACCTGGTGCTGCTGGCCCTGTTGACGGAACTCATCCGGGGCTATTTCGCCCGCTGTGTATCGCCGCTGGCCGGGCTGCTGGCCGGACTGCTGTTTCTGAGCCTGTTTGCCTTCGGGCAGTACGGCCCGCTGGCCAACTACAACTACATGGCGCCGTACCGCCACGAGCCGATTCGCGGAGTCCTGTTGGCTATCGGCGCGTTGCATGCAGCGACACATGCCTGGTCCCTCCAGGCGGAAAACAGTCCACGCGCGGCCCGGCGGGTGGGGTGGTGGATGGCGTTGAGCGGGCTGCTTTTTGGCGGTGTCTGCCTGACGAAGCTCGAAATTGCCCTGGCGGCGGGATTGGCGTTGCTGGCCGGCTTTGTTGTCGGGATGGCGCGGCTTGACGTTCGCGGTCAGGCCCGGTGGAAGCTGCCGGGCTGGTTTTTGGGTGGCATGCTGGTATTGCCGGTGGGGTTTGTGGCCTACCTTGCGCTGCACATGCCGCTCACGCTGGCCCTACGCGGCGCACTGGGCAACCTAGCAACGGTTGTGGTGGCCAACCCGGCGCAGCAGGCATTTTACTGGCATGTGCTTGGTCTTGATGCCTGGGTGCAGCACGTCACCGACATCACAACCGGCTGTGGCATCGTCAGCCTGGCCGGGCTGGTGGTGCTGGGTGGAGAACGGTGGTTGCCGCACCGGTGGCAGCCAGCAGCAGCGCTAGTGGGTGCGTTGTTGAGCGGCTGGCTGGCCTACCGTTTCGTGCCGTGGGAGCGGTTCGCCAAGCCCTTTCCGGTGTTGCTGGCGCTGACGGCTGCGGGACTCGTCTCGGCTGTAAAGTGGGAAACTGACCGTGACCGTCTCTGCCGGCGCTGGCTGCCGCTGCTGATGTGGAATCTGCTGGCGCTGGTCATGATCGGGCGACTCGGACTAGCAGCGCGTCTGCACCACTATGGGTTTGTTCTTGCCTTTCCGGCCTTTCTGTTTCTGGCGACGATGGCGCTGTTCGTCCTGCCGGCCGTGTTGCGCGGACAGCCGTCCAGCACAGGCAGGCTCACGAGCGGTGTGGCAGCCGGTTTTTTGCTCGCCTGTGTGACGGCGCACCTTCAGCTTGCCTTCGATCACTACGGGAAAAAAACACAGCCGGTGGGTTTGGGCGGCGATCAGTTGCTGACCTACGGCCCACAGTGGGTACCTGTTGGGAAGGTTATAGCAGAAACCGTCACCGCACTGGATCGGTTACTGCCACCGGAGGCGAGCCTGTTGGTAATGCCAGAAGGAATTGCTCTCAACTACTGGCTGCGGCGCCCCTGCCCGACATCTATGCTGACATTTGATCCGTATTACTTGGCTGCTGGCGGAGGAGAAGCCGCTGTCATCGCCGAACTTGAGCGCCACCCGCCGGATGTTATTGCGTTGACCCGGCGCGACATGCCCGGCTATGGTGTCGGTTGGTTCGGTGAGGACCCAAACTACGGACGCCAGGTAATCGTTTGGGTGCTCCAGCGCTACGAAGTTGCGCAGGTGTTTGGTGAATGGGAAGATTTTGGCGTCGTGCTGTTCCGGCGGCGGGCGGCTGATCTTCCACCCGTGCCATGATGGGTTCTCCGGCGGTGTCACCAGGGCAAGTCAATCACCATGAGTCATCCCACAAACGATCCTGTTGCGCCAGAGCTGTTTGCCGCGGTCTTTCAAAGTCTTGACATCCCCATCGTTGTTGTGGACTACGCCACCCGCCGCGTCGTCGCCGTCAACCGGGCTTTTACCAGCGAATCCGGCTACACTGCTGAACAACTTATCGGGCGGGAAACCAGGGAACTTTCCCTGTTTCCTTCGGAAGAGTCTCGCGACCGGCTCTACGCCACACTGGCCGAGCAGAAGCAACTGACCACAACCGTGGTGGGGCAGGCCCCAGATGGCAATGTGGCTGAACTGACCCTGTGCCTGTCGCTGGCCGAGGTTGGCGGCCGGCGCTACATGGTCATTTACACCAAGTTCATGAACACCCTGCTGGACGAGACGCATCAGGTGGAGCAGCGCCTGCGGGATGTCCTGGCGGTGGTGCCGGGCGTGATTTACCAGTACCGCTACGATGCTGCCAGGAAAGGACGCTTTACCTACCTGAGCAACAAGACGGAAGCCCTGTGCGGGATCACAGCCAAGGACATCGTGATGCATGAAGGCTGTTTCTGGGAGCACGTGCCGTACGAACATCGGCGCGAGGCCCGGGACAGCTTCGCAGCGGCAGCCGCCAACCGCAGCCCGTGGGAGTGGAAGTTTCCGCTCCGCCACGTGCGCACGGGTGAAGAACACTGGTTTTACTGCATTGCTTTTCCGAAGATGCTGCCTGACGGGGGTACGCTGTGGACAGGTTTTGTTTCTGACATCACCCAACTGCACCGCCTGCAGGAAGCGCAGCAGGCTGCCCAGACGCTGCTCCAGGAAGAGCGCCTCCAGAAAAACAAACTGGAGTCACTGGGGACGCTGGCCGGCGGCATTGCCCACGATGTCAACAACCTGCTGGCCGTGCTCACCGGCAATCTGGGCCTTATCAAACGCGATACGTCCCTGGGAGAGGAAAGCCAGCGCCGGCTGGAATCCATCGAGCGCGCTACGGAACGCGCCAAATTGCTCGCCAAACAGCTTTTGACCTTTGCCAAGGGCGGCGACCCGGTTCTGGAAAGTGTCTCGCCGGAAGTCTTCGTGGTTGAGCCCATGCAGTACATCCTGGAAGGCCGCGGCGTGGATGTCACCTTCCATCTCGCTACACCCCTGTGGCGTGTGCGGGCGGATGTCGGCCAACTGAGTCAGGTGTTTCAGAACCTGGCCACCAATGCGGCGGATGCCATGCCGGAGGGCGGGCAGGTGCGGGTGCATCTTCAGAACCGTACCCTGGGGGAACAGGATGTGCCGGGCCTGGCGGCGGGTGATTATGTACACATCAGCGTCACCGACACCGGCTCCGGGATTGCACCGGAACATCTGTCACGGGTTTTTGATCCCTACTTTACGACCAAAGCCGAGGGCTATGGTCTGGGGCTGGCGATTGTCTATAGCGTGATTTCCAAGCATGGCGGCCACATCGCCGTGACTTCAACCCTGGGCGTCGGGACACGTTTCGATGTCTATCTGCCGGCCAGAAAAACCATGGAAGTCACGCTGGAATCGGCAGTGCTGACCGGGGATGAAGCTGACCGGATTGCCAACCGCCGCCTGCTGGTGATGGATGACGATGAGTTGGTTCGGGAAATGCTCGGCACGGCGCTGGAAACCTTTGGCTATGGGGTCGTGGCCTGTCGGGCGGGAGAAGAAGCCATTGAACGCTACCAGGCAGCCATGGCGAATGGTTCTCCCTTTCTGGCGGTGATTCTCGACCTGCACATCAACCGTGGAATGGGGGGACGGGAAACGCTGGAGCGGTTGCGGCAGCTTGATCCGCAGGTGACGGCCATTGTCTGTAGCGGCTATCACGACGACAGCATCATGGCGAACTACCGCCTCTACGGCTTCGCGGCCAAGCTGCCCAAACCGTTTGACATCGAAGCCTTGGGCGCTGTTCTCGGCCGGCTGTTTCCTGACGCATCCAAGCCATGAGCCTTGCCCAGCGTACCGTGCGTCTGACCAGTTGGGGACGTTTTCCGGTGGCCATGGCCAAGGTGGCGCGTCCGGCCCGGCAGGGCGACCTGGTGGGACTCCTCGGTGACGACACCCACCCTTCACTCATTGGGCGCGGTTATGGCCGCAGCTACGGCGACGCTGCCCTCAACACGTCGGGCGTCGTTGTCGAACAGGTGCATTTTGACCGCCTGCTGGCTTTCGACGAGACCACGGGTGTGCTTGTCGCTGAAGCCGGGCTGCGGCTCAAGGACATTCTGGAAGTGTTCGTTCCACGGGGTTGGTTTCTGCCGGTGACGCCGGGGACGAAGTACGTCAGCCTGGGCGGGGCGCTGGCCTGTGACATTCACGGAAAAAATCACCACGGCGACGGTTCGTTTTCCAGTCACGTGGAATGGTTTGACCTGCTGACTGCCGACGGCCAGGTGCGCCGCTGTTCCAGAACCGAACAGTCCGACCTGTTCTGGGCCACGGCCGGGGGCATGGGCCTGACCGGCATCATCCTGACGGTGGCGCTGAAGCTGCGCCGCATCGAGACGGCTTACGTCAGCGTGGATTACCGCCGCACCCGTGATCTGGATGAAACGCTGGAACGCTGTGACGCCGAAGACCACCGCTACCGCTATGCCGTATGCTGGATTGACTGCCTGGCCCGGGGAAAACATCTGGGGCGCAGCGTCCTGATGCGCGGCGATCACCTGCCGCTGGCCGACCTGCCGGCCCGCTACCGGACACAGCCACTCCGGCTGCCGCGCAAGCCCGAAGTGACCGTGCCCTTTTCCTTTCCCAATGGCGTCATCAATGCCTGGACGGTCCGGGCCTTCAACATCGTCTTTTACCACAAGCACCCGAAGGCAACGTCGGGTGTGGTCGTGGACTTCGATTCGTACTTTTATCCACTGGACGCCGTGCTCGAATGGAACCGGGTCTATGGCCGGCGTGGTTTCATTCAGTACCAGCCGGTAATTCCTCTGGAAACAAGCCGTGCAACGCTCATCAGGTTGTTGGAAGAACTCAGCCGGGCCGGAATCGCTTCGTTTCTGGCGGTGCTCAAGCGGTTCGGGCCCCAGGAAGGGCTGCTGTCCTTTCCCATGCCGGGCTACACGCTGGCGCTCGACATTCCGGTGAGCGGAGACGCCATGTTTGCCCTGCTCGACAAGCTGGATGCACTCGTCGTGCAGGCCGGTGGACGGATTTACCTCGGCAAAGATGCCCGCCTGAAACCGCAGCACCTGGAGGCGATGTATCCGCAGCTTCCAGTCTGGCGACGGATCAAGCAGACGGTTGATCCCGAAGGCCGGTTTTCGTCCGATCTGGCGCGGCGCGTGGGCCTTGTGCCGCCGGACTAGACGGCGTCAGGGCTGTTTGTCCGGGCGGAACGGACGTTCCTTTCCGGCCACAGCTTCGGCGTAAGCACCGCCCCGTACGTCGCCAAGGGCGATGGCCCGCTCATAGGCGGCAATGGCTTCCGGCCGCCGGTCGGCAAAATCGTAAATCCGGCCGATGGCCACGTAGGCCCGCGACGCCAGCCAGCGTTCTTCGGGCTTGGCCAGCCGGGCCGCGCGTTCATACAGCTCGACGGCCTGTTCGAGCCGTTCCTGGAGGGCGGCCAACTGTTCGCTTTCATCGGCGGCGGGGTCCGTTTCCACGGCGCTCGGCTGTTTGGCCGTGAGTTCCGCGAGGCCGAACGTGGCGCGGGCATCCTGGGGGTCTTCACGCAGCAGGGCTCCGAGCAACTGCCGTGCCTCGGCGTATTTTTTGGCGCGCAGGAGGTCATCCGCCTGCTCGATGCGGGACAGGCTTTTGGCTGTCGGCGCGGCGCGGACGAGCTGCCGGCGCTGTTCGACCCGGGCGCGCAGGGCGGCCAGTTCCGTCGGGCGGCGGCGTTCGCGTTCCGCATCAAAAGCCGACACCATGCGGGGAAGCCAGTCGAGAATATCCACGCCGGTTTCATCGAGCGCGGCAAGCTGCTCGAAGAAGTGCAGGGCCAGAACGCCGCCACGCTCCCAGACGCCCAGCAGTTCGACGCGCGCTTCTTCATCGGCAAGCTGAAGCTGGGCCCGTTCGGTGTCATCGTCCGTCTGGCGCGCGGCCTGCCGTGCCGCCTGAATGGACAGGCGGGCCTCGATGGCCCGGCTCAGGGATTCCCGGACGATTTCAAAGACGTTGTTTTTCAGGGCCGGATCGGCATTGGGCAGGCTGCCGGCCAGTTTCACAATGGCAGTACGCCGGTCAGCGATGAGTTTGCCCGAACGGGCAATGACCGGCTCCAGAAGAAAGCGCAGCAATGCCCGCCGGATAGCCCGGTTGGGGGCTTCCCGTGGCGCGCTGACGACAAGAAAGAACTCGTCTCCGGGCCGGCGGTAGGTGCGCCGGTCAGCACCGTTCAGAATGTCATTGCGTGTGACGACCCGCCCCACCGGGCCCAGCAGGTCAGGCAGGATGAACATCCGCCGGGTGCGTTCACGGAGTTCACCGGCCGGCAGGTTGGCGCTGGTCAGGGTGTCGAGATCGGCGATGGGCGGCGCATCCCGGGCCGTGACGATGGGCTGCGTGTGCAGAAACGTCAGCAGGCGGAGGGTTTCTTCGTCGGCGATGGACTGGAGCCGTTCGGTAAAGGCTGTGTAGTTGGCGGCATATTTGGGAAATGCCGCCCGTACCGGTGCGCGGGTGGCAAATTCGGCGATCAGCGGCGCCAGACCCGCCAGTGGACGCACATCCGGCGGCAGGGTTTCTGCTGGCGGCAGGGTGAAGTCCGGCAACGGGCGCGCCAGCATGGCCAGTGCCACGGCGCTGCCCATGAGGGTCGGGCGGTGGCGTTCGGCTTCAGGGAGCTGTTTCCAGAAAGCGCGCAGCTTTTCCGTGATTTCAGGCGGGGTGGTCTGCTGGAGATCGCGGAGCAGTTGCGCCCGGACCTCATTGGGCGGGGCGTCCGGCGTTTCGGCGTCGAAGCCGGCCAGATTGAGCGCGGCGAGCGTCACGAAGAGCCGCTCGTCCGTTCCCACGACGATGTTGGCCCGGGCTGACGGGGGCTGGGTTTGCGCGGTGACGGCTCCGGCCGTCCAGGCCAGGACCGACCAGACCAGAAGCATGACGGGCCAGAGGTGGTGTCGCATCCGTAAGAAAGGCATGGGGGAAGGTTGAATCAGCGAAAGGGAAAAACTGCCGGGTGCGTTCGAGAGTTTACTTGCTGAGTTTATACACCTGCCGCATCCAGTCGGCCGTCAGGCGCAAGCCTTCTTCAAGGCTGTAGGTGCTACGGTGGCCGAGATCGCGTACGGCTTTGCTTGTGTCCACCAGCTTGACTTTGGTGGTCAGCGGTTCGGCGTCGGCATAGCGCACCAGCGTGGGCGAAGCGCCGGTCACTTTCAGCACCAGATCGGAGAGTTCCTCGATGGTGTGAAGCTGGTCGCCGCCAATGTTGTAGGTTTCACCCGGCTTGAAGTGTTCGACCAGATTGGCCACCGTGCGGATGGTGTCGGCCAGAAACGTGGAAGTCCGGGCATGGCCGCGATAGACCGTCCACGGCAGGCCGTGCAGGGCGCAGTAGAGAAAGCGGCAGTTCACCGAGCGATAGGGGCTGTAGTATTCGCCGGGTCCGTAGGTGTTGAACAGGCGCACGACGACGCTTTCGACGCCATGCTGGGCAATGGCGTTGCGGATTTGCATCTCATTGACCCACTTCGACATGGCGTAGTCGTTGAGCTGCTTGATCTCGACTTCATCGGTGATGTGTTCGACCATCAGATGCGGATAGTCGCCATAGACTTCCGATGAGGAGAAGTGCACCAGTCGAAAACGCTGGCTTTCCTGAAGGCGCAGCAGGTGCTTGGTGCCAATGACGTTCGTGCGCCAGAGCGTTTCGTAGAAGTCTTCTCCGTTCCAGCGTCCAAACTCGGCGGCGCAGTGGAAGACGTAGTCGAAACGGCCGAAGTGCTCGAACAGACGGGCGAGTTGGCGAAACTCGCCGATGTCGCAGCGGGCATAGCGCGGCTCGCGGAGGTCGCCCTGAAGCCCAAACGCAACTTCGTCGGGCTGGTGCGCGAGGTCACAGGAGATGACATCGTGATGTCGTTCGCGAAGTTCACGGACGAGCCAGGTGCCAACGACACCCAACCCGCCCGTGACCAGAATACGTGCCATCGTTACGTGTGGCGTGAGTGGCCGCTTCAGCCAGCCGCGCCAGCGGGGGAGGTATGTGGCCCACCCGGAGAAAGACCCGCAGACCTGAAGCCACTTCAGGAAAAGCTGGCAATGGCGTCGGCCTCGTTGTCGAACGTATCGAACACCGTCAGCAGCTTGGTGATCATCAGCAGGTCCTGAATCTTCTTCGTGAGGTTCAGCAGCTTGAGCTGCCCCTGCTGATTTTTGACCGTCGTGTAGCTGTGGACGAGTTCGCCAATCCCGGAACTGTCCACGTAGCTCACATCGCCCAGATTGAGCAGGATGTTTTTGTTGCCATTTTCGAGCAGGGACTTGACAGCTTCCCGGAGCTGGACGCTGCCTTCGCCAATCGTGATTTTGCCGCTGAGGTCCATGATGGCGACATCGCCAACAGTACGATGGGAAATGGTCAGTGACATACGGACGCGGGACTCCTTCGCTGAAAAATATCGGCCGGTGCGCCGGTGTGATTCGAGCCTGTTGGTTGGTGGCAGCCTATCATTGCTGTCCTGGCGTTGGTTTTCAAACTTTGCTCCACGTCCCCGCCACAGTCTCCTCCGGGAGCAGGTCGCAGGAGCGGTGGACATAACGGATGCGTCCCTAAGCCTGCTTTCAGACATCCATCCCGGTTGTTTTCAGCCTTGGCTGCGGCTTTTTCAGCCTTGGCTGCGGCTGTGGCTGGCGTCACGGCCGTTGCTGCTGCCGGCAGGGCTGGCAGGGCGGTACTTCACCATGCGCACTTCAAGTCCGCCCTGCCGGTGGGGCAGGAATTCGACGGTATCCATGAAGGTTCGCATGTAAAAAATGCCCCGCCCGTTGGGGTTCAGGAGGTTCTCCGGGGCGCGCGGATCAGCAAGGTGGCTGGCATCGAAACCGTTGCCACGGTCACGCACGACGACGATCAGCTTTTCATCCGTCAAATGAAAGCGAACCTGAACCGGCTTGGAAATATCGAGTTGGTTGCCGTGCTTGATGGCGTTGACGATGGATTCCCGAACGGCCAGCCCGACCCAGTCCACGTTTTCGGCCTCGAATCCAGCCAGTTGTGTCAACTGATCGGCAACCGTACCCACCATTTCCACGAACCGGTAGTGACTCGCAATTGTGACTTCAATGACCGTATCGGCCGCACCCTGAATGTCGTCTGGCATCGTTTCCACGATTGTTGCCCGCCTGCACGCCGACTGAAGTTGAACCACGGCGCATCATCAACAGCTTGAGCACCACTGCCCCGGCTAGATAACACGCGGTGAAAACGAGCGTCAAGGCAGGGAGCGTCATGGCCGCGGGCAATTCGTGCTATGATTTCCGGCCGTGGGCAACCGTCCTGTAGGATTGTCCGCCGGTCCCTGTGCGGTGAGCCGCTACGGTACGCCGCGGCTGAACGTCTGATTGGAGTCTGGGTTAAAGGGCCGGCAATGGCCGGCCATAAGCTGCGGAAGTCTGTCGCCGGGGACGGTTCACAGGCGGGCTTCATGTCCTGGTCTTTTGAGTTTGTCGTTTCTGGGGGAAGTGATTTCGTGAAAGCAAAACAATGGTTGGCGGCGCTGGGGGGCGCAACCCTGGCCGGTGGTTTGGCCTGGCAGTATCTCAAGCGTCCGCGTGACGTGCGCTGGATTGATTACGTGGGCGAACTGCCCCACCCGGATGCCAGTCGCTTTACGGTGGTGGATGGCGTGCGGTTGCACTACCAGGAATTTGGCGCACCGGATGCGCCGGTGCTGCTGCTGCTCCACGGCTACTGTTCATCCAACTACACGTGGAAAGACGTGGCCGAGCCGCTGGCCGCAGCCGGCTACCGGGTGATTGCACCCGATCTGAAAGGGTTTGGTTTTTCGGAAAAACCGGCCGACCGCCGCTACCACGTGCAGGACCACGCCCAACTCGTGATTGGGCTGCTCGACCGGCTGGGCATCGAGACCGCCACCTTTGTGGGGAACTCCTTTGGCGGGGCGGTGTCGCTGGCCTGCGCTCTGATGTGGGCCTCGCGGGTGACGGGACTGGTGCTCATCGATGCGGCCTACAATGACGCACCTTTGCAGCAGTACCCGTTCAGCCTCTATGCCCGGATTACACGGACCTGGCTGGTTGGGGAAGCCGCCGTGCCGTTGCTGATGTCCACCCGCCAGACCTCGGAAACCCTGCTGCGCGGGTTCTTCCACGATCAGCAGGTGGTGACGCCGGAGCGCATCGCGGCTTACTTTCGTGCGCTGCGGACGGTGGAAGGGCAACGCGCCGCCATGACGACGGCCCGCCAGTGGGACCTGAACTGGATCGAGCAGGAGTTGTCCAGCATTACCGTCCCGGTACTCATCATCTGGGGCGAGTATGACCGGTCCATTCCGGTCACGCTGGGCGTCCGTCTGCGCGCCCGGCTTCCACAGGCCGAGTTTGTGGTCATCCCCGATTGTGGGCACATCCCGGAAGAGGAGCGCCCGGAAGAAACCACGGCCCTCATCCTTGACTTCTGCCGTCGGCAGGCGGCGCGTCCGGCCCCGTCGCTGGCGGCTTCCGCCACGGCGGCTTTGGCGGCCGGTGCGTCTTCCGCACTGGCTCCGGTCAGTCTGGCCGTGGCCGTCCAACCCGACACGTCGGCTTCGGCTGACACCGCTCCGCCCAATGCCACTTCACCCCAGGCGGCCGAGGAATCGCCGGCGGAGTAGTCCTGGGAGTGGCGGTCGGACCAGGCACGACTTTGGCAGCACGCCCTGGCTCTTCAGGCAAGGGGCGCTTTGGGAGTACACCAATGGCAATTCAGCAGCATGACTGGAGCCTTCAGCGCAAGGGCGTCATTGATCAGGAGCGCCACAAGGAGCGCGTCAAAGAAGCCATCCGTAAAAACCTCGGCTCGATTGTCTCCAACGAGGCCATCATCCTTTCGGATGGCCGCAAGACGGTCAAGGTGCCCATTCGGTCGCTGGATGAGTACAAATTCCGCTTCGACCGCCACAAGCAGAAGCACGTCGCCCAGGGCGATGGCGACTCGAAGGTGGGCGATGTGGTGGCGCGGGAAGGCCAGTCCGGCAGTGGGCCCGGTAAGGGCGGCACGGGCCCGGCCGGCAGTGATGCCGGGCAGGAATACTACGAAGCGGAGGTCAACATTGATGACATCGCGGCGCTCATTTTTGAGGACCTGGAACTACCGTTTCTCGAAGAGCGTGCCAACAAGGCCCTACCGGCCCGCACCACCCGCTTCACGGAAATCCGCCGCACCGGAGCGTTTTCCAACCTCGACAAGCGCCGCTCGATCATCGAGAACCTCAAACGCAATGCCGTCGAGAAAGGGCGCGCCCAGGTGGGCGGCTTCAAAAAAGAGGACCTGCGCTTCAAGAGCTGGGAGGAAGATGTCCGCTTCGAGTCCAATGCCGTCGTGCTGGCGCTGATGGATGTCTCCGGCTCGATGGGCGAGTTCAAGAAATACATTGCCCGCAGCTTCTATTTCTGGATGGTGCGCTTCCTGCGGACCAAGTACGACAACGTCGAAATCGTCTTCATCAGCCATCACACCGAGGCCAAGGAAGTCACCGAGGAGCAGTTCTTCACCCAAGGGGAATCCGGTGGCACGGTGGTGTCCAGCGCCTACAAACTGGCGCTCGACATCATTGACAAACGCTACTCCCCGAAGGACTGGAACATCTATCCCTTTCACTTCTCGGATGGTGACAACTACTATAGTGACAACGAGGAAGCCGTCCGGCTCGCCGACAGGCTCATCACGACCTGCAATCTCTTTGGGTATGGCGAAATCGGGGATGAGGGCGCATCAAGCTACCGGCGTTCGTCGGGGGCGCTGCTTTCGATCTTCAAGGAACATCTCAAGCACCAGAAACGCTTCATTGGTGTGCGCATTGACAGCAAGGAAGACGTGTATCCGGCGCTTAAGGAGTTTTTTGGCGCGCGCAACATCAAGGTTTGACCCAACCCGCTGAAGTCACCGGGTGACGGCCGTCGGCCGCCACGGACTGTGGCGCCCAGGCACGGGCCGCAGCCCACATGTCCCGGACGGACGAAACCGGCCGTGGGTTGCAACGGAAACGTAACGGACGGAAAGAGCAACGACGTGAAGTGTCCATACTGTGGCAACCTTGAAGACAAGGTTGTGGACTCCCGCGAAAGCCGCGAAGGCGACGTCATCCGTCGCCGCCGTGAATGCCTGAAATGTGAACGCCGGTTCACATCCTATGAGCGGATTGACGAAATCCCCTACATGGTCATCAAGAAAGACGGCCGGCGGGAACCCTTTGACCGGCAGAAGGTGCTGGCCGGGTTGGCACGGGCCTGCGAAAAGCGTCCCGTGCCGGCCGCCAAGCTGGAAGCCATCGTCAATGCCGTCGAGAAATACGTTCAGGAATCGCGCGACCGGGAGCGGTCAACACAGAAGATTGGCGAACTCATCATGCGCCGGCTCAAGGATTTGGACAAAGTGGCCTATGTCCGCTTCGCCTCGGTGTATCTGGAGTTCAAGGATGTGACGGAGTTTATGTCCGAGTTGAAATCACTTGTGAAGACCACCCCGCCAGCGTCCCGCCGGAGACGTGGCGCGAACGGGATTTCAGCCTGAGTCAGAACCTGAAGTGTGCGGCGGCAAGTGATGCCGCCGGTGTCTTTTCAGCAGACGGGGCCGCTTGCGCCCCGGGCCGGGCTGATATAGCGTGTCGGATACCACCAGAGCTGTTTTTCAGACCGGTTCAAGGTGGCCCACCGGGCTGGTTTGAACCCTTCCTGATGCAACCACCAGACCACGGCCGCGCGACCAAGGCGGGGAACAAGGGAGTAGAGTCGTATGAGTTACTTTGACTTGCCACCGATCATCGAACGCATGCTGGCGGTCGATGACAAAATCAGTGACCTGAACTTTTCTGTCGGGCGTCCGCCACAAGTCGAACTCAACGGCAAGCTCGTTCCGGTGGACATCAAGGGGCTGCGCAACCTGACCCCCTACCAGACCGAAATCATCGCCATGGCGCTGATGGCCGGGAACAACGACGCGGCAGAGAAGCTGGTGCAGACGGGGTCGGTGGACCTGTCCTACAGTCTGCCTTCCCGGACGCGCTTCCGCGTCAACATCTTCTCGCAGCGTGGGACGTATTCCATCGTCATGCGCGTCATTCCGACGGAAGTGCCCACGATTGAGTCGCTGGGGCTGCCGCCGCAGTTGGGCGAGATTTCCCACCTCAAAAACGGGATCGTGCTGCTGACCGGGCCGACCGGAAGCGGCAAGTCTTCGACGCTGGCGGCGATTCTGCGCAAGATCAATGAGGAAAAGTTCTACCACATCGTCACCATTGAAGACCCCATTGAGTTTCTGCATACCCACAAAAACTGCACCATCAATCAGCGTGAACTCGGCAGTGACACGCCAAGTTTTGCGCTGGCACTGCGGGCGGCGCTCCGGCAGGCGCCGAAAGTCATCCTCGTCGGTGAAATGCGCGACCTGGAGACGACCGAAATTGCGCTGGAAGCCGCCGAGACGGGCCACCTGGTGTTTTCCACCCTGCACACCACGGACGCTTCCAAGACGGTGGACCGCATCATCGGTATCTTCCCGAAGAACGAAGAACACGTCATTCGCGTGCGACTGGCGCAGGCCTTCCGTTACATCATCACCCAACGCCTGATTCCACGGGCGGATGGCAAAGGGCGCGTCGCCGCGGTGGAAATCCTCAAGTCCACGCCCCGTACCCGTGAGTACATCGAAAAGGGCGAGAGTGAAGGAAAGTCGCTGCTGGATGCCATGGAAGACGGTTCACTCGACGGCATGCAGCATTTCGATCAGGTGATTGAGCGGATGATCCGGCAGGGCGTCATCACCCAGGAAGACGGACTGGCCTTTGCCACGAACCAGAACAACCTCCTGCTGCGCCTTTCCGGCCTTGGCTCTTCCAGCGACTTTGCCGGCGCCGGGGGCAGTGAAATCAACCGCATGCAGAAGGACCAGGGGCTACGCAATCCGACCATGGGCGGCATGCGCCCGGTCACGCCGCCGGTGCGCAGCACGACCGAGACGCCGCGCCCCTCCATGCTCGACATCATCGAACGGTGACGGCTGGAAACGGCCGCCAAAGCCCCGGCCTGTGCAAAGCCCTTCGGCCTGTGGATGACGGTTCATGAAAGTTGTCTGCACGCAGTGTCGCGCCAAGTTTGAGATTCAGGAAAAAAACCTGCCGGACAAGCCGTTTCAGGTGAACTGCCCGAAGTGTCGCTTCGGGATGATGGTCAAACCACCGCCGAAAGCTACTCCCACGTTGCGCGGAGCGCCAAAATCTATGCAAGCCAATCAGGATGCCATCATGCAACTCGTGGCCCTGCTGACCGGGCAAACCACCCGCAGTGCCGATGGCTCGACGGGGGCGCTTGCCAACTGGCAGCGCCGTCAGACACTGCTGTGTCTGGCAGACCCGGCGCAGGCCCAGCAGGTACTCGACAAACTCGACCACCAGACCTACGCCCCGACGGTCTGTACCGAAGCCGCCAAGGCCATTGAGCTGATGCGGGACTCGCAGGTGGACATGGTGCTGCTTGACCCCCAGTTTGACAGCGCGAACCAAGGGGGGATCGCCGTTCTCCGGCACGTCAACTCGCTGCCTCCCAAGTATCGGCGTCGGACATATCTCGTCCTGGTCTCGCCGCAGGTCAAGACGCTGGACACCTACATGGCGTTTCTGAACGGCGTCAACCTCACCATCAACACCACCGACATCGAGACCATCAACCAGATACTGGAGCGCAGTATCCGTGACTTCAACGAGCTGTATCGCGGCTACAACACGGCGGCCGGGCTGAACCCGTTCTAGTTGTCGCTCTCCGTCAATGGGGCACGCTACGCCTGAAGGGGGGACAGATGCGGGGCGTGTCCAAATCACCGGTGCCATGGCATGCTATGGCATCGGTGGGTGCCTGATGCGCCCGGATTTTTTTACAGCGTTGTTGTCGAGGTTGAAGTCATCGTGATGCAGGTCAAATCACGTGTGAAGACGTTGCTTGCGGTGCTGTGGCTGCTTGTCGTGGCCGTCAGCCACAGCGGGGCCGGAACACCGGCACCGACCGCTTTGCGGTTTCGCGATCTGGATGGGGTGCAGGTCAACGGTCGGGAAGTCGTCTTTCCAGCACGCGCCCAACAGCTCAACGGCAAGCAGGTGGAAGTCAACGGCTTCATGGTGCCGCTTGGCATCAGTGATGGGAAAATCCGCCGGTTCATCCTCATTGAAGTGCCGCTGGCCTGTTGCTTTGGCGATGGGCCGGGCATCGAGCAGATGATTTTCGTGACTCTCGCGCCGGGACAGGAACTCAGCGCCGCCAGTGACTACCCCGTGGCGGTCAGCGGCACACTTCAGGTCGGGGTGCAGCGCCGGGAAAGCGGGGCTGTCGAAAGCCTCTACCGGATTGTCAACGCACGGGCGCGGAAGCTGGTGTGAAAGCCCGCATACTCCCGGTCTGTCAGATACAAACCGGAAGATGTGCTCTGTCAGCTCACGCCGGCTTTGTCCGGCTGATGACTATGGGGGCGCCACGCTGGGCAAGTGAAGCCTGAATGGCTTCAAGGGTACGAACGACCGCCAGCCCGCTTTTCCCGTCGGAAACCGTCAGACTGCCGCGCCGCAGCCCGTCGAGGAAGTAGCGCGCCTGCGCCTTGAGCGGTTCTTCAAGCTGAATGCGCGGAATGGAGATGTCACCTTCACGGGCAAGCAGTTGGAATTGCCCGTAATCTTCATAGTACGGCTCGCGGATCACCCCTTTGTCGTAAATGCAGAGCGGCCCGATGGTGGCGAGGTCATCCCAGACGAGCATCTTCCGGTCGCCCACGACAGTAATCTCACGCACCTTGCGCGGGTTGAGCCACGACACATGGACATGCGCCAGCAGGTCATTGGGATAGCGCAGGGTGATGAACGCCAGGTCTTCGATGCCGGGCTGGAGATAGGCCGCGCCCGAAGCCGAAACTTCGATTGGCGTGGCGCCGGTCAGAAAGTCGAAAATGGCAATGTCGTGGGAAGCCAGGTCATAGACGGCATTGACATCCTTGCGAATCGGCCCCAGGTTCGTACGGGTCGAAACCATGGTGTAAATCCGCCCCAGATCGCCGAATTGCAGGTATTCCTTGAGCTTGAGAATCCCACGGTTGAACAGGAAGACCTGCCCGACCATCAGCAACCGGTTCCGTTCGGTTGCCAGGGTGACGAGTTCCTCCCCTTCTTCCGCCGTGCGACAGAGCGGCTTTTCGACCAGAACGTGCTTGTCGGCCAGCAGCGCATCCCGGACGATGGCATGGTGCGTGTTCGTCGGCGTGGAGATGACAACGGCGTGAATGTCGGTTTCGGCGAGCATCCGGCGGTAGTCTTCAAACAGGGCGAGGCCCGGATAGGCCCGACCCACCCGCTCCAGGTTCTGGCGGCTGACATCCGCGGCCGCCACAACCCTGGCTTCGGGAAAAGCCGAAAATGTGCGGATGTGGTTCGGCCCCCAGTGACCACACCCAATGACGGCGATATGAAAGGTGGCTTGGCTCATAACCTATGCTTTCAGATGCAGATTTGCGGACGGGTGACTCCACATGTGCCGGGACCAATGAAAAGCCCGGTGGCGCAGGTGCAATCAGGTTTGTCCCCGAATATACATCGTTCGGTCGCGGAGCAGGATGGTTTTGGTCAACCGGACTGAGGGGATGGTTTGCCAGCCGTCTTCGGGCTGTGTCCTTCGGACTCACCTGCGGGTATCCCACCTCTCCGGCCGGGCATTACTGAAGCCTGCGGCATGCTGCTTACCCTTGCCATCTGGATCATCATGATTGTGCTGGCAGGCGTGATTGGGCGGATCTGCCTGTCCGGGGTTGTCTTTTCCAGCACGTCTGAGCCGTTCACAATCAGCCTGTGGTTTGGGGTCGGGGTGTTGTCCAACCTGTGGTTAAGCACGGCCTTCCTGCTCCCACTCACGCCCTGGGTCGCCGCCCTGACCGCTGGCATCCTGCTTCTGGCACTACAGCGGATGCGGCCGGCCCACCCGCTTCTGCCCGAATGGGGGAAGTGGCGTTGGTCGGCGGCGGCCGGACTGCTGTCCTTGGCCCTGCTGGCGGCAGCAGCGGTTGCCGTCGCTCCCGTCATCCTGGTGGACACGGGGATTTACCACTACCCCGCGATGCGCTGGTTGGCCGAGTATGGCGTGGTGAAAGGCACGGCCCTGCTCGATGTGCAACTGGGCTATGCCTCGCCGTGGTTTGCCCTCTTTGCGCCATGTGTTCACGGCGGTCTGAAAACCCGCGCGGCGGGGCTGGCCGGTGGTTTTGCTCTGGCGCTGTGGTTGGTTGGGGCCGGACTGGCCGGGTGGCGGCTGTATCGTGGAACAGGCCGCCCCGGCGACTGGTTTTTCATCTGGGCCACGGCTCTGGGCATTGGCGCGCTGGGCACTTCCGATGGGCTGCTGGCGTCTTCATCGCCGGATGTGCCGACAGCGGCGCTGGTTGTCGTCGTACTGTGGGCGATGCTCGACCGGGAAACCCTGCCGCCGCCCGCCCGCCAGGGCCGGGACTGGACGGTGGCCGCCCTGGCCGGAATAGCCGCTGCCATCAAGCTGACGGCCATCCCCTTGCTGCTGTTGGCCGGCTGGCTGGTGTGGAGGTCAGCCCCCCGCCGCCGGTGGACGGCGCTCATCGCCTTCGTTGTCCTTGGAAGTGTGGCGCTTCTGCCGGTGACGCTGGCGCGGGTGCTGACTTCCGGCTGTCCCTTCTTTCCCTCGAAGCTGCTGGCGCTGCCGGTGGTGTGGCGCTATGAAATGAACCCGTGGCAGTCCTCAAGCGGCATACCCCGGTCACTGACCACCGTGATTCGTGATCAGGCGCGCTGGGACTGGGGAGCTTTGGCTGTGGCGCGCTACAGTACAGGTCCGCTCAACGGCTGGCTGGACTGGCACTGGCTTCCGGGCTGGCCGACGCATGAACCTGTCGCCGCCGGACTGCTGGCCGGAAGCGGACTGGCAACGCTGGTCTGTCTGGCGCGGCGCCGGACGATGCCGGCAAGCTGGATGTGGGCGCTGGGAACCGGATGGCTCGGAAGTGCCTATGTGCTGCTTCAGGCTCCGTCGCTGCGGTTTGGTGTCGGCTACTTCGTCGTCCCGCTGGCATTGGGGCTGGCGCAGCTTTCGAGGACGTTCCCCCGGTGGGCTCCGCTCCTGGTCTGGAGTGTGGGGCTATGCCTGCTCCCGTTTCCTTCGCAGTTGCCGCTGGTGCGTCCGCCGCGTCTGACGCCGGTTCCGGTTGTCCTCACCGAGGTCAACGGCATGAAGCTCTACCAGCCGGTGCCCCGGCCGGGCATCTTTCCGCGCTGTGGCGACAGTCCGCTTCCGTGTGGCTCGAACATTGATCCCACCGTCCGCTTGAGCGATCCCCGGCGCGGCGTTGCGGCCGGTTTCATCCGGGGGCCGATGCCGAGAAGGGAAGCCTTCTGATGGCGGCCATGACGCTGCACCGCTGGGCGCTGCTGGGGCTGATCGTGGCGAATGCGATCTGGGGCAGCACGTTTGTCGTGGCACAGGATGTCACCAATCCGGCGCATCCCGGCAGTCTCGCGCCCATGCGCTACATCATGGTGCGGTTCGGGCTGGCCGTGGGGCTGATGTTGCTGGTGTGGGGCTGGCGATTGCGGCGGCTGTCCTTTCAGACCCTGATCCATGGGCTATGGCTCGGCGTTTTTCTGGGGCTGGGCTACGTCCTGCAGGCGCAGGGGCTGGCCTGGAGCGGTAGTCCCTCCAAAGCGGCATTTATCACCGGGTCAAGTGTGTTGCTCGTTCCGCTGTTTGGGGCCTGGTTTGGAAAGCAGCGGCCGACGGCGGCCAATCTGCTGGGCCTCGGTGTGGCCTTCATCGGGTTTACCCTGCTGTGCTTTCCCGATGAGGCATCCCGTGGCTGGCGCTGGAGTGATGCCGTATCGTTCGGGTGCACCGTCCCGTTTGCTGTGCACATCGTCCTGATGGAGCGTTATGCCGGGCAGTCGGATGTGGACAGTCTCAACATCGTGCAACTTGGCGTCTCCGTGCTCGTGGCCGTGGCCGGCTGGCTGGCGGTGGCCGGCTGGGTGCAGCTTGCCCTGCCGCTGCCGGATGTACTGACCCCGGAACTGCGGCCGTTGTCCATGACGGCCTACCAGGTGGGGGAGCTGCTCTATCTGGTGATGTTTGGCACGATTCTCTGCTATCGCCTGCAAACCTGGGCGCAGCGGCATGTTTCCGCAACACAGACGGCCCTGACGTTGACGCTCGAACCGGTGTTTGCCTCACTCATCGCGTTTCTGGCCGGCGTTGAACGGCTTGGCAGCCGTGAGCTGGTGGGCGGCCTGCTGACCATTGCCGGGGTCGTGATTTCCGAAGTGCTGGCTGTGACCAAAAAGACTTGACCCACCTGCCCAAAATGACAACACTCGGTGGCTTCGGTTGTCTTCCCAACCTTGTGAGTCAGGCAAAGAAAGGAGGTCTCGCTTCATGGCAAAGGCAAGCAAGCGCATCAACATCAAGTTGCAGAGTTCGGCCAGTTCACATTGCTACTACACGGAAAAAAACAAGCAAAACACCAATGAGCGTCTCGTGCTGAAAAAGTATGACCCCAAAGTGCGGCGGCACGTGGAATACAAAGAGGCCAAGTAGCGACCTCAACGGCACGGTGGAATGTGGTCAGGGCGCGAGTCGGCAGGCTGGCGCCCTTGCTGTTTTGCCCGGCCGGAGCGCTGGCGGCCGGGCAACCCGCGCCTTTTCCTGCCGAAAAGGTTGACGCAGCGCATTACGCTCGCTAGTGTAGCCGTACACAAGCGTGTAATCAGCCAAGCTTTTCAAGGGCCGAGTAGGAGCTTTTACCTCTCCCCGGCGGCGCGCAAGTCATGAAATCTTCTGAAAATGACAGCGGAGCAGGACGCCCGCTTGCCCGGCGTCCGACACGCTACCGTCTGGAAAAAAAGGTCAACGGTATCTGTGTCCTGGAAGTCGTGGGACGCCTGGCTCCCAGTACGGCACAGGAAGAGTTGACAACGCGCGTGGACGACCTCATTGCCTCCGGCCACGCCAACTTTCTCATTGACCTGCGCGGTGTGAGCTACATCAGCAGCACCGGTGTCGGGTCACTCATCGAGTGCTATCACCACGCGGAACGTGCTGGTGGCAAGCTCAAACTGCTCAATCCCTCGCAGGCCGTGCGGCAAATCCTCACCGTGTCAAAGCTGGACAGTGTGTTCGACATCTGGACCGACGAGGAAGCCGCCATCCGCAGCTTTGGAACAACTGGCACTGAGACTGCGCACCCGGAGGAAGACGACCCGCCGACGCTTGTCCCTGAAGCTGTCAAACGTCCTTCTGCTACCACTTCCGCGCCAGCGACGGCAGCCGCTTCCGCCTCCAAGGCGTCTCCCGCAGCACCGGAGACGCCAGAGGTCAAACCGGCACCGGCGGCTCCCCAACCACGGATTGTCAAGGCCGCCGATGCCCCCCCGCTGAAGAAAAGCCGCTCACGGCGCGCCAAGCCTTCTTCTCCCTAGAAGCACGGCCTAACCTGCCGCCGACAGTCCAATGACCGTGCCGAAGGCCAGGGAGTCGCGGATGCGCAGCGCCGTTCGGACAGCCTGCTGCAGGCGGATGACCGGGAAGGTGGGGGCCCGCCCCTCGGCCAGGTCCCGGAGAAAGCCCTCGAAACAAGCCCGCTGGCTGGCAGGTGACGGCGTAAGGTCTTCGCGCTCAAGGTAGCCAGCCGGTGTCTGGACGGCCAGCCGTTCACGTGGGCTTTCTGCTCCAAAAGTGGCGCTGATGTGAATGCTGCTCCCATCGGCGAGTGCCAGTGTCAGGGCAAGGGTCGTCAGGCGTTCATGACTGACTTCCTGCGCGTAGAGCCGCTCCGGGACGCTGTCGGTGAAGCTCATGGCCAGCAGAACGGCTTCGGCCAGCCGCAATGTCGCTTCGGCAGAGGGCGCCGGGCAGGTGGCATGGAAGTCATATCGCAGCCAGGACGGAGCCTCCGTGCGCAGCCGCTTCAATTCAGCAAAAGCCGGCGTCGTCAGCCGGGCAAAGCCAATCATCAGCGGCACATCCTGCGCCATGGCCAGCCGGAACACTTCCTCCAGTTCGCTTTCCTCATCCGTAGGCAACTGGGTCAGAAAAAGCGGCAGCCGGCCCTGCAAAACCTCACAGGCAAGACGAAAGGCGTCCCCGGTGCGTCCCAGCAGCACCACGTCGGTCTTGCCGTCCGAACCCAGGGGCGACACGTCATTCGTGCCGTATTCGGCATCGAAGGTTTTCACAAGCTGCCGCGCCTTTTCCGGGGTGGGCGCCACGACGCCCGTCACGCGAACCTGTCTGGAAGGGATGATTTCCCGCAGTGCGTCCTGTCCGGTGTCGGCAATCACGGCCAGCCCGACCATGCCGCTGAGTTTGGGACGCGCAACGCCGACATCGAACCGGACGGCCGGACTCGCCTCAACCGTGGCCGGATAGGTGACAGCCACGGCGCGACCCGGCGCGGTGTCGGCGCGGAGCATTTCCTGTACGGCGGCATCAATGGCATTGAAGTCATGACGCTCGATGGCCGGCCGGGCGGGCGGTGGCAGTGCCGTCACAAAACGCAGAAAGGCCTCCATGGCTGGAAGAGGTGAGGCTGCCGTCGCCAGCGGGTCCTGCTCACCGCGTCCGCCAAACCAGGTAAACTGTATCTGCATTTCCTGGGCGCGACAGGCGGCCCAGGCCGCTTCGGGCAGCATCGGCAGGCTGGCAATCAGGCGCGCCTGTGGCTGGGCCAGACTGGAAAGCCACGGCGTCAGGCATTCGGCGGCGGCTGTGTCGGTGACAATCAACACCGGGAGGCGTTGCGCACGGGGTGGCGCGGCGTCCAGGTCACAGAGATCGGCTCCGGCAAGCTGACACAGCCCACGCGCCAGTCGTCCGGCCACGTTTTGCCCGCCAACGCCCACCGGCAGGCCCAGACGCACTTCAGCCGCCTCAACGGCCCGCCAGGCAATGCCGCCCGGAAGCGCCAGCAGCGCCAGATCGTCGGGCACGTCTTCCGGGATGGCCACCAAGCGGTTCGTGGCGACAAAAACCAGCGGGCCCGGAAGGTCCTGCCCGTAGCCAACCCAGGCCACCCGCTGTCCAATCTGGAAGCCACTGCGGGGCGCAACGGCCGTGATGACACCGACGCCGCCGTACTCGATGCTGAAGAGCGTCACCTTGCGCGTGACGAAGGTTTCGTAAGCCTTTTTGAAGCCTGCCTGCCGAAAGGAGGACCACATCCGGCGGACCAGTCCGGGTTTGGCCTCGGGTTTGGCCGCCGGCGCCAGCGCCGTCGTTTCCGTGCCGGTGCGGGCTTCGGGCGCGGCCGGCCTTTCGTTTGCCGCCAGCGTGGCGGCGGCATGCAGCAGGCACTGGCTGACGCGAATCACCGCGCCGCCCGGCGCCAGACGTGGGACAGGGGTTTCAGCATAGGTGAAGCGCCCCGTGCGGGGGTCCTGAACTGGTCGTTTCATGAAAAATCAGGATGTACGCCCGTCCGCCGTCAGGCATCGTCTTCGCTGCCCGTGGGGTCCTGGTCGGCAAGGTAGGCCGCAATCTGCCGGGCAACTTCACTGTCCTGGAGCGCGTGGCGGAGCGGGGCATCGAGGGCTGTCAGGCAGTCCGGGCAGAAACGCACGACCGGCGCCGCCAGCCGTTTCCCACAGCCGGCGCAGTGTTCCGCCAGAAAGCGCATCGTCTCGTTGGCGACGGCCTCCCACTGGGGATGGGCGTCGAAGCGGTCACTGGCCAGCGCGCTCAACTGCCACACCAGAAGGGCCAGCTCACCGACTTCATGCCAACTGTCGGTATAGCTTGCGGCTGGCTCGAAGATGGATGGCGCTGCGATGTCCCGGGCCGTCACTTCATACAGCGTCCGCAGAAGCGCCTGCCGGTATTTGTGCAAATGCTGCTTGGCCGCATAGACCGGGGGATTCACGACGGTTGGGTCCCTTCGGCGAAGGGAACGGTCTCGCCCGCCCTGGCCGGCTTGACACTGTACAGGATGTCGTAGGCGAGGGGATATTCAAGCAGCTCCCGTGCCGATTCCTGGAGGGCGGCAATGAAGGGGGAGGCAAGGTGGGTACGGAAGTTTTCCAGGCTCGTCCATACCTCATAGGACACAAAACATGCCGGGTCATCAGCCCGCACGTGAAAGTCATAGTAGAGGCAGTGGGGATGCTGGCGGATGGGTTCGATGAGCGCACTAACCGCGCCAAGAACCTTCTCCTCGCAGCCCGGACGGGCCGTAAGCCGTACCATGATGGCAACCGGGCCGTCAGGTGTCATGGTGTCTCCTTTGTGGCACTGGGGGAATTCCAAAGGCCCTGCCTGTCCTGACCAAGGCTGGCCGCCATGATGCCGTCAGTCCTGACGCTGACGCAAGTCGTCAGCCACCCGGCCAGACGCACGGGCGGTTTGGAGTGAACTTTCGGACTCTGATTCGGTTTTCCAACCGGCCGTGTTATACAGGGAAAACGTTGCTTATCTCACATTTGCCAAAAGGAGTTCTGCGATGTCTGCTGCTGCACCTGTCCCGGTGGCGTCACCTGTTCCGGCGCTGACCACCCTCTCCGAAGACGAGCGCATGTTTCGTGACAGTGTTGCCGATTTTGCCCGTGAACGCATCCGTCCGCACGTGGCCCGCATGGATGAAGACGGTGTGTTTGAAACCTCGCTTCTGGACCAGTGTTTTGAACTGGGGCTGATGGGCGTCGAGATTCCGGTCGAGTACGAAGGGTCGGGCGGGACGTTTTTCATGGCCACGCTCGCCGTTGAGGAACTGGGCAAGGTGGACGCTTCAGCCGCGGTCATCGTGGATGTCCAGAATACGCTCGTCAACAATGCACTGCTGCGCTGGGGGACGCCGGAGCAGAAGAAACAGTACCTGCCCAGACTGGCCACAAACATGCTGGCCTCGTATGCCCTTTCCGAAGCCGGTTCCGGCAGCGATGCCTTTGCCCTGAGCTGCCGCGCCGTGGACAAGGGCGACTTTTGGGAACTCACCGGACGCAAGCTCTGGATTACGAATGCCGCGGAAGCCGGGCTGTTCATTGTCTTTGCGACGGTCAACCCGGAAGCCGGCTACAAAGGCATCACGGCCTTTCTGGTGGAGCGCGACATGCCCGGCTTTTCGGTTGGCAAGAAGGAAAACAAGCTGGGCATCCGGGCGTCTTCGACCTGTGAGCTGATTCTGGAAAACTGCCGCGTGCCAAAGTCGAATGTTCTGGGTGAGATTGGCAAGGGCTACAAGATTGCCATCGAGACGCTGAATGAAGGGCGGATTGGCATTGGCGCCCAGATGGTCGGCGTCGCAGCCGGTGCGCTGGAGCACGGCATCCGCTATGCCAAGGAGCGGGTGCAGTTTGGCAAACGCATTGCCGATTTTCAGGCCATTCAGCACCAGATTGCCGAACTTGCCACGCATATCGAGGCTGCCCGCCTGATGGTGTACAATGCGGCGCGCCTGCGGGATGCCGGCCAGCCGTTCGTCAAGGAAGCCGCCATGACGAAATGGTTTGCGTCACAGGTGGCGGAGAGTGTCACTTCCCAGGTTGTCGAAATCTTCGGCGGCTACGGCTTCACCAAAGAGTATCCGGTCGAGAAATACTTCCGCGACTCCAAGATCGGAAAGATTTACGAAGGCACGTCATTTATGCAGCTCAACACGATTGCCAAGCTGCTGCTGGCCGACTGAGCTGCGTCATGGAATCGCACGATGGATAATGACGCACAGGCTGACCTGCTGATTGTGGGCGGTGGCCCGGCTGGCATTGCCGCCGCCCTGTGGGGCAAGCGGCTGGGTCTGGACCCGCTGCTGCTGGAAGCCGGTGCCCACCTCGGCGGGCAGTTGCTGCGCAGCTACAACCAGTCGGTGGACTGTCCGGGATTTTACGGACTCGTTGGCACGGACATCGCCGAGCGGCTGACAATTCACCTCGTACGCGAAGGCATACGTTTTCGGACAAGTGCCTTGGTGACGCAGGTGGATTGTGCCGCCCGGAAGGTCATCGTCAATGAGACGGAAACCCTCACCGGACGCGCTCTGGTGCTGGCGCTCGGCGTACGCAAGCGCCGGCTGGGCGTACCCGGTGAACGCGAGTTTGCCGGCCGCGGGGTGAGCACTTCAGCCACCCGCGACAAGGGGCGCTACGCCGGCCGGGAAGTCATCATCGTCGGCGGTGGGGACGGCGCGTTTGAGGAGGCCCTTATCCTCGATGAAGCCGGTTGTCGGGTGACACTGGTGCATCGCTCCGGGACGTTTCGGGCGCGTCCTCTCTACCGCGATCGCGTGTTGACGCATCCCCGGATTCGCGTCATGACGCATACGCGACTGCTTGCCATCGAGGGAAAACACCAGGTTGAGCGCGTCATTGTGGAACAGGACGCGCCGGGCGCGGCTCCGCACCAACAGGCCATCCCGGTGTCCGGCGTCTTTCTGGCCCTGGGGGTTGTGCCGGGAACGGACCTGGTTGCCGGCCAGGTAGAGCGTGACGCCGAAGGCTATCTCATCACGGACCGCCACGGGGCAACCTCCTGTCCCGGCGTCTGGGCCTGTGGCGATACAACGCGACCGCTGCTGTCGAGCCTTTCGACGGCTTTCGGTGACGGTGCTACTGTGGCCAAAGCCGCTTTTGACTGGCTTATGGCACAAAAGCAGTAGCGGCCAGGGCTGACTTTGTTTATCGTCGGCCGCATCCCCCCGCCCGCGTCCCGATTCTGCTTCTTCATCGTGGTGAGCGATGCTTTTGTATGAAATCAATGCCCGCCTCAATGGGCAACGCTTTGCCGACATCAGCGAGCGCCAGTTACAGGACTATGCCGCGCTTGGCTTTGATACCCTGTGGCTGATGGGCGTGTGGGCCATCGGCCCCGAAGGGGTGATGATGTCAAAGCGCCATGCCCCGGACTTTGTCGGCTCGCCCTACGCCATCAGTGACTACCATTTCAACCCGGAGCTTGGCGACGAAGCGGATTTTGCGGCGCTCCGCCGGCGCGCTCACCGCCATGGGCTGCGGCTGGTGCTTGATTTCATCCCCAATCACTTTGCCCGTGACACACCGCTCATTCTGACGCACCCGGAATACTTCATGCACAGCAACCCGGAGTGGCGCGATGAATACCGCGACGACTACTACTGGCATCCATCGGGACGCTGCCTGGCACATGGCAAGGACCCACACTTCGCTGGCTGGGAAGACACGGTGCAACTTGACTACACCGTAGCTGGCACGCGGGCCCACATGCGCGACACGCTCGTTCGGTTGGCAACGCTTTGCGATGGCGTCCGGTGCGACATGGCCATGCTGCTGCTGCGTGACCAAATCCGTCGCCAGTGGTATCCGCGGCTGCCCCAGGAAGTCTTTGACCGCGCCATGCCGGGTGAGTTCTGGGATGAAGCCATTGCAGCGGCCAAGCGCGCCAATCCCGATTTCGTCCTGATTGCCGAAGCCTACTGGGATACCGAGCTGAAACTGCTCTCGCTGGGTTTCGATTATGCCTACGACAAGCGGCTGCTCGATGGTCTCGTGGCACATGATGCGCCTCGTGCTGTGGCTGAACGGCTGCGCTCGGTCTCCGAACTTTTTCTCAAAAACACGCTCCGCTTTACCGAAAATCACGATGAGGAACGGGCGGCGGCGCGTCTTTCGCCGCTGGCCAATCGGCGCGCGGCGGCGCTGGTGTGCCTGCTGCCGGGCGGCGTTCTCATTCATCAGGGACAGATGGAGGGCGTCACGGAAAAAATCCCCGTTCAGCGCATCTGGCCGCTGCACCACCACGAGCCGGATGTGGCTCTTCAAACGTACTTCAAGGCACTGCTGGACCTGGCACGACGGCCCCTTTTCCGCCACGGCCACTATGCCCGCGCCGAGTCCAATCTGCCCCACGTGGTGAGTTTCTGGCGGGCCCACGGCACTGCGGCCGAGCTGGTACTTGTCCCCATCGGGGACGCCCCTGTGCACCTGCCCGTCACACCGTGCGTCACGTTGCCTCCACCGGCTTACCGGGTCAATCCCCAGGCAGCGCAGATACGCCAACGCCCGGAACAACGGCTGCCGGTTGTAACCCGGAACGACTGCTGGGAACTGAACGCTGCGGTGCTGGCCACGGCGTTTGAAGCATCCCCGTTCGTAAGCGTCACCTTTGACGCCGAGGTTTGAATGTGAACGCCCGGCTCACGACGCTCCTCCATGCCCTGCGCTGCCCGGTGTGCGCTGGCGAAGCCCTCGTCTTTGAAGGCGAGTTTGAGGGGGTGCGCCGCACCGGGACGTTTTCCTGCCGTCAGTGCAGCGCCCGGTATCCGTTGCAGGATGGAATTGCCGATTTCCTGCCGACGGTCCACCCGGCGCTGACGCTGGCCCAGTTGACGGGACAATGGAAGCTGACGGCAACCGTGTATGAGCGCCTGTGGCGAACCCGCGCCCTGTCGCTGCTTTCCGGGGAGGCATTTCCGCCAGCGCGCGAAATTGGCTTGCTGCTCGATGCCCTTGAACCCACCTTTGCTGAAGATGGGCTATGGCTCGATGCCGCCTGTTCGACGGGCTACTACGGACGCCCGATAGCCAAACGACTCCTGGAGCAGGGCCGGACAGCTTCACTTGTGATTGGGATCGATCTTTCGCTGGCGATGCTGGAAGAAGCCCGTGCCTACGCCAACCGTGAGGGCGTCGCCGAAGCCATGCTCTGGCTGCGGGCGGATATGTCCGCGCTGCCGCTGGCGGAGGCCACGGTGCGGGGCATCGCCTGCGGTGGCTCACTCAATGAGTACCGCGATGCGCTGGCTGTGTTGAAGGAGGGGCGGCGCGTCCTGCAACCCGAAGTCGGACGGTACTTCGTCATGAACCAGCTCGATCCACCGCTCATCGTACGGGCGGCGCTGTCTTCCATGGGCGGGCTGACATTTTTCACGCGCCCCAAGCTGGATGCGCTTTTCGAGGCCGCCGGGCTGCAAAAGGTGACGGCCGCCGATTACGGCAAACTGGCCATCACCGTGCTGACCGTCTGAAGCCGGGGCAACGTCAGGCTTCAGGAAACGCTGGACGCCACCGCGGACCGAGCCGCCACGGCATCGGGCGGAACAGAAGCAAAAAAGGCACGCCAGTCGCTGACCGGAGGCGTGTCGTCAGAAACGATTTCCAGTGTCCTGCCGTAGGCCGTGTCCGTCCACAGTGCCTGAACGCAGACTTCAGCCACATCAGCACGTGGAATGGAGCCACTCGAAAGGGCATCGGCCGGAGCCACCCTGATGCCTTTCTGGAGCGGAGGCTGGTTGGTCAATCCGCCCGGTCGCACGATGGTGTAGCGCAGTCCCGACGTACGAACGGCCTTTTCGGCCTTGTCCTTCATCGTGAGGATGTCGCCAAAGGGCTTCATCATGAGGCTGAACGGGTTGAGCGGTTGGTTGATGAGCATCGAGGTGACGATGACGATATGTTCGGCTCCGACCCGCTTCATCGCTTCCAGCACATTGACGGTGCCACGGTTGTCCACAGCGTCAGCGCCGTCGTCGCCAAAACCGAAGAAGTCGGCAAGACCCTTGCCCGTATTGGCAAAGCCGACGCGCGTGCCAACACAGTTGATGACCGCCCGGACACCGCGCAGCGCGTTTTCCAGTCCGGCCGGGTCCCGGACATCCGCCACGGCCGTTTCCACGCCCGGCCTGGCGACTTCCTTCAGCTTGGCTTCTGACCGGGCAATGGCGCGGACCGGGATGCCATAATGCTGCAAGCGCGCCACGGCTTCCCGTCCGGTGCCGCCGTTGGCGCCCAGAACTGCCACGATACCTTCGTAAGTGGGCATGAATCCTGTTCCTCACACACATGGTACGGGGGGCGAAGGGATTGATTTCACGGGGCAGCCACCGGCGCAACCTGTGCTGCCGGAGATGGCGCAGGTGTCACGGCACGCACGACCGCTTCAGCCACGACTTCCGCCGCAAGCGTTCCCAGGCAGCCAACATCCGTTACCGTCGCCGGCAGGTCGGGCGCGGCGACGGAGACGGCAAAGAGGGTGTCACCGTCGAAGGGCGTGTGGACGGGGAAAATCGTCCGGGCCAGCCCGTCGTGGGCCATCTGGGCGACTTTTGTGAGTTCAACCTTGGAAAGGGGAACGTTGGTGGCCACGACCCCGATGGTCGTGTGGCTGGCCGGCGGCAGCGGCGAAAAACGGGTGATGCGTCCGTCGCGGATGCATGCGGCAAGGTCGGCAAAGCGGCCATCCTCCAGCCGTGCGCCGGCGATGATCTGCTGTGTTTGAGGATGCCGGACGTCGCCGACAGCATTGACAGCCAGTAGGGCAGCGACGCATACGCCGTTGGGGAGCGTGCGCTGAAAACTGCCAATACCGCCCCGTGAGGCGCGGGCAAAACCGAGCAGCTTGCCGACCGTTGCCCCTGCGCCGGCCCCAACGTTCCCTTCGGCAACCGGAGCTGTCGTGGCGGCCAGGCAAGCCTGGTAGCCCGCTTCAGCATCGGGATATATCGCCGGATCGCCGGTGTGCAGGTCAAACAGGATGGCCGCCGGGACAATCGGCACCCGCGCCACACCAACGTCAAAACCAACGCCCTGCTCCCGCAGGTAGCGGACGACGCCGGTCGCCGCTTCCAGACCGAAGGCGCTGCCTCCGGCCAGAACGATGGCGTGCACCTGGGCGACGAGGTTGAGCGGCGCCAGAACATCCGTTTCACGGGTGCCGGGCGCGCCGCCACGCACGTCCACACCCGCCACGGCCGGACGGTCGAAACACACGACGGTACAGCCGGTCGGACGGCGCGTGTCGGTGAAGTGTCCGACGCGCAGCCCGGTAATGGCGGTCAGGGTCAGGTTTTCCATACTGCCAGACTTTCAGCCAAAGCGTCGCGCCAGTCGCGCAGTACCGGCAGCCCACGGGAAGCATCCGCCGAGTGTGCCAGGACGCACGACATCGGGCGCTTTGCCGGGCGGCGCAACTCGGCTTCCGTCACACCAACCAGCGTAGCCTGGGCGTGGGAGCCAAGCCATGCACGTGCCAGAGCGGCAAAATCGTACCAGCTACAGGGTTCTCCGGCGCTGACGGCATGAAACAGCCCGCCAGCGCGGGCTTCCGCCAGACAGCGCAGGTACAGAGCAACGTCGGCTGCGTAGCTCGGAAGAATGCGGTTGTCGGTGATGCCTTTGACGACGCCGGGACGGGTGAGCAGGTCGCCAATCACGCTGGCAAAGTTCTTGCCGCCGTGTCCAAAAAGCCCGGCTACCCGCACGACGGCGAAATCCGGTGAAACGCTGTGCACGGCCTGCTCCCCCGCCAGCTTGGACGCGCCATAGACCGAAATGGGGTTGGGAGGACTCGTCGGCTGGTAGGGGAGTGGGCTGGTGCCGTCAAAGACGTAGTCGGTGCTGATGTGAATGAAGTAGGCCCCGATGGCCATGGCATTTTCAGCCAGGTGACGGGGGCCGTCCGCGTTGTGGAGAAAGGCGGCGGCGCGCTCGGTTTCACACGCATCCACGTTCGTCATGGCGGCGCAGTTGATGATGACGGCCGGATGGTATTGCTTCAGACAAGCGCGTACGGCTGCCGCGTCGCTGATGTCCAGCTCAGAGCGGCGCAGAGCGATGACCTCGTAGTGCTGGTGGCAGGCTTCAGCAACGTGGCGGCCAAGCAATCCGGCTGCGCCGGTGACAAGCAGGCTGGGCATGGTGTGTGTCAGTCACGCGGACGACGTTTGTCTTTGTCCTTGTCGTCTTTGTCGCGTCCGATTTTCCAGATTTCCCAGAAACGGCGTTTTTCGCGTCTTTCCTCACGTCTTTCGGCCTGACGCTGCTCAGCGCGTGGGGCGCGCGCAGTCCCAGGGCCGGGTTGTGGGCGAGGCGTGGACGGCGGCTCCGTGCGGGTGGCTTCCGCAGGTGGTCGGGAGGGTGGAGGAGCGGGTGTTTCGGCGGGTGGTTGGGGCGGGCGTGCCGCTTCCGCTTCGTTCCGGGCTTTATTGGTTGTTGGGGAACGGCGGGCGGCAGGAGTTGTGGCTGGTGGAGCAGCAGGCACTGTTTCCCCTGGCGGGTTGGCTGGTGTGGTCGCTGATGGTGATGAAGCGGCTGAATGGTTTTCTCCCGACGGATTGGCAGCAGGGCTGGTGTCCGGGGATGGCCCGTCCGTAACTGGCGGTGCTGTAACAGCCGGTCTTTCGACAGGGGATGTCACCGGAGCCGTAGGGCGCATCCAGCTTGTTGCCACCAGCCCCCCAACCAGCAGTACGGCCGAGATACCGCCCACAATACCCAGCCGCTGAACTGCCCTGGAGCGCGATTCGGGGGCCTTGGCCGTGGTCACGGTCTGAACCGTGACCATCTCCGGCGCCGGTGTGGACGCCGCGCCGATAGCCAGTGTGCCCGTTCCGGCTCTCGGCGTGGGAGCCGCCGGGACCTGGCTCAGAGGGGATGATGACACCGACGATGAAGCCGGCCCGTCAGTGCCCACGGGGTTTCCGATGGCAAAGGTCCCTCCCACCGTGTCTTGTGTGGCCGGAGTGGGTTGAAGACTGCTGCCCTGAAGGGTGGCTTTCTGGGCCGGGCCTGCTTCCGCCGCCAGTGTGCTGTCATCCGTCGGCGCCTTGAACGGTGTTGGTGTTGGCAGGGAAAGGGGAATGACCGGACTGGGCTTCGCGCCATAGGCCGCGGCGTAGGCTGCTTCGAGACGGTTCCACCAGTCAGCCACCGAGTCCGGGCGGTCGGAGGGCTTTTTGGCCAGCGCCGTCAGGACGGCTTCTTCCAGTACCGGAGGCACGTCGGGGTTGAGTTCCCGGAGTGGTGTCGGCGGCTTCTGAATCTGCGCCGTGAGAATGGCGGCAACCCGCCCCCGAAACGGCGGTTGCCCAACCAGCATCTCGTAGGCAATCACGGCCAGACTGTAGAGGTCAGACCGCGCATCCAGGTCCTCGCCGCTGCAATGTTCGGGTGACATGTAGGCCGGTGTTCCCACCAGTTCACCCGTGCGCGTGATACTCGACGAAGTTTCAGCCTCTTCGACGGTTTTGGCCAGCCCGAAGTCGAGAACCTTGACCGTGGTGCTGCCGTCATCCCGCCGCTTGAGCATGATGTTGTCCGGCTTGAGATCGCGGTGGATGATGTTGCGGCGATGGGCAAACTCAACGGCGGCACAGACTTCGCGCAGAATCGGGAGCGCCAGCGGGGGTGGCAGTACCCCCTGTTCCAGCAGGATATGGCGTAGTCCCTTGCCCTCGACAAACTCCAGAATCAGGTAAGCGCCGCCGTCAGGAAGCTTGCCGAAATCATAAACCGTGACGATGTTGGGGTGTTCGGTGGCAGCCGCCGTGCGTGCTTCCCGGAAGAAACGTTCGAGTGAGCCTTCAACCGTCAGAATTTCCGAACGCAGGACTTTGACGGCTACGGTCCGCTCCAGGAGCAGATGGCGGCCGCGATACACTGCACCCATGCCACCCTGTCCCAGGATGGCTTCCAGCCGAACCTTGTTGTCAATGATGCTCCCTACCAGGGATGACTCGGACGCCGTATCGGGCTGGGGCATAGGTCTGGCTCACATGTTTGGTTGGGGTTGCGTGACTTTAGCCCATCTGGGCCTCAGCAAAGGTCACCATGCCTACGTGCAGGCTACATGCTGCATCGAGAATTGAAAATGCCAAAGCCGCGCCGCTGGCTTCGCCCAGACACAGGTCAAGCTGCAAGAGCGGCGTCACTCCCAGCAAATCAAGCAGCACCTGATGCCCCGGCTCGGCCGAACAATGCCCAAACACCATGAACTCGCGCGCCGCCGGTGCCAGGGCGACGGCTACGGCTGCGGCGGCCGTCGAAACGTATCCGTCGGCAACAGCCACGAGTCCTTCAGCCGCACACCCCAGAAACGCCCCACACATGGCGGCCAGATCAAGCCCCCCAACGTTCACCAGGATGTCGTACGGAGCATCGGGGCGCAGGCGATGGCGTTCGAGGGCGTGCCGGATGACATCCGCCTTGTGCGCGACGCCTTCCGGTGAAAGTCCGCTGCCACGGCCTGTCACCAGTTCGGGTGGCTTGCCGGTCAGGGCCGCCGTGACCGCGGCTGCCGCCGTCGTGTTGCCAATGCCCATTTCACCAATCGCCACGGCCCGGATGCCCCGTTGACGAAGTTCGGACACCGTTGTGTAGCCAGCGTGCAGGGCGGCGGCGCATTCCTCCGGCGTCATGGCCGGTTCGTGGGCAAAGTTGCGCGTCCCACGGCGTACCTTGCTGTGCCGGATACCAGGCAGGTGCAAAACATCGGCGTCAATGCCGACATCACAGATGACGAGTTCACTGCCGGTGAGTCTGGCGAGAACAGCAATCGCTGCCCCGCCGCCGATGAAGTTGTGCAGGTGCTGGTGGGTGATCCGTGTTGGAAACGCATTGACGCCTTCGGCACAGATGCCATGGTCGGCGCAAAAAACCACAATTGCCCGTGGCCGGGACTGTGGGGTTTCCGTCGCCTGAATGGCAGCTATCCGGGCTGCCAGGGTTTCCAAGCGGCCGAGACTGCCCGGCGGTTTGACAAGGCTGGCCTGCCGCACTGCTGCCTTTTCTGCCCAGACCGGCTGCGGTGGATGGATGTTTTCCAGAAGACTTTGCCACCAGTGCGTCATGACAGCGTACCGAAGGCCCGGCGCAGCGCGGCTGCCGATTCATCGAGGGCGCGGGAAGCGTCGTCAAACAAGCCCGTCAGCGCGAAAAAGCCGTGCAGCATGCCGGCATAGCAGGAAACCGAGGTGGTCACACCGGCGGCTTCAAGGCGCCGGGCATACGCTGTGCCTTCGTCCCGCAGGGGGTCGTACTCAGCCACGATGATGTGCGCCGGAGGCAGCCCGGACAGGTCTTTTTCAAAGAGCGGTGAGAGATAGGGATGCCGCCGGTCCTGGTCGGCCGGGACGTAGTGGCGCAAAAACCACTGCATGGTTTCTTTCGTCAGCAGGTAGCCTGTGCCGTAAGCCTCATAGGACGGTTGGCTGTGGGTGACATCGGTCACAGGATAGACGAGCAACTGGAACACCGGCAGCTTTCCCTTGCGATTGCGCGCCATCAGGGCGGCCACGGTGGCCAGGTTGCCGCCAGCGCTGTCGCCCGCAACGGCAATCCGCGCCGGATCGCCGCCCAGTTCGGCCGCGTGGGCGGCCGTCCATTGCAGGGCGTCGTAAGCGTCAATGGGCGCTGCCGGGAAGGGATGTTCCGGGGCCAGCCGGTAGTCCACCGAGACCACCAGCGTCGGAGTCCGGTTGGCCAGAATGCGGCAGACGTTGTCGTGGCTGTCGAGATTGCCAATGACGAACCCGCCGCCGTGGAAGTAGAGCGTGATAGGCAACGGCTGGTCGCTCGGCGGCGCGTACAGGCGAACGGGAATTTCAGCCTGGCTGCCCGGAATGCGCCGTTCCTCGATGCGGGCCACAGGTTCCGGCGGCCCGGCCAGGGCCCGGAGCGCGAGGAAGGACGCCCGCGCCTGCTCCGGCGTCAGCGTCCACATGGGCGGATTGCCCAGCGCTGCCATCTGGTTGAGAAAAGCTTCTGCTTGTGGATGCAGGGGCATCGGATACACCTCCGCTGCCAGGCGTGCGCGTTGTTCCCGCCCGGCTCAAGTCAGCTCTCACGTCAGCCGCACCGTCTGATCGCCGGCGATGATCTGTCCAATCGTGAAGACTTCATAGCCGCGCGCGCGCAGGTTTTGGGAAACGGCCTCGGCGTCGCCTGCGGCCACGACCAGCGCCATGCCGATTCCCATGTTGAACACCCGGTAGCTTTCTTCTTCAGGAAGCTGCCCCAGGGCGACGAGGTGGGAAAAGACCGGCAGGATGGGCCAACTCCCGCGCCGAAGTTCAACCGCACATCCTTCAGGCAGGATACGGGGCAGGTTGTCAAGCAGACCGCCGCCGGTAATGTGCGCCAGCCCTTTCACCTGTCCGCTGCCGAGCAGAGGTTCGAGCGCCGGCAGATAGCACTGGTGCGGTTTGAGAAGTTCTTCGGCCACCGTACAGCCCAGGGCTTCAACCTGCGTGTCGGTTTCGTAGCGCGCCGTCTCGAAAAACAGTTTCCGCGCCAGGCTGTAGCCATTCGTGTGTAAGCCTACCGAGGGCAGGCCCAGAACGACATCGCCGGGGCGGATGGTTTTCCCGTCAATGATGTGGGGACGGTCCACCCAGCCAACGATGAAGCCGGCGATGTCATACTCGCCATCGCCATAGAAACCGGGCATCTCGGCCGTTTCGCCGCCGATGAGGGGACAGCCGAAGTTGCGGCAGGCCCGGGCCAGTCCGTCCACAATCGCGGCCACGATACTGGGGGCAAGCCGGCCCGTGGCGATGTAGTCGAGAAAAAACAGCGGGCGCGCACCCTGAACGAGAATATCGTTGATGCAGTGGGCAACCAGATCGTAACCCACGGTGTGGTGAATGCCGGTCAGAAAGGCGATTTTGAGCTTCGTGCCAACGCCGTCGGCGCTGGCCACGAGCACCGGGTCGGTGGCGCCGGCAAAGGTCGGGCGAAACAGTGCGCCGAAGCTGCCGATGTCACTGAGCACCTGGGCGTTGAACGTCGTCTGTGCCAGGTGGCGGATGCGGCGCTTGGCTTCCTGAGCGGCCGCCAGATTCACGCCGGCGTCACGGTATGTCACCACGGTGGTTTCCCCATTCAGAGATAAAAATCTTTCTGGTCCGGGTCCTGGCCCTGGGTCAGTTCGCGGAGCAGCGTTTTGACTTCGGCCTGGGCGCGCAGACGGGCGTCCTCGTCGAGTGTGAAGGTCACACGCAGGTGATCGCCTTCGCGCAACCCGGCCGGAAGCAGGCTCACCGGACAGTCGAAATACACCCGGTCGTTGTCGTGGAGCACAAGCCGGGCAAGGCCCTCGGTCAAACTGTCCACGACGAGGTGGCAGGCGCTGGAAGTTGCCGGATCGTCCATGGGTATCGGCCTTTCAGATAATGGCTTAGGCGGAGAGTTTGGCGCGCACGAGGTCATTGACGGCTTTCCCGTCGGCGCGGCGTCCGGCCAGCCTGGCCATGACGGCTTTCATCACCCGGCCGATGTCCTTGGGTGAACTGGCTCCGGTTTCGGCAATGACAGCCGTGACGATGGTCTCCAGTTCGTCGGCGCTGACGGCCGCCGGCAGGTAGCTTTCCAGAAGTTCCAGTTCGGCCTGTTCCCTGGCGGCCAAATCTGCGCGCCCGCCCTTGGCAAAGGACTCGGCGGCTTCCCGGCGCTGTTTGATCAGGGTCGAAAGCAGCGCCATGACTTCGGCATCGTCAAGCTGGTGCTGCACCTCGATTTCCTGTTTCTGAAGCGCCGCCTTCACCATGCGCAGGGCTTCGAGGCGGGCGGTGTCCCTGGTTTTCAGCGCCGTGGTGAGGTCGGCAAGCAGGCGTTCACGAAGCGTCATACAGGCTCAATCAGACTTAATCCGCCAGCAGGGTAAGGTCATGCAGTTCGATGGCGCGAACCGTCGTGATGCCTTCCTGGTTGGTTTCGATGATACGGATGAAAGTGGGCAGGTGGATGCCGCCAACGGGCGCGTAGTGTTCCGTGTACTGGGCCACGCCCGAAAGCCGGCCGGTTTCGGGATCGAAGTAGGTCACAACGTAGTGCCTGGGCAGGTTACGCCCGTCTTCAGTGATGACCACGTCAAGCGTGGTGATGGTGAAGCGCGAGCCGTGCATCTGCCGGCAAACTTCGGTGATGACGCCATCCTGAATCCGGTAGCTGGAGCCGAGCGGGTCGCCCTCGAACACGATTTTGACCCCCAGGGCATTGTCCTCGCCTTCGGCAATGAACACGGGATAGTTGGTCGGCACGGGCATCCCGCCGCTGCGCTCCAGCCGGTGCGCCAGGTTCATCGCCAACACCCCGCGCAGCCACTCCAGGCTCTCCTGGCTCGCGCCGGGAAGGTCAAGGGTGATGTCGCGGATGGTTTTCAGCGTGACGTGGCCGGTGAAGGTGTGGCTGCCTTCGCGGAAGGTCACGGCCGCCATAAAACCGTGAAACTGGTCGTCCGGGAAGGTGGCCCGGCGGGCACGCGCGTCTTGCAGCAGCGTTTCGGCCATTGTGGAAGGGGCGTCGGGTACGGTGACAGAAACAGCCATGGTACGTTATCTTGAAACGGGTTCAGGTTTTTGAGCCGGCGAAGGGAGATGCGTCCAACAGCATACCCAGCACGGCCGTGGTCGTGCAATCCCGCGTGCGGTCAGGATGATGGATGCACGGTGTGTATTTTGACAAACCTTCGGCGGATTGGCTACGGTAAGCGAATACGGTTTGATGTTGGTTGTCCATGGTTCCCCAACGGCGTCCCCGTGACGAGGAAAGGACTGTGTTTCTATGGCGCGACAGTGGAAAAACTACTGTGAGTTCGAGCCTATCGTGCAACGCATCGAGCACATGCGGGTGCTGGTGCTGGATAATCTCATCGCCTGCATGTCTGACCTCAACGAGAAAGCGAAGGACGAACCCAACTTCGATGCCGAGGCGTGGGTTGCCGAAGAACGCAAGATCGCTGGATTCGCCATCGGAAACATCACCCAGAACATCAACAACCTGGTTGTCAAGCCACACTGGCTGGTGGTCCGCCTCAATGAGCTGACGGATGCCCGGGTCGCCGATTTTGACCCCGATGCCATCATCATCAGCGGCACGCTGCGCGACTTTGATCTCTACAATCCGAAACTCATGGCCAACCTGGAGTCCTTTCTGCAGCGCACGACGGTTCCCGTGCTGGGCATCTGTGGCGGACATCAGATTATGGGGCAGGCGTTTGGCGTCCGGGTGGTGACGTTGGACGGTTTGAACCCGTGGGAAAAACGTACCGAGCGCATGCGGGAGTACCAGTATTACCTCATCCACGTCCTGCGCCCACAGGACCCGCTGTTTGCTGGCATCCTGACCGAACGTGGGCGGCGGCTGCCGAAAAATACGCTTCGGGTGTGGCAAAACCACGGGCTGATGCTGGAGCGCGTGCCACCCGGATTTTCGTTGCTGGCCAAAAGCGAGTTGACCCGCAACCAGATCATGGTCAAACGCGGCGACGGGCAGTTGCTCTATGGCGTGCAGTTTCACCTCGAAAAATCCTTCGAGGACTGGCGCAAGCTGCCCAGCCCGTGGGAACACCGGAACGAAAGCCGGGACGGACGGCGGATGTTTGAGAACTTTCTCATCGAGGCGCTCAAACACCGTGGTAAGGCGGATTTGGTACACGAGAAAGCCATTCTGCCGGCGCCGGTTGTCCAAACCCAGCCGGCCCAGCCGGCCTATGCGGTTGCGGCGAGTGGGCAACGGCTCAACGGGCATGGCAGTTCCGGGAAAGCGCTTCCGCCAGCGCGTCCGGCGGCGGAAGTCCCTACGCCGGAAGCAGAAGGCGAATACATTGCCGACCGCCTGACCGGCCTCTGATTCCGGCCATTTTCCTGACCCGGTTCCTGATTCCGGGCCATCGCTGCCCAAGGCATTTCCACGCCGGGGCCGAAAGCGGTATCTGCGCCGTTCCTTCCCGTGTGCGTACCGGCCACACGTTCAAGCTGGCTCTTGCGTCCGTCTGTTTCTCTTGCGTCCGTCTGTTTCAGGATATAGCTTGTCTGCAGAGTAAGGTTCTTTTGGTTTTGGGTGCCCGTTGCTTCAAGCAAGCGAACGGGAGAATAGGGAAGCGGGTGCAAATCCCGCACGGTCCCGCCACTGTGACGCCAACATCAGGTTTCGCGCCATTTCCTCAGTGAGCCACTGCGCACCAGCGTGGGAAGGCGCGGCGCGAAACGGCGAAGTCAGGAGACCTGCCCAGAGCCACGCGCACGGAAAGCTTCTCGCGGAAGGAGCTGCGCGGCCAACAGTCTGCCGACCCGTGCCCTTTTTGGGCGCAGGTTCCTCGCCTGTTTGCTTTCCAGTGCGTGCGACTGAAGTTGCCGGGGCTTTTGACGCCCTGACTGGCTTGGCCCGTCTTGTCAACGTGGGCCACGGAAGCGTTGATGTCGCCGCTGTTCCTGATTGCCGCCTACACCCTTGACCGCCTCATTGGCGATCCGCCGTGGCTGCCCCATCCCGTACGCTGGATGGGACGCTTCATTACCATCGGCGAGCAGGGACTGCGCCCGTTGACCGCAGGGCCGGCCAGCCTGTTTCTGGCCGGAACCGGCTTGTCACTGGCGCTGGTGGGTCTCAGTTATGGCGGCAGTTGGCTGGCTTTGCGCAGCCTGTGTGCCTGGTCGCCGACCTTTGGCGCCATGGTCATGGTCTATCTGGCCGCCACGACGCTGGCGATCAAAGACCTGCTGGACGAAACCGCCACGGTCGTTGACTGTCTGCTTTGCCATGACCTGCCGGGCGCGCGGGCGCGGGTGGCGCGGATTGTCGGACGCGATACTGTCGAACTCAGTGAAAGCGAAGTCTGCCGGGCAACGGTGGAAACGCTGGCCGAAAGCGCCTCGGACGGCATCATCGCGCCCTTGTTCTATCTGGCTGTGGGCGGCGTTCCGGCGGCGCTGGCCTACAAGGCCATCAACACCCTCGATTCCTGCATCGGTCACAAAGACGAACACTACTTCTGGTTTGGCAAGTTCGCGGCACGGCTGGATGACCTTGCCAACTGGCTTCCGGCACGGCTGACGGCACTGCTGCTGGTGGTCGCCGCTGCACTTGGCGGCGCGGACTGGCGCGGCGCGCTGTCCACGTGGTGGCGGGATGCGCACCGCCACGCCAGCCCGAATGCCGGGCATCCCGAAGCCACCATGGCCGGCGCGCTTGGCGTCCGCCTGGGCGGCCGCAACACCTACGCCGGCGTTCCCCACGTCACACCTTTTCTCGGTCAGGCTCTCCGTCCGCTGGACATAGTCGCTGTTGAAACGGCGCGGCGGCTCGTGGCCCGGGTCTCCTGGCTCGGCTTCGCAGCGGCGCTCATCTTCTGCCTGGGAGGGCCCCGATGAATCCTTCTCCGTGGTTACTCGCACATGGTGGACGTGTTTTCGAGGCGGCGCAGCGGTTGGGCATTGCGCCGGCGGACGTGCTGGACTTCAGCGCCAGTCTCAATCCCTGGGGGCCGCCAGCTTCCGTCAGGTCGGCGGTGGCGCAGGCAGACTGGACACATTACCCCGACGACACGGCGCTGCGCGCCAGTTTTGCACAGCGCTATCGGCTCGATCCGGCAGCCGTGGTGGTCGGCAACGGCGTATCGGGACTGCTTTTTGATGCCTTGCGCATCTGGCGTCCCCGGCGCGTCCTGCTGCTGGAACCTTCCTTTACCGAGTACCGCCGGGCGCTCGTGGCCGTCAACGCCTGTCTCGTCACCTGGCCGCTGCGTGCTGAAGACGGTTTTCAGCCCAACTTCGGGCAGCTTGGGCCGTTCATCCGCGAAACGCGCGTGGATACGGTCCTGCTCAACACACCGCACAACCCAACCGGCGTCGCCTATCCGCCGGAGCACCTGCTGGAGTTCGTCCGTACCGTGGCCCAGCACAGCGTACGGGTCGTGCTGGACGAATCCTTTGTGGATTACCAGCCCGAAAACTCCCTGATTCAGAAAGCCGCCAACCTGCCCAATGTCGTCGTCCTGCGTTCGATGACAAAGTTCTACACGATGCCGGGGTTGCGCGTCGGGGTCGCCGTTGCCTACCCGCCGCTGGCACAGGAGTTGCGCCGTCAGACGGCCGCCTGGCCCGTCGGCGTACCGGCGCTCGAAGCCGCCCGGGCCGCCCTGGCCGATGAGGATTTTGCTTCCCGGACGCGCCTGCGTACCGAGTGCGCCCGGCGCACCTTTGCCCACGCCCTCGATGAACTCGGCTGCACGGTGTTTCCCAGTGCGGCCAACTTTTTGCTTCTCCGCCTGCCACGCGGCACAGGGACGGATTTGGCCCGCTGGCTGGAACCACACCACGTCCTCATCCGCCGCTGCACGGATTTTGTCGGTCTGGACGACCGCTATGTGCGGGTTGCCGTCCGCGACGATGCCGCCAACGCGCATCTGGTTGCCTTGCTGGTGCGCTGGCTTGGAGAACAGCAGCGGGTGGGCTTGACTGATTCGGAAAATTCTTAGTTAGTATCAAAGCGAAAGGAAAGCATCCGTCATGAACTCCATACTCCGTTGCCTAGCTGTCAGTGCGATGTGGTGGCTGCTGCTTGTCGGCAGCGCCGCGGCCCAGTCCAATGCCATTCGGGGACGCATCCTGGATGAACAGGGAAGCCCCGTTCCCAATGCCAGAGTGGCCCTGCAGGGGCGTGATGTCAGTGTGCGGCTCACGACGGTCAGCAGCGCCAACGGCGAATATGCCTTTGAAAACGTAGCCGGACGCGAGTACCTCATCGAGGCCGAAGCCCCCGGCTTTGCCCGCACAACGCGCCGCGTCACACCCGGCGAAGCCGCCGATATTACCCTCAAGGTGGAGGGGATTGCCGATGTCGTGGTGGTCACAGCCGCCGGCGCACCCCAGACCGTGGATGAGGTCTCCAAGGCCATCACCGTCATTGACCGCCAGGAAATCCTTGACCGCAATGAGTTTGCCCTCTACGAAGTGCTGCGCACCGCGCCGGGTATCCAGATTCTCAACAACGGCGGTCCGGGCGCCTTTACCCAGCTTCGGACGCGGGGGCTGCGCCCGGATGCCACAGCCATCCTCTACGACGGGTTGCGCTTCCGCGATGCCTCAACCACGCAGGGTGATGCCACATCGTTTATGTCCAACCTCAACTTTGTGGATTTCGGACGGGTGGAGTTTCTGCGCGGGTCGGGTTCGTCGCTCTACGGAACGAATGCCGTGGGCGGCGTCGTCAATATCGTCTCCAATCCCGGCGGCGGCCCGACAACCGGCTCACTGCAACTCGAAGGTGGCGGACTGGGACTGTTTCGCGGACGGTTTCAGCTCCAAGGCGGGCTGGCCGGCGACCGTTTCACCTACAGCTTTGCCACAACGCACCTCAACGTCACACGCGGCGTCAACGGCTGGACGCCCACGCGCAGCACGGGGGTTCAGGGAACGCTGCGCTATGACTTCACGCCCAACATTTCGTTGACCGGGCGCGTCAATGCCTCAGACGACTTTGTGGCGCTGCAAATCAGTCCGACGACGGCAGGCATTCCGGCGGCCAACTTTCCCACGGTCGGCGTCATTCCGGCGCGGTTTCTGCCGGCCGACCAGGTGCGGCGGCTGATTGCCGGTGTGCCGTCCTCCCAAATCATCTGGGGAGATACGACCATCATTCCCAACCGGCAGGACCCGGACAACCGCCGGTCGTCTGACTTTGCCATGGGAGCGGTCATCTTCAACCACACCATCAACCCGACGGTAGGCTACCGGGTGGCGTGGCAGCGGGTGCATACGGCGCGCGTCTTTCAGAACGGCCCCGGCGGCTTTGGCTTCCAGCCGGTTACTTCCAACTTCCTCAACTATGTCGGCGACATTGACACCGTGGATGCACGGGTCAACTGGCAGCCGGCGCGCTGGTTCACCTTTACGGCCGGCTACGAGTTTGAACACGAAGCCTACTTTGACCGGCAGGACAACCGCCTGCCCGATCCCCAGCGGCGGGTGAACGTACAGACCAACATCAGCCAGAACGCCCATGCCGGCTACTTTCAGGCGCAGTTCCGGTTGCTCGAAGACCGGCTTCAGCTTTCCCTGTCGGGACGGACGCAGGGCTTCCGGTTGAACCGTCCCACGTTTGTGGCGACCGGGACGACCAGTGCCTACGCCAACGTGCAGCTCAAGGCGCCGCCAACGGCCTACACCGGAGACATTTCGGCTTCGTATTTCGTCCCGACAACCAGGACCAAGCTGCGCGCCCACGTGGGCAATGCCTATCGCGCGCCGGCGCTCTATGAACGCTTCGGGGGCGGCTTTTTCAACAATCCCCGCACCGGTCTGGTCAACTTCACGCCCTATGGCGATCCGTTCCTCGCCCCGGACCGGTACAACTCGTTTGACGCCGGAGTGGACCAGTATTTTTTCCGCGACCGGCTGCAAATCGGTATCACCGGCTTTTACACCCGCGTCGTGCAGATTACGGCCTTTGATTCAAGCGGCGTGCTGAATCCGGCCACCGATCCTTACGGGCGCTCTTCGGGATACATCAACGGTTCGGGCGGTATTTCACGCGGCGTTGAGGTCAGCTTCAATGCACGTCCCACGACGACGCTGACGCTGAATGGTTCCTACACCCACACCAGCGCCGGCACGGACCGCGACGTATCGGTACGCGGCTTTTTCCGCATCTTTGGCGTTGCCGAACACACCTTCACCTTTGTGGCCAATCAGGCACTCGGCAAGCGCGTCAATATCAACTTTGACCTGGCGGCCTACAGCCGCACCTATGCGTCGCTGTTTGCCGTCAACCGGTCACGGGCATTTGAAGTGCCGGGCTATGTCAAGGCCGATGTGATGGGCAGCTACACCCTTCCGGTCGGCAATGACCGGACGCTGCGCTTCTATGGCCAGGTTGAAAACATGTTCAACCGGCGTTACTTCACTGGAAACGGCTGGCTGGCGCCGGGTGTCGTTGGCCGCGGTGGTGTGGCCTTCCAGTTCTAGGTGGCAGCCGAAATGGAAGCCGGGCCGCCAGACCGTTTTCTCGATGTGGTGCGCGCCGATGGCGTCGTCAGGGAACTGCGCGTCATCGAGGGGCAGCTTTTCGTCTGCCAGGGCTGCTGCTGCGGACAGACGGAGCGGGGGATTCCAGCCGTACCGCTCGACGCCTACAAGCGTGAGTGGAAAGGGCGTGGGCTGCGGTTGCGCGTGCACCTGACAGTCACCGGCTGCTTGGGCCCGTGCCCACTGGCCAACGTCATCCTCATTCTCTTTGGCGGGGAAACGGTCTGGCTGCACTCCGTCAACGATGAAGCGACCGTGATGGCGGTGTTTGACTACCTTGAAGCCATGCTGGCCGCCGGGCGGTATCTCCCGCCGCCCGGCGCGCTGGCGGCGCGGCATTTCAACCGCCACATCTTTGATTCCGCTTCACCCGGCGTCTGGCGCAGTGAGAAGCGGAGTGACCTGACGCAACCGCCTTCAGCAGACCCGGCGGCAGGACAGGTGACAGCTGTCGGAAAGGTGTCCGGGTAAGCCTTCATGACACGACTTCTGGCCAATCTGGGACTGGTGGTATTGGCGCTGGGGCTGTCGGCGCTGGCCGGGAAGTACGGCTTTGCCTGGCAAAAAGCTGCGCTTTCGATGCCGCACCACAGCGACAACACCGCAGCGCAGCGCCCATCACGCATCATTTCAACCGAATACAATGTCAATGAAATCGTCATGGACATGGTTGCGCCGGAGCGGATTCTGGCGCTCAGCCAGGATGCCGACAATCCGGGCCTATGCAACATCTTGGAACGCACCGCGCAGATTCCGGGACGGGTGGCGTCCAATCCGATCCGGGTCGAGCAAATTCTGGCGCTCGAACCGGATGTGGTCTTCGTTGGGGCTGCGTGCCCGGCAGAAACCGTGTCGTTGCTTGAGCTGGGCGGTGTGCGTGTCGTACGCATCAACCGTGGTTATACGATTAGCGAAATTCAGGAAAACATCCGGCTTATTGGCAACGCCGTTGGCGAACCGGCGCGGGCGGAAGACCTGATTGCCGGGATGAATCGTGAACTGGCGACTATCCGCCGCATTGTGGCTGATGCGCCAGCGCCACGGGCGCTCTACATCGGGAGCGGTTATGGGTACACCGCCGGGATTGACACCTACACCGATGAGTTACTTCATGCGGCCGGCGCGCGCAATGCCGCACGGGAAGCCGGCATCAAGGCGTGGGGCAAAATCGCCCTCGAAACGGTCATTGAGATGGACCCGGATGTGATTTTTGTACCCGACACCGGCGGTCGCGCGCACGGTGCCGTCGGTATGCGGCTGGTCATTCCGCCAAAACCACTCGAACAGGACCCGGTGTGGCAGGACGTGCGGGCCGTCAAATCCGGCCGGGTGGTGACGTTGCCCTCAAGCCTGCTGCTCTGTAACTCGCACTACAACACGCGGGCGGCGTGGGCTATGGCACGGGCGCTGCATCCTGACCGGTTTCAGCAGAATTCGCCATGACGCGCCGTGACGCATGGATGTTGACCGGATTGACGCTGCTGCTGACCGGGGTGGTCATTCTGGCAACCGCTCTGGGGACAGCAAATGTGCCCCCGCTGCGCGCCATGCGCATCCTGTGGGATGTCCTGACCGGCAACGAAGGTGACTATCCGGCGTGGCAGCGAACCGTCCTGTTGTGGGTACGTCTGCCGCGCGTCCTGACAGCGGCGCTGGTCGGAGGCGGGCTGGCGCTGACCGGGGCCGTGATGCAGGCGATTTTTCGCAATCCGATGGCGGAGCCGGGCATCATCGGCGTCTCAGCCGGAGCAGCTTTTGGCGCGGTGACGGCGCTGTACCTTGGCGCGACGACCTTCTCGATGCTGCTGGCCCCGACGGGCGCTTTCATCGGCGCGCTCGGCTGTACGTTTGTCGTCTATGCGCTGGCATCCAGCGGACATGGACGGCTGTCGGTCACGACCCTGTTGTTGTCGGGGGTTGCCGTGGGCAGTATCGTATCGGCCCTGACCTCGTTTGTGCTCGCTTTGTCGCTGCGCCAGTGGGAGGTCGGGCGGCAGATGCTTTCTTGGCTGATGGGGGATTTTGAAGGGCGCTCGTGGGGCCACGTGGCGCTGGTATTTCCGCTGACCCTGGTGGGGAGTGTCTGGCTGGCACTGCACGGCCGGGAACTCAACCTGCTGCTGACCGGTGAAGAATCCGCGCTGTCGCTGGGGATTGACGTGCCGGCGCTGCGCCGCAACCTGATTGTCTGGGCTTCGCTGGTGACGGCAGCGACGGTCTCGGCCGTGGGGGCCATCGGGTTTGTTGGCTTGATTGTGCCGCACCTGTTGCGTCTGGTGATGGGGCCGGACAACCGCCGTCTGTTGCCAGCGGCGTTTCTGGGCGGAGCGGCCTTTCTGGTGGTGGCTGACATGGTGTGCCGTCTGGCGTCTCTGTCGGACTTGCGTCCGGGTGTCGTCACCTCGCTGGTCGGTGGGCCGTTCTTTCTCTACCTGCTCATCCGATCGCGGCGTGCGTGGGCGGCATCGGTGTGAAGCTTTATGGCGGTTCTCGAACTCAACGACGTGTGGTTTGAGGTTGACGGCAAGGCCATTGCGCGCGAAGTGTCCCTGTCGCCAGCGCCGGGCAGCTTTCTGGCGCTGATCGGGCCGAACGGCTCCGGGAAGACAACGGTGCTCCGGTTGCTCGCCGGGCTGTTGTCGCCAACCCGTGGGGCGGCCTATCTGGAAGGACGTGACCTGCGCGAGTGGTCGCGCCGGGAAGTCGCGCGGAAGGTGGCCGTCGTGCCACAGGACACGCATCTGGATTTTGCTTTTACTGTGCGTGACATCGTGGCCATGGGGCGGCACGCGCATCTGGGGCGTTTCCAGCCGGAAGGGGCGCACGACCGCGCTGTGATTGAGCAGGCCATGGCGCGGGCCGACATCCTGGATTTGCGCGCGCGGCTGGTCACAGAGCTTTCCGGCGGAGAGCGCCAGCGCGTCCTCATTGCGCGCAGCCTGGCAACTGAAGCGCCGACCATTCTGCTCGATGAACCCACGGCCAGTCTGGATGTGGCGCATGCGCTTGAAACCTACGAGCTGTGCCGAAGGCTGGCCCGCGAAGGCAAAACCATCGTGATGGCCGTCCACGATCTCAATGCCGCCGCCCGTTATGCTGACCGGGTGGCGGTGATGCAGGGTGGGCGGTGTGTGGCGCAGGGCCAGCCCGAAGAGGTGATGAACGAGTGCCTGCTGGCCGAAGTGTTTGGCGTACAGGTGGAAATGTACCGGTCACGCGGCGGGTGGATGAGTTTTGTCTTTCACCTGGGGCCGGTTGCCGCTGAAGTGGCGGAGTATCCGCGCTAGTCCTCTGAACAGACCCGTGCATCGGGCAGGCCTGTTTTTGCCGTAAGTGTCTGGGGGAGCGTCGCCCGGAATGGCCGGGCTGATCGCCACAGAGGGCTGGCTTTGCCGTGGACATCATGGCTAAAAGCACGGTGGTTCTCTTTGGCAGCCCACTTTTCGGGACATACCCGGACAGACGCAGACAGAGGAGGTGTTCACCATGCCGGCGCGGGCGCTGATGGTGCTGGGGACGGCATCCCATGTGGGCAAGTCGCTGCTGACGGCCGGGCTGTGCCGCATCTTCCGGCAGAACGGCTGGCGCGTTGCTCCGTTCAAGGCGCAGAACATGGCACTCAACTCGGCGGCCACACCCGACGGCGGAGAAATCGGCCGGGCCCAGGCGCTTCAGGCCGAAGCCTGCGAACTGGCCCCGACGACCGACATGAACCCGATTCTCATCAAGCCGTCGTCTGATCAGACGGCGCAGTATGTCGTTCAGGGGAAGGTTTGGCGCAACCTGACGGCGCGCGATTACTTTTCTTTTCGGGTACGGGAACTGTTCCCGCGTGTTCTGGAAAGCTACACCCGCCTGGCTGAACAGTTTGATCTCATCATTCTCGAAGGAGCCGGCTCGCCGGCAGAAATCAATCTCCGTGACTACGACATCGTGAACATGCGCATGGCGCACGCGGCCAATGCCGCCTGCCTGCTGGTGGGGGATATTGACCGGGGCGGAGTGTTTGCCTCCCTGGTTGGAACCCTCGTCCTGCTGGACGAAGCCGACCGCGCGCGGATTCGTGGAACGGTCATCAACAAGTTCCGGGGCGACCGCAAGCTGCTCGAACCGGGGCTGGCCATGCTCGAAGCTCATACGCAGCGGCCATGTGTGGGCGTCATCCCATACCTGCCCAACCTCAAGCTCGATGAGGAAGACAGCGTGGCGCTGGAAGACCGCCGGACACCGGCCCGCATCTGGAAGAGCTTGCCAAACACGCCGGAGCGACCGCTGCGCATTGGCGTCATCGCGCTGCCGTGGATGTCAAACTTCACGGATTTCGACGCGCTGGCCGCAGAGCCGTCCGTGGCCCTGGCCTTTCTGGAACGTCCCGAGGACCTGGCCGGGGCGGATGTCATCATCCTGCCTGGAACCAAGCAAACCCTGCACGACCTGCGCTACCTCCGCGAACATGGCTTTGTGCCGCCGCTGCTGGCGCATGCCCGGAACAGGCCACTGGTGGGCATCTGCGGTGGGATGCAAATCCTTGGGCAGCGGATTGAAGACCCGACCGGCGCGGAAGGCGGCGGCTGGGACGAAGGGCTGGGATGCCTGCCCATTATGACCGTGCTGCGGTCTGAAAAGTGGACGACGCCAGCCGTTGGACGCTGGCGGCCGCCGACCCTGTTTGGCCGGCCGGTGCAGAACCTGCGCGCCGAAGGCTATGAGATTCATCTGGGCGAGACCGTCTATGCCCCCGGCGCTGAAGGGCTGTTCGACGTAGTGCGCGCCACCGGGGAACAGGTCGTGGATGGCGCCGTTTCACCGGATGGACGAATCATCGGAACGTACTTGCACGGACTGTTTGATGACGACAATTTCCGGCATCACTTCATCGCGGCTGTCCGCCGCATGTGTCATGTATCGCCGGCCGAAAGCCTGCGCAGCTACCGGCTGGAGCGACGGCAACGCCTGGACGATCTGGCGGCGGCTTTGCGTACGGCGCTTGACCTGAACCAGATAGAGCGTTGGCTCGCAGTCTGATCGCCCCCAAGCTTTCCTTCCCCTCGTACGTATGAGATTTCGCCTCACCCGCCATCCATTTACCGTCGTCACCTGTGGCATGGCGGCCGTGGCGTTGTTTTACATCGTCTTTGCGATAGTTGTTCTGGGGCGCTACGGTGGGTATGAAAAGGATTTCGGGTGGCAGTACAAGGTTGAAGCTGACCACTATGCCCTGGCGGCCAGGGATGAGTCCTTGCGCGAGGTGGACGGCTGGCGGCTGGTGGCCATCAATGGCGACACGCGGCTGTTTCCCATCGCCCGCGACCGGATGATATGGCTGCACCTGCGTGACATCGCACCGGGGCAGACCTACACCCTGCAGGTTTCCCGGGGGGCGGAGATGCGGGAACTGACCCTGACCGCGTCTCTGCGCTGGCAGTGGCAACTCGTGTGGCACGCGCTGGCATACGGCCTCGTCACGCTGTCGTTTGCCGGTTTTGCGCTCTTTCTGGGGTTTCTGCGCCCGGAAGACGGACTGGCGCGGCTGGCGGCGCTGGCCGCTTTTGCCACATCCGCCATTCCCTGTTTTCGCATGCTGGAACCGGTCGCGCCGTTGTTCTCAACGGTGGAGTTGACCCTGTTCTATGCCATGGTCACGTCGTACCCGATCTTCCTGGCGCTGGGGGTGCACTTCTACGCCCGTTTCCCGTCGCGCGCGCGGCTGGCTGCGGTATGGCGTCCGGTCATTGTGCTTGGCTACGTGCTTGGGGCGCTCATTGGGGGTGGGTATCGCTGGCTGGACTGGGTGACGGTGCAGGGGCGGCCGCAGGCCATCGAGTTGATGATCCGCTTCGGGACGGTTTTTTATGCCCTTGACCCACTGGCGCTGGTGTACCTGCTGGCCGGGTTTGTCGTGCTGGTTGTGGTTGTCACCGGGAACTACCGGCGTTTGAAGGAACCAGACGACCGCCGCCGAATTCAGTGGGCCGTGTATGGGACGCTGGTCGGTATTGCTCCCTTTGCCGTGTTGACCGCCGTCGAGGTGGTTTTTGGCGCGTATCGCGGGGCGCTGGCCGCCAATCCAACCTACCAGCTTCTGACCTTTTTTTCCGAGATAACCTACATCGCCATCCCGGTGACACTGGGTTACACCATCGTGCGCCACCGGCTGTTCGATGTGAAGGTCATCGTCCGGCGGGGGGTGCAGTACGCCCTGGCCAAACGCGCCCTGACCGCACTGGTTGTCGTCCCGCTGGCCTGGCTGGTGTTGATGGCCCTGCTCAACACGCACATGACCATTCGTGAGCTGTTTCTGACGAACCCGCTCTCGGTGGCGCTGGGCATCTTTGCGGCGCTGGCCCTGCGTTTCCAGGCACCATTGCAGCAGTGGATTGATCGCCGTTTCTTCCGGGACCAGTATGACCGTGAGCGGTTGCTCATCGAACTTCCCGAACAACTCAAGCAACAGACCTCGCTGGACGAGCTGACCGACCTGGTGACGCGGGAGGTCACAACCGCACTCCGCCCAAAAACTTTTCGTCTGGTGTTTCTCTCCACGGCAGTGGGTCAGGAAACCCTGGCGGAAACCCAGAAGCCAAGCCGGTATCTGTCGCTGCCGGAGCGTTCTCCGCTGGCGGACTACATGCAGTTGGCGACGGGGGCCCAGGAGGTGCCGCTGCCGCCGGAAGTGCAGCTCAGTGCGTTTGAACTGTCCATTCTTGAACAGGTGCAGGCTGCCTTACTCGTGCCGATGAAGAATGCCGATGGGCGGCTCGTCGGTCTGATGATGCTGGGGGAAAAACAATCGGAAGAACCCTATTCGGCGCTTGACCGTCAGACGCTGCAGGCCATCGGCGCACAGGTTGGCATCATTCATGACAACACCCGGCTCCGGGCACACGTGGAACGGGCTGAACGGATGCGCCGCGAAGTGCTGGCACGCCTGGACGAACAGGAAATCAACCTGGTCAAGGAATGTCCGGTGTGCGGCCGGTGCTACGATGCCAACGTCAACCTCTGCGCCGATGACCGGGCGGAACTCACCCTGTCTCTGCCGGTCGAGCGGGTCATCGAAGGGAAGTACCGCCTGGACAGCCTGCTGGGAAAGGGCGGGATGGGCGCGGTCTATCTGGCCCACGATCTGCGCCTCAACCGGTCGGTGGCCGTCAAGGTCATTCTGGCGCACCTGTTTGGCGATCCGGCGGCGCTGCGCCGTTTTGAACGCGAGGCGCGCACGGCGGCGGCGCTGCGCCATCCCAATCTGGTGGCCGTGTACGACTTCGGGCGCACCGGGGCCGGGGGCGCGTACCTCGTCATGGAAGTGGTGCGGGGACGCTCCCTGCGGGCCGAACTGCGCCAGCGCGGACGACTGGACGGCCCGACGGCGGCGCTCTGGTTCGACCAAATCTGCGAGGGGGTCAAAGCCGCCCATGCGGCCGGGATCGTTCATCGTGACCTGAAGCCCGAAAATGTGGTCATCTGCCGTGACGAAGGGAGCCTGCCCCTGATCAAGGTGCTCGACTTTGGGCTGGCCAAATCCAGCCTCGAAGATGAGCAGACCATCACGCGCCCCGGCATGGTGATGGGAACGGTGGGCTACATGGCGCCGGAACAGGCCATGGGGCGTGAAGCCGTCGCCGGCAGCGACATCTTCTCGCTGGGCGTCATGCTGGTCGAGGCCGTGACGGGTGAGGTGCCATTCCCGCGCCGCAACTTCAGCGAGTATGTCGTCGCTGTCAGAAACCAGGCCATGCGTTTGTCTTTGGGGGCGACACCGGAGGCGCGGACGCTGGAGCGTATCGTGCGCCGTGCCCTGTCACGTGAGCCGGAAGACCGGTATGTATCGGTTGCCGAGTTTCAGGCGGCTGTCATCCCGGCCCTGCGGTTCTATGCGGTGCATCCAGCCGCCGCGCCAAAACCTGCCTCAGCCGACGATATGCCAACTTTGCCCGCTCTCCGCCATCTGGAAAATTCCACCCACGCTCCCACCCTCGCCGAACCGGCCGCGCCGGACATCAAGCCATAAGGCGGGTGTTGCCATACCGCCGGGTGACGCCGGTTTGGTCAAGCCATTCGAGCAGGGGAATGGCGTACTTGCGCGGCAGGTCGAACAGCACCTTGAAAGCCCCCACATCGAGGGTTTCACCTTTCGTTTTTGCCTGCCGCAGGCGCGCCAGCAGTTCGGACGCGGCTTCAGCGTGCAGAAGAAAATCCCCGACCCGCACGAGCCGCCCTTCGGTCAGGAGCAGTTGAACGTCGGCCAGTACGTGCCCTTCCGGGCGGCTGGTCAGACGGCACAGGTCAGGCAGGGTCGGCATGTGCCATCCGGCCTGGCGGCAGAGCTGTTCCACGGTCTGTTTCAGCGCCGTATCAGCGGCAGAAAGTTGAATCTGGTGACTGGCCAGCCGCATCGTCCGCGCATCCGCGAAGACGCGCTGCTCCCGGACGAGCTGGGCCACAGCCTGCTGGAACACTTCGGCCGGCAGGTCGTGGGCCGTTCGCTGCCGGATTTCCTCCCGGGGCAGATCAGGTTGGCGGGGCCGTTCCCGGTGGAGCATTTCGAGCGTCATAGTGATGTTCTGACAGAGCTGGTCGAGGGCTGTCTGTGCGACCAGACGCCGGGCCGGGCCAAGGAAGACACACTCCGGGGTGCGGCGGGCAAAGGCTTCCAGTTCGGCATCGCTGTCGCCGGTCAGGCTGGCCAGTTCGGCAAGCGTCAACCCGGTCGCGCCAGTGCGCCGGACAAATGCCATCCGCCGCTGGTCGCCGCCAGCCGCCAGTTGTTTCAGCAATTCATCTGTCTGCCGCCAGCGGCCGCGCCGGCGCGGTGGATGGGCATCGAGAACCTTGCCGCCGCCAATGGTTGTCGCCGGTGAGTAGCGCCGGAGAATGAACCGGTCATCGGGCAGGGCCAGCAGAGGCGCTTCCAGCCGGAGTTGGGCAAAACCGACGTTGCCGGGGGGCAGCTCGCGCCGACCGTCGAGCAACGTCACCCGCGCCATGACTTCGCTGGTGCCGTGGTGCAGGCGTACGCGGGCGTCATCCGTCAGAGGGGAGGGCGCGGTGGCCAGCAACTCAAGCTGTACGTCAAGGCGCGACGTTGGATGGAAGCGGTGCAGTGGTGTGACGACATCACCCCGGCGCAGGTCGCCAACCTCCAGAGACGCGAGATTGAGGGCCACCCGTTCCCCGGCGCGGACTTCCTTGCGCGCGACGCCGTGGACTTCAAGCCCGCGAATCCGTGTGACGAGTCCGCCCGGCTCGATGCTGACTTCTTCCCCAACGGCGAAAGTTCCTGAAATCAATGTTCCTGTGACAACCGTTCCAAAGCCCGGCCGGGTGAAGATGCGGTCAATGGGCAGCCGTGGCGGACGGGCGACCGCGTGGGGGCGGACAGTTGCCGCTTCGCCGGCCAGCGCCTGAAGCAACGCCTCGCATCCCGCGCCAGTGCGGGCACTGACGGCCACGACCGGTTTGCCGGCCAGAAAGGTGCCCTGGGTGAAGCGGGTGACATCATCCCGGATGAGCGCCAGCCAGTCGGGTTCGACCAGATCGCACTTGGTCAGGGCAATGACGCCGTGGGAAAGTCCCAGCAACTGGCAGATGGCCAGATGCTCAACGGTCTGGGGCATGACGCCTTCATCGGCTGCAATGACCAGCAGCACCAGGTCAATGCCGTGGGCTCCGGCGAGCATGTTTTTGATGAACCGCTCGTGGCCGGGCACATCCACAAAGGCAAACCGCCAGTCCCGGTAATTCAGGTGGGCAAACCCCAGGTCAATCGTCATGCCGCGCCGCTGCTCTTCGGGCAGCCGGTCCGGGTTGGTGCCGGTCAATGCCTGGACAAGCGAAGTTTTGCCGTGGTCAATGTGGCCGGCCGTGCCGATGATGACGCTGCGTTCCATGCTGACTGTCCACGCCTGCCAAAGAGGCAGGGGGGCTTATTTGAATCCGGCCTGGCGGGACGGAAGGCGCAGGGAGTTGGCAATGACCCCAACCTCCCGGTCGTAGCGGGCGCGGTTGTTCACCGGATAGACAAACTCAAAGCCAACCTGAAGCGATGGGCGGACAATTTTTCTGAGGTAGAAAATCCGCGTGCCATCCGATTCGTAGCCCGACACGACGAAAAAGCCCCTGCCGACCGTACGGTATGTGATCTGCCGCCGGTTTTCCGCGCAGCGGCGGAGTTCTTCCCGCAGGGCGCTGGCAGGTGTTTCCCCAAGAACGTTGTACCCGCCCCAGACGCGCAGTTCGGCATCGTCTCCGCCGGTGAAGACCTGCCCATCGCCGTTGTCGGATTCACCTTGGGGGGTGAAGTCGGCCGGGTAGGCAATACGATAACCAAAGCGGGCATTGGTGTAGGTCTGAAAACCCGCTTGTGCCGGGGTAAGTGCGGTTGTTGTGGTGGGGGCCAGCGTCAGGACCCAGCCGAACCACACCAGCCCGACAAGCCAACGCGCTGACTTGATGGCTGATTTCATCACGGTGACTCCGGTGAGTTCAAAGAGGACGGCGGTCCCGATGCCATGGCCCCTTGAACCGCATGGCATTGGCAATGCTCCGTCCGGGGTTGAGAAAACTGCGTACCATCCCGCGCCAGAACCGGTTTCGGACGCGGTTTTCAAAGCGTTGAATAAGGTACTTGTCCAGTGCATCCTCGCCCATCAACCACAGCGTGCCGACAGTGGGTGTAATGACCAAATCCACATAGGCCATCGGGCTTTTCCCGTCCGGCCGGGGCGCCCGTCCGACGTTGCCCAGCGAGGCTTCGCTGATGGGTCCCAGCTCGAACTGCGTGCTGTAGGCGGCTGACCAGACCATCGCTTTCAGGCGGCTTTTCCAGTAGGTCTTGCGGGTGGGTTCGAATTCGAGGTAGCGGCCGCGCGGATCATTCTGAATCTGGATATATCCCGACGCCGCACCCATGATGGGGTGTCCGATGTAGTTGACCAGAAACGGGTCCCCGTCCCGCCAGCCGCGCAGGTTGCGAACGGACTGAAACCAGTCCCGGAAAAAGGGGCCTTTGATTTCCTTGCGCGTCCCGTCCTCGGTGGCAAAGCGCAGAATATGTTGCAGGCTGTTGAACAGCGCCGCCTGCCGCAGGGCCTCACCCCACTGAAAGCGGTCTTCCGGGGCCTGTCCATCACCTTTTGCCGGGGCCTCATCCGGGTCCGTTGCCGGGGATTCATCTGTCGCTCCCTCACTGGGGCCTTTGGGGTTGGAAGCCGGTGGCTTCAGGTATCCCTTGGTCTCCGGGGATGGCTCCAAAGACTTCTGAGGGAAGCTGGCGACAGGAAAGACCAGCCTTGTGGGCGGATTGGAATGGGCGGCGTACGAAGAAGCAACCGGTTCAGGCGTGGAAGGGATGTCTTTGGGCGACCAGCCGATGTGCAGCGGCTTGATGTCGTCTGATGTCTCCGAATGGGGCGGACTGTCCTGGGCCAGCACCGAAGGCGTCAACACCAGACAGCATGCCATGACGAACCCCCGAGCACACCTCCGGGCTCGTCGTTTGGATGCTCTATGTAAGACAGAAGTTACATAAGGGTAAGACTTCAGTTTCACGCCAATGTTTCCCTCCATAGCTTGTTCTCAAACTTTTCGTTTTGGCATCAAAGGAGAAAAAGACGCCTATGCCGTCTTGCAAGCGTTCTCCCCGGAGACATCTTTTCTTCGCGCGCCTTCATCATATTCAACTGGGCTTCTGGATGGTTGGGATGCTGATGGGGTGCTTTTCGTTTGTCAGCGCCCAATCGGAATCCGGCAGCGCCGGCATCGAAGGGATTGTTTCAGAGGCATCTGGAAACCCCGTCGCCGGGGCCACAGTCGTCATCAAGAATAAAGAAACCGGCTATACCCGAACTGTGACGACAGACGCCAAGGGGCGCTATGTTGCGGGTGTGCTCCCGGTGGGGCTGTATGACATCGAGGCCACGCTGTCCGGCGGCAAGCCCGGACGGCAGCTCGTCAAGCTGACGGTCGGCAACACCGAGCGGGTGGACCTCACGCTCGAAACCGAAGGCATCCAGGAAGTCATCGAAGTTACTGCTGACCAGGGCATTGTGGACGTACAGGAATCCGCCTCCGGTCTCAACATCAGCGAGCGGGCGATTCGTGAGCTACCTGTGCGCGGACGCAACTTTGCTGAGTTTTTCCAACTCCAGCCGGGCGTGATGCAGGAGCAGGACCGCAGTGGTCTGGTTGTCGCCGGGCAGCGTTCAATCAACTCCAATGTCGCCGTGGATGGCGCTGACTTCAACGACCCGCTTCAGGGGAATCAGCGCGGCGGCAATGAAGCCGTGTTCTTTTTCCCCCAGTCGGCTGTTCGTGAGTTTCAGGTGGTGCGCGCTGGCGCCAGCGCGGAAATCGGACGCACCAACGCCGGCTTTCTCAACGTCGTGACCAAAAGCGGCACGAACGAGTTTCACGGTGAAGCCTTTTACTTCAACCGCAACCGGTTTCTGACTTCACCGGACGCCTTCGGACGCGATCTGGACAACCTCCAGAATCAGTTTGGCGGCAGCTTTGGCGGCCCGATCAAGCGCGACCGCGCCTTTTTCTTCACGGCTATCGAGCAGAACTTTCTGCGCGTGCCGTTCGTGGTGAGCTTCAACGTCCCGACCGGACAGACGCTGCCGCAGGTGCTGCGCGACCTCGAAGGCGAAAAACGCGGCAGCAACAACCCGACGGCGCTGTTTGTCCGGGGCGATTACATTCTCAACAGCCGCAACACGCTCAACACCCAGTACAACTACACGCGGCTGCAAGGTGACAACTTCAATTTTGAAAATGCCCGCCAGACCAGGGCTGAATCGGTCAACTACTCCCGCCAGAACCGGAGCCACGGCTTCAAGACCAGCCTGGTGACGGTGGTGACGGATCGGTTCGTCAACGAACTCCGGGGGCAGATCGCCGGTGATGACCGCGATGAAGTGCCCAACTCGCTGGATTCGCAGATTGACATCGCCGGCGTCGGCACGGTGGGGGGAGACAACGGCCGGCCGCGGACGTTCCGTACGCGCCGTTTCCAGCTCTCCGACAACGTCAGCTTCAACGGCGGGCGGCATCAGTTGCGCTTTGGTTTCGATCTGAACATCAACCGCGTGCAGCAGCAGCGCGCCGCCGCCATTCAGGGGCGGTATGGTTTCACCGGGGGGAACGCCCTGCTCAACTACACCCGCGCCCTGACCGGTGTGAACACCATCAACCGCTACCGGGGCTTTCTGCCGGGAACGCCGCAGGAGCCGGCGACCTTCCGGGGTGTCCAGCAGGAGATTGCCGCTTTTATCACCGACAAGATTCGGGTCTTTCCGACCCTGACGCTTACCGTGGGGCTGCGCTGGGAAGGGCAGTTCAATCCGCAACCGGCCTCACCCAATCCCGACATTCCTGAAACCCAGCGCATTCCCAACGATCTCGAACAGTGGCAGCCGCGTCTTGGGTTGGCCTGGAACATCAACGGCGACAAAAAGACCGTCGTCCGCGCCTCGGCCGGGTTGTTTACGGCGCGCACGCCGGCGACGCTGTTCCAGCGCGTCAACACCGAAAACGGCATTGCCAACCTGGCCATAGACACCAACAACATCCCTTCCGGCTCACGCCGCAACGCGCTGCTGGCGGCCATCTTCCCGTCCTTCCCGCGTGCGATCACGACGCTGCCGGCCGGTTTTGCGCCGATTGACTTCCCGCAGCGGGTCTATGGCTTTGCCCCTGACTTCCAGAATCCCCGTTCCTTTCAGGCGTCGCTCACCATTGAGCGGCAACTGTTTCAGCACTGGAATGTGACGCTTGGGTTCATCCGCAACTCAACCTGGGATTTGCAGCGGCGCGTCAACCGCAACCTGCCACCGCCGGGCAGCCCCGGCCACATTGTCGTCGGAAACTCCGGCTATGTGTTCTTCAACACGGCGTTCCGTCCGATTCAGATTCTGAACGGACGCAACTACGGCCCGATTCTCATCAACGAATCATCGGCGCATTCGAGTTACAACGGCGGTGTTCTCACCGTCACCCGACGCTATGCCAACCGCTTCCAACTGACAGCCAACTACACGTTCTCGCGGACGATGGACGATGACTCCAACGAGCGGAACTTCAATCAGGAGTTCGCCATCAACCCCTTCAACCTCAAGCTGGAGCGCGGGCCATCCAAGCAGGACATCCGGCACAACTTCAACCTGAGCGGCCTGGTGGACCTGCCCTATGGCTTCATCGTAAGCGCCATCATTGTCGCCCGGTCAGGACTGCCCTACACGGCCATCATCGGGGATGATGTGAACAACGATGGCAATGACAACGACCGCGCCATCATCAATGGCGTCGTTGTCGGACGAAACAGTTTCCGCCAGCCCAACTTCTTCAATCTCGACCTGCGGGTGGCCAAAGGCTTCCGGCTTGGTGAAACCAGGCGGCTCGATGTTCTGGCGGAATTCTTCAACGTGACGCGCAACACGAACAAGAACTACGACGTGGATGCCATTGCCATCGTCGAAGGCCCGCGGCCGTTATCCAACGGCACGCTTTCAACCGCCGCGCTCAACCCGGCTGGCTTTCTGCCCTACAGTGCGCCCTCGACCGCACGTTTTGGCGGCCCACGGCAGGTACAGCTTGGCGTTCGCTTTACGTTCTGATTCCCGTCTGGCAGGGATGGGCGGCTTTCCGTTCAGTCTGACGGTGGCTGCCTCTCCTGCTCCAAGGCGTGCATGACGCGCAGCACAAGGTCTTCCCGCCAGTGGCGCGCCACGACCTGCACGCCAACCGGCAGGCCGGCGCTGTCACGCTCAACCTCGCGGGCTGTGCGCTGGGCCAGATCAACCGTGTCCGGCCGGTCGCTTTCTTCGTTGGGTCCGACGGCTGTCCACGGCACAACGCCGGCCGGCATACCAAGCAGGTTGTAAAGCGCCGTGTAACTGACGGCTTCTGTTGTGTAGGCGCTTGCCCCGTGCGTCAAGGCCGGCAATCCGTCGGTCGGGCAGAGCAGCACGTCGCAGCGTTGCTCATCAAGTCTGGCCAGAAATCGCTCGCGGTATTGCTTCTGGGCTTCAATAAGCTGCCAGTACCCGGTGGCCGTCCGGGAACGTGCCGCCCGCAGCAGCCGGGCCGTGGCGCGCTGTCCGGCAATGTCAGCGATGCGGGCCAACATGTCACGGGCCACGTTTGGCAGCCGCACCAGAAGCAGGTAGGGCCAGAGAGGCGTCCAGATTGGTTCGTCCGCGAGCAGGTCGCGCGCGTAGCGCAGGTCATCGGCCAGCAGGATGCCGATAAACAGCCCAAAGGCTTCGGCAACGTCCGGCGGCTGCCAGGGGATGACCTCTGCGCCGCGCCGCTCAAGGGCATCGGCGGCTTCCCGGATGGCGCGCCGGATGGCCGGCGCAGGACGGAACAGCCCGTTGTCAAGGTAGTAGCCGACGCGCAGCCCCTGAAGCGTGGAGGCGGTTTCCGGCTCTGTCCAGGGAACGGGTGGAACGGCCAGGTCGCGGTTGGTGTCTTGTCCGTTTGCCGTCAGGACGCGCATCGCCAGCACCAGGTCCTCCACGTGGCGCGCCATGGGTCCCGGCTGGCAGACAATGGCCTCCATGCCGGGGAACACCTCGGCGTGGCCCTGCATCGTCAACCGGTGAGCGGTTGGCTTGAGAGACGCGATGCCGCAGGCGTGGGCCGGAAGGCGTAGGCTGCCGCCAATGTCACTGCCCAACCCAAGCGGCGAGCCGTAAGCGGCGATGATGGCAGCCTCGCCGCCGCTGCTCCCGCCGGGTGCCCGGCGCATATCAAGTGGGTGCACCGTCCGTCCGTACAGTGGATTCTCACACTCATTCGCCATGGCGATCTGCGGCAGGTTGGTCTTGCCCAGGACAATCGCCCCGGCCTGACGCAACCGGGCCACAAGTGGCGCATCCTGGTTAGCCTGGCTGTAGGCGCGTTGTGTCAGTCCAAGTGTGGTTGGCGTCCCGGCCAGATCGAAGGATTCCTTGATGGTGATGGGCAGCCCGTGCAACGGTCCGAGTGGCGCGCCCTGGGCGCGGCGGGCATCGGCCTCGTCGGCAGCGCGCTGGGCATCCTCGAAGCACGTCACCACGACGGCCCTGAGCTGTGGGTTGACTGCCTGGATGCGTTCGATGTGGGCATCCACGACGGCGCGTGCCGAAACCTCGCCCGACGCCAGGCGGCGGACAAGGTCGGTGGCGCGCATCTGAACCAGTGGGTTTTCCGGCTGGGGAAGCCGTTCGGTCATGACTTCATACCTTGTTCTTCATCCGCCGCTCCGACCATCATCAGATTAGCGCGGAACATACTGCGGCGGTGGTGCTGTTGGTGAGATCGTTCGCGCCGGTACCGGTGTCTGGGGTGAGGGGGCCGCATTGGCATTGTCGTTGCTGAATACTTCCTTGAACATTCCGATGGATGACAGCACATTCGAGGCTTCGACGGGCATGAAGACCACCTTGCTGTTGGAGCTCTGGGCCATGTCGCGCAGGGACTCGATGTAGCGTCCCATGATGAGGTAGTGGGCTGGATTGCCGGCGCTTCCCAGCGCCTGGGCCACCATCTGGATGGACCGGGCCTCGGCTTCTGCCGAACGCAGGCGCGCCTGGGCGGCACCGTCGGCGCGGAGAATCTGCATCTGGCGTTCGCCTTCGGCCCGGGCAATGGCGGCTTCGCGTTCACCCTCGGCGCGGGTGATGGCCGCCTGCTTTTCACCTTCGGCTTGCAGCACGAGCGCCCGGCGGTTCCGTTCGGCCGTCATCTGCTTCTCCATCGTCACGCGCACGTCTTCCGGCGGGTTGATGTTGCGCACTTCGACGCGCGTCACCTTGACGCCCCATTTGTTCGTCGCCCCATCCATCACCGTCCGCAGTTTGGCGTTGATAATGTCGCGGGAGGACAGGGTTTCATCGAGGTCCATTTCGCCCATCACACTGCGCATCGCGGTGATGGTCAACTGGATGATACCACCGGAGAGATCAGAAACTTCATAGACCGCCTTGTAGGGGTCGGTAATCTGCCAGTAAATGACCGAATCCACACCGACTGTCACGTTGTCTTTGGTGATAACGGGCTGCATGGGCAGATCGGTGTACTGTTCACGCAGGTCAATGTAGTTCATTCCAATGGGAAACCCGGTCCAGTTGACGCTGCGGGGGGCATCAATGAAAGGCACGATGATGTGGGGCCCGCTGCCAAGGATGCCAGCGTATCTTCCCAGCCGTTCGATGATGAGAACCTGCATCTGCGGCACAATGCGGATGGACTTGACCAAGATGGTCAGAACGGTGATGGCCACGAAAAGGCCGATAAACACGAGAAACCCTTCCATACTCTGCTCCTTCCTCAGAAACGCTCTGCTGATGGCTTCAATGACTGTGTTTTTCCAATGCCTGAACCTGGCGTGACATTGCGGCAACGCGCCAGGAGCACTTATTGCCGCTGGGCTTGTCTGGCGGCGCTCCAGTCTGGCAGCAGGTGTAGCGGACGCACATAGAGTTGGTTGCCTTCAATCCGTACCACTTCGCATTCTTCACCGGGTTTCAGGTGAGCTCCGCCGAGCGGCAGCGCCGTCCAGACGGTGCCATCGAGTTCCAGTTCCGCTTCGCTGCGCGGCCCCCGGCTTTCCGTGACCACGACGCCCCGTTTCCCAATCAGGCTGATGTCTCCCAGTGCCGGCAGCGCCGGTGTGGATTGTTCCAGCCATCGCTTGAAGATGCGTCGCGTGCTCACCGTCAGCAGGGTGGAAACCCCAACGAAGGTGAGCAGTTGGAAGGGAAAGCCAAAACCGAATGCAGCCACCAGGGCGGCGCTGGCGGCTCCAATGCCGAACCACAGGGCTATGAACGTCACCGTGGAGACTTCCACCACGGCAAACAAAGCTGCGATCACCAGCCACACCGCCCACAGGTAGTCTGTTATGCCCTGCATCATCACCTGACCCCTTCTTTGCCTGCCCTATACGCCGGCGCCCATCAGAATGTTTTTGCGTTCACCCAATCCAGGGAAGACAGAGAAGTGTAACACGCTTTTGTGAGTCACATCACCAGAACACAACGTTGGCGTGACCAGTCCCGAATCCGACCACCCGAAAATCCCCGGGAAACGCCGGATGCCCGGCGTCCGTGGGAAATCGCACTTGACGTTTCAGCCGGCGGGGCGTAAGACTCGGTTTCAAACGAATGTTTCAATCAAATGATTGAAATGGTGAGCTTATGAACATTCCTCGTTACTGCACATGGGCCGGGCTGGCGCTCATCATGGTTGCCATGACAACCTCCCTGACGCGCGCCCAGGATGAACTGCCGGCTTCCAGTCCGGCTTCCGGCGAACTGGCACACCAGGCCATTGCCGGCATCGTACGGACGGCGGCGCAGGCGCCGGCCGCATCCGCAACGACGCCCGATCAGGACCTCATCGAGCAGGCACGTCGCCAGATCGCCATCGAACCACGGGTGGGCGTCGTGCCGGGGCTGAGCCGTCCACTGGCGTTGCGCGAGGCCATTCTTATGGCGTTGCGGGCCAATCCAGACGTGGAAATTCAGCGGATTGCCGTACAGCAGGCGGCATTTGATGTCAACCGCACCAAGGGGTTTTACGACGTGGTGCTGACAAACCAGTTTGCCTACTCGGCGCTCCGCAATCCGGCCGTCAATCCCTTTGCCGGAGCCGATGAAAACGGAGCCGTCGAGATTCGCGCGGCACAAAACACCTTTGCCTTCACCAAGCCGCTGATGACCGGCGGGCGCGTCGGGGCCGAGTTCACCGTGGCGCGGCAGGACACAACCAACATCTTTGCCGGGGTCAATCCGCTGTTCAGTTCCCAGTTGACCTTCACCTTCACGCAGCCGCTGTTTCGCAACTTTCGGACAGATGAATCCCGCCGCCAGATTGAACTGGCCAAAAAGCGGCTGACGCTGTCGGATTCGCAGTTCCGGCAGCGCGTCATAGACATCGTGGCGCAGGTGCAGTCAGCGTACTGGGATTTGGTCTTTGCCCGCCGCGAAGTCGAAATCCGCGCTGAAGCCGTGGCGCTGGCGCGCATCCAGCTTGAACAGAACCGGCGCTTCGTCGAGGCCGGTACGGCGGCTCCCGTAGAGATCGTATCGGTCGAAGCCCAGCTCGAACAGCGCCAGGAAGAGTTCCTGCTGGCGCTGGAAAATCTGACGCGCGTGGAAAATGGACTCAAGTCCCTCATCCTTGACCAGCGCCAGGCGCCCCTGTGGCAGGAAGCCATCGTGCCCACTGAACAGGTCAACCTCGAACCGGTCAACATTTCACTTGATGAAGCCGTGCGGGCCGCGCTCGCCAAGCGGCCGGAAATGGAGCAGTTCGACATTCAGAAGACAGCCAACGAGATTGACATCCAGTTTTTCCGCGACCAGCTCCGTCCGCAGTTGGATTTCGTCGGTTCCTACAGCTTGCAGGGGCTGGCCGGGACGCCGCTCCCCATCACGACCAATCCTTTTGCCGGTGGTTTCAATACGGCCGTGCTGGAAAGGTTGAACCTCCTTTCGGCGCAGTCCGGGCTGGGGCCCGTCATCGTGCCGCCGCCGGCCAACCAGACACCGGGCGTGTTCATCGGCGGGTTTGGGCGCAATCTCAGCAATCTGTTCACCAAGAACTTTTATGGCGTGCGGGTTGGCGTCAACATGAGCTTCACGCTCAACAACCGTACGACCCAGGGCGCGCTCGGCCGCGCTCTGGCCCAGGACCGGCTCATTGCCGCCCAGCGCCAGCGTTTTGAAACCCAGGTGGAAACGGAAGTGCGTAACGCGCTTCAGTCCGTGCAAACGGCGCTGCGGCGGGTGCAGGCGGCGCGGGCCTCACGGGTGGCGGCCGAGGCGCAGTACGCCAGCGAAATGCGCCGCTATCAGGTGGGTGAGTCCACGAACTTCCTCGTGCTTGACCGGCAAAATGCCCTGTCTGCGGCGCGGGGACGGGAAGTGCGCGCTCTGACGGACTACAACAAGGCGGTCGTCGCCCTTCAGCGGGCGATGTCCACCACGCTGGACGCCAACAGTCTGACCGTCAAGCCGGCGGATGGGTCACGTCCGGCGGATGTACATCCCGATGTCGAGCCTACGCCCTGAGCCACTTCCAATGAACACCATGCGTGGTTGGCTTCAGCGCCCGTTTCTGCGCCAGTGGGCGGCTGACTGGTCGCCGCTGCGGAGACGTGCCTTCCGTCTCTACTTTGGCGGACAGGCCGTGTCGCTGCTGGGCACCTGGATGCAGATTACGGCGCAGTCGTGGGTGGTATGGGAACTGAGTCACTCGATGCAGGCCCAGGGCGTTGTGGCACTGCTCGGTTCCTTGCCACTGATACTGTTGGCACCGTGGGCCGGCGCGGCGGCTGACCGTTTCGACCGCCGGAAACTGCTCATTCTGGCGCAGGTGGCCGCGATGCTGCTGGCCTTTGCGCTCGCCCTGCTGGTGCAGACGGGGTGGATTCGGCTCTGGCACGTCTATGGACTGTCGTTTCTGCTTGGCGTCGTCGCGGCGGTTGAAATGCCGGCCCAACAGGCTTTCATCGGCGATCTGGTCGGGATGTCCGAAGTTCGCAAGGCGTTGGCGCTCAACGGCATTATCGTCCAGCTTGGGCGGACGGTGGGCCCAACGCTTGCCGGCTGGGCGATTGCCCACATCGGCGTGGCCGAAGCCTTCTGGGTCAATGGGGTGAGTTTTCTCGCGGTTATTGCCAGCCTGCTGGCCATCCGCAGCGTCACCACGGAGCGGGCTTCCCAGACCGGCGCCAGTCCGGGTGGTTTTGGTGAGGCCGTCCGGTATCTGCGCTCCCAACCACGCCTGCTCGATCTGCTGGCGTTCACCATGCTGGCCGCCTTTTTCGTCCTGTCGAACCTGACGATTTACCCGGCCCTGGCCACGGTTGTCCTCCGTGGGGATTCCCGCACCCTGGGCTGGCTGCTGGGGGCTTCGGGGGTGGGGGCGCTCATTGGCTCCGTGCTGGTGACGCACCTGAGCCGGGCCATTCCACGGGTGGGGGCGGCGCTGGTCGGGTGTACGGTGTGGGCCGGCGTCATGGTGGTGTGCAATTCGTGGAGTCGTACGCTCCCGACGGCGGTTTCGTGTATTGTGGCAACGGGGCTGGCCGTTCCCTTCATTTTCACGACGGCCAACGGATTGACGCAGATGCTCGCTCCAGTGCAGATGCGCGGGCGGCTGTTGAGCATCCTGCTGATGGCCGGCTTTGGTCTGCAACCGGTTGTGGCGATTGGCATTGGCTGGATTGGGGACCGGTTTGGTCCGTCCCGGGCCCTGCTCGTCAACGGTCTCTGCCTGATTGGCGGCGGACTGCTGATGCTGGGGCGTCCCGGACTCCTGGGCTGGCAGGTCGGCGTGGCGGCGGCCACGGGGGAAACCACACCGTCGGGCGTGGCACCGGTTCGGCCCGCGTAAATCCGCCAAATGGCGTCAACTCCGGGCGCGCGCCCGACATTCTGATCTGGAACCATGGTTGTGAAGCGCGATGCATGAACCTGTGAAATCTATGGCTCAAGCCAACGCCGGCCGTCAGGCTGTGGACGCTGTCAACACACTCAAGCCGCCGAAACGGAAGGCAAAACGCGCGGCCGAGGGCGAAACAGCCGATGCCAAGACCCGCCTGCTGGTGGTGGCGGAGCGGATGTTCGCTGAGCGGGGCTTTGCCTGTACGAGCGTCCGCGATCTGGCCGCCGAAGCCGGCGTCAACATTGCGGCTGTCAACTATCACTTCCGCAGCAAGGAAGAGCTGTACCTGGAAACCCTGCGTTATGCGATGCGGCGCTCAAAGGACATCACTCCGCGTTTTGCGCGCATTCTGCGGCAGGCCCAGCAGGTGGGCACGCCAGAGGCCGCACAGCAGGGCATTGTGCACTTCATCGAGACCTTCATCAGCCATCTCTATGGTCAACCGGCCGGAACAGACTACTCGGCAGCGTTGATGTCGCACGAGATGCTCCATCCGACCGGCGCCCTTGACATCGTGGTGCAGGAATTCATCCAGCCCCGCTTCGAGATTCTCATGGCGCTGATCCGGCTGGCGCGCCCCGATCTCAAGCCGGACCTCGATGTAGCTTTCCATGCCTTCAGCATCGTTGGGCAGTGCCTGCACATGCACTTCTGCCGTCCCATCGTTCTGCAACTGACGGGAGAAGGGAAGCTGACGGCGCGTTTCCTGCGTCGCATGGCGCGGCACATTGCCGGGTTTTCCATCAGGGGGTTGGCGGCGGTGCCGCCGCGGCTGGCGGGGACTCCGGGCGCAGGTGGGGAAACAGAATCACATCCCGAATCGAACGCTGATTCGTCAGCAGCATAACCAGCCGGTCAATGCCGATGCCTTCGCCGGCCGTGGGCGGCATGCCGTAGGCCAGCGCCCGAACAAAATCTTCATCGAGCGGCATGGCTTCGTCATCTCCCGTGGCGCGCGCGGCCAGTTGCTGCTCAAAGCGCCGCCGTTGTTCGTCGGGATCGTTGAGTTCGGTAAAGGCATTGGCGCATTCCATGCCGCCGATGAACAGCTCGAAGCGATCCACAAAGTTCGGGTCGTCGTCAGCGTGGCGGGCCAGGGGACTCAACTCGGTCGGAAAGCGCGTGATGAAGGTCGGCTGGATAAGGTGCGGCTCGGCGACGTGTTCAAAGAGTTCGCCCAACCGTTTGCCATAGCCAGCCGTCGGGGCCACGGGCAGATGGAGACGTTCCATGGCGCGCGTTACGCCATCAAGGTCGGCTAAGTCGGCTAGTTGCGGCCGGTCAGGCGTTGGCCAGTAGGCGATGACGGCTTCCTGCATGGTCAGCCGACGCCAGGGGCGGGCAAAGGAAATCGTGGCGTCGTTGTAGGTGATGGTTTCTGTCCCGCACGTCTGGGCGACGACTTCGGTGATGAGTTCTTCCGTCAGCGCCATGAGGTCTTCGTACGTGGCATAGGCTTCGTAGAACTCCAGCATGGTGAACTCCGGGTTGTGCCGCGTCGAAAGCCCTTCATTGCGGAAGTTGCGGTTGATTTCATAGACCTTTTCAAAGCCGCCGACGATCAGCCGCTTCAGGTACAGCTCCGGTGCAATGCGCGCATAGAGCGGCATATCCAGCGCGTTGTGATGGGTGATGAAGGGGCGCGCCGTCGCCCCAGAAGCGATGGGCTGGAGCATGGGCGTTTCCACTTCGAGATACCCACGGGCATCAAAAAAGCGCCGGATGGATTGAATAATCCGGGCGCGCTTGACAAACACCGCCCGCACGTCCCGGTTGGCCATCAGATCGGCGTAGCGCCGCCGGTAGCGCAGCTCGATGTCGTGCAGACCGTAGTGCTTGTCCGGTGGCGGGAGCAGCGCCTTGGTGAGAAAGGCAAGCTGTTCGGTATGAACGGACAACTCGCCGGTTTTCGTCCGAAACAGTTTGCCGGCAACGCCGATGAAGTCTCCGAGGTCAAGCCGTTTGAAAAGCAGCCATTCGTTTTCCGGGAGTTCATTCTTGCGAAGATAAGCCTGGAGCGTGGTCGCACCGTCGGTAAAGCGGATGAACGCCGCTTTGCCCATGAGGTTGATGGCCTGAACTCGGCCGGCAACCCGGACGGCAATGGCTTCCTGTTCCAGCACGTCAGCCGGGCAGGCGCCGTAGCTGGCGACAATATCGCTGATGCTGTGCGTGCGGGGGTAGCCGGCCGGGTAGGTGGCAAAACCCAGCGCGGCAATGTCGGCCAAGTGCTGGCGGCGTTGTCGGGTGTATTCGTTGTCTTCCATGGTGTGTCGTCAACCGGCGGGTGGGCGGGGCTAAGTGCCAATCACTTTCATCCGCCGCAGGATACGGGCCAGCTCGATGCGCCCCCGGTTGATGCGGGATTTGACCGTGCCTTCCGGGATTTGGAGCTTTTCGACGATTTCCTGGTAGGTCATTTCTTCGATGTCGCGCATGATGACGCACTGCCGCAGGTCGGGTGAAAGCTTTTCGATGGCCTGCATAATCTGAAGCGACTGTTCCTGGCGCTCGATGCGCTGCTGGGGATGATCGGTCCGGCTTTGCAGGTGGTGAACATGCACCTCCAGGTCTTCACCGCCTTCGGTGGGTTGCCGCTGCCGGCGCCGGTAGTCGTCAATGATGAGGTTGCGCGCCAGGCGCAGAAGCCAGTTTGGGAAATCGCCGACCTCCGGGTTGTACTGATCGAGCGAGCGATAAATCTTCAGAAACACTTCCTGGGTCAGGTCTTCCGCCTGCTCGTGGCGTCCGACGAACTTGTAGGCCAGGTGATAGACCCGCCGGGAGTACTGGCGGACAAGATACTCCCACGCGGCGGGTTCGCCAGCGCGGCAGCGTGCGGCCAGCTCAACGTCCGCCGCCCGGTTGCGGGCCGCCTGAGCCGGTGCTGGCAGGCCCTCTTCCAGAGCTTCCAGCGCCTCACGCTGCTCTGCCGGAAGATCATTCACGTCATCGGAAGCATCTGCGGCCGGGCCAGACGGCATAGCCGGATGGGTTGTCTCTGGTGAGGACATCAGACAAAACCGTACGGCGCTAGTTTCTGGGGTCAAAGGTCATGGCGAAGTTACGCTTTTTGGGGGTGCAAGTCAAAACCCCGGCGCTTGGACGGAGGGCTTCCGGCAGGTATTGCTGGCTGAAAAGCACACGAAAAAAGGCGATGGGGAATACCCATCGCCTGATCGGAAAGCTGACGTTGTTTGGCCTTCAGAAGGTATAGCGCAGGGCAAACTGCATGATGCGTGGTGGACCCTGAGTTGCGGTGAAACGCCCGAAGTTTGGACCCGGCGCGCTGGTCGTCGAATCCTGTGGAATCTGATAGTTGACCGTCTGCGCTCCGGTCAGCGACGCCGTATTCGTCGCGTTGAAGACTTCCCACCGGAACAGCAGCGTCTGTTTCTCGCTCCACGGCATGCGGAAGTACTTGCCCAGCCCGAAGTCGAGCGACACAAAGCCGGGATCGCGCAGGATGTTGCGTCCACCCGTTTCGCCAGCGCGCGGGTTGCGGAAGGACTGCGATGCCGCTACCGGATCGCGGAACAGATTGGGTCGCCCACCGGCTCCGTTGCGGGTCGGCGAGGAGGAAATGGGACGAATGGGGACGCCGTTGCTCTGGACGTTCCAGTTCGTCGCCCACCGCCGCCCGTCAAAGGGGGCATCCACGGGCAGCCCGGAGTTCCACCGGAAGATCGTCGTCAACTGCCAGCCGCCGATGAAGGCATCGGCCCACCGGGGGATGTCGGAAGCGAAGGCGCGGCCGCGGCCCACGGGGATGTCCCAGATGGAGTTGAAGTTGATGATGTGGCGGGTATCGAAGTCCGAAAACGACCGGTTGTCGCGGGGCCGAATCGGGTTGAGGATGAAGGCGCTGCCAAACTGCCCGAAACGCTGGAGACCGGAGGCCGTATCGAGTGATTTGGACAGCGTGTAGTTGAAGTCCCAGGTAAGCTGGTCCTTGTACCGCTGGCGTACGGAAACCGTGAAGCCGTGGTAATCCGAAGTGGCGACACTGCCCCAGGCAGAAAGCGTCCCGTATTGGGGCTGGAAGAAGATCGGCGTGGCCGGGCGGCCGTCCGTACGGAAGAAGAAGTTGGCGTAATCAAAGGCCAACTGGAGCGTCGTCCAGTCACTTCCGGCAATGCCGTCAATGACGCCAATGCCGGGGACGGGAATGCGCGCAATCGAGGCATAGACAGCCTGAGCCGGCGTCAGGCCCCGGAACGCATCCTCATCGCCAACAAAGAAATCGCCCAGCGCCCCGATGAGGTCCACGCCCCGGAACAGGTTGGTGAAGTAGGGCAGGTTGGGCACCGCCGACAGCGGCGCATTGCGGTCACGCAGGTCAGCCAGGATGCCGGCCACGGTGTACCAGTCCTGCCCGGATTGCGGGTCGCGCAGGTTGTTGAGTGCCGCAATATCCCGCGTGGCCAGAAGGTTGCGGCCAATGCGCCCGATGTAGGAGGCTTCGACATACAGCCCGGCCGGCAGCTTGCGCCCGATGGTCGCATTGAAAACGTGGTTGTAAGGGGCGCGCACCGTGGCATCCAGCGACAGCTCGATAGCCTGAAGGCGACCGAACGTGGAGGGCTGCTGGCGCGGGAAGGTGAGCTGGCCCGGAATCGTGATGAGCGGCAGCCCGCGCACCTGCTGACCGACGCCGGTGATGAGTGGGCCGGGGCGCGTGGTGACGTTGAACGAGTTGGCCGGGGTCAGCGATTGCGAGGCAAAGCCCAGTGTGTTGTTGCTGTCAAACTGGAACGCAATCTGCGTTCCGTAGTAGTCGTTGATCAGCCCGTAACCGCCCCGCACGATGGTATCGCCTTCATTGCCCAGCAGGCGTTTCCAGAAGCCGCCTTCAGCGCGTGGCGACCAGGCAACCGCGAAGCGGGGTTGCCAGTTGTTCCAGTCAATGTCGTAGTTGCCCGGCTTGCCGTTGGCCGGCCCGGCCAAATCCACCACGATCCGTTCGTTGAAGGGCACGCCGGTTTGCATCCCCTGCAACCGTCCGCGGAAGTAATCCCCCAGTGGAACGGTCGTGCGGGCCTGGAGACCGTTTTGTTCATAGACCGGACGGCTGACGCTGTAGCGGATACCGTACGTGAAGGTCAGGTTGGGGCGGATTCGCCAGGTATCCTGCAGGTAGCCTTCGTATTCTTCAGTCGCAATGTCGCGTCGAACCGGGACGCCACTGTTGAGAAGTGAGCCATCGCGTGTGAAGTTGAAGTTGGCCGAGTACTGCGAGGCCCGTCCGATGAGCGCCGACATCGCCACCTGTACCGGGCTGCGGAAGCCCGTGCTGATGGGAAAGCCGGCCGCAATGATGGGGTTCGACAGGACGGCGCCGCTCTGTTGATAGAACGAGAAGTTCGCAATGACCGAATCAAAGGAGCGGGCCGCGTTGTTGACCTTGTTCCGAATGATGCGGACATTGCCGCCAAACTGGAACGAGTGACTGCCCTTGATCAGGGTGAAGTCATTGACCACGTTATACACCGGCGATACGCGCGACAGAGACCGCAAGAAGGCAAAGGGCTGGAACACATCGCGCAGGTTGAGCGAGTTTTGGTTCGAGTCCCCGCCAAGGGTGAACGCGTTGCGTGTGATGCCAAAGCGGAACACGTTGATTTTGTTGCCGGAAATCGTCCAGGTATGGCTGGCGGCGAGTCCGGTGGGGTGTTGCCACGCGGTTGGCGTTGGCGTATCGGGAAATTGCTGTGCGGGAGACTGGAGCGTGCCACGGGCACTGTTGTCGTACTGGTAGTTGAGGCGTACCGACGCCACGTGTTTGTTCTGGCGGTCAATGTTCCAGTCAAACCGTGCAATGCTTGTGTTTTGTCGAACAGGCAAGGGGGCGTTGAAGGTAAATCCGCCTGTGTTGAGACCATCGCCGACCTGGTCGTTGTTGACCGGGTAACGTTGCGCCGCCTGGGCCATCAACTGGAGCGTGACCGGGTTGAGTCCGACCGCCGGGAAGATGGCTTCCAACTGCGGGCGGGTCAGCGTGGTGATTCCACCGCTGGCATTGACAAAGCGCAGGATGCCCTGCCCCATAGTGGGCCGGGGGACCAGCCGGGTCACGGGTGTACCCTTGGCTTCGCGCAGTCCCTCGTAGGTGAAGAAGAAAAAGAAACGATCCTTGACGACCGGGCCGCCGATGGCGCCACCAAACTGGTTCCGGATAAGCTGCGGACGGGGGGTTCCGGCCAGGTTGTTGAAGAAGTCGTTGGCGCTCGTGATCGTATTGCGATGGAAATGAAAGAGCGTGCCGTGGAACTCGTTGGTTCCGCTTTTTGTCACCAGGGAGATTTGGGCGCCGGAGGAGCGCCCCTGGTTGGCATCGGCATTGACCGTCGTGACCCGGAACTCGCTGACCGAATCGGGTGTGGCGCGCAGCACCGGGGTGAAGGCAAACCCGTTGACCTGATCGTTGACATCCACGCCATCGAGCGTGATGTTGGCCTGATCGCTGCGTCCGCCAGCCACATAGCCATCAGCCGTGACCCCTGGCTGCAAACTCAGGAGCGCGGCCACGTTCCGCCCCTCCAGGGGGAGTTGTTTGATCTGCTGTTCGACGAAGTTATTGCCCAGGCTGGCATTCTGGCTGTTGATGACGGCATCCAGTGAACTGGCGGAAACTGTGACGACTTCATCCGCTCCGCCAACTTCAAGGGCAACGGAGACATCCGTGGTCTTGTCCACGAGGCCCTGGATGTTCTCGACGATTTTCTTTTTGAAGCCACTGGCTTCGATGGTCAGGTTGTAACGCCCGGTAATGAGGTTGCTGAAGCTGTACGAGCCGTTGTTGTCGGTGGATTGGGTGCGGGACGTTCCACGGTCAGCATCGGTCAGTGTGACCGTTGCGCCGGCAATGACGCGCCCCTGTTCGTCCCGGACGGTGCCGGAAATGCCCGTGGCGCCGGATTGCGCCAGGGCCGGAACCAGGCTCCACACCAGAAACGCGCAGAGCAAAGCCACTCGTTGCATCCAGGCATCGGCGTAGTGAGGTTGTTGTGACATGCCCAGACCACTCCTCTTTCAATGTAAAGTCATCCAAGCCAGCCAGCCGCCCAGGACTGGCGCAGCACCTGTCCCCATGCGAGCTGACGTGGTTTTCCAACTGTGCTGATTGGTTTGTCTTGTAACACACGTTTCACGCGATGGAAACCGAAAATGTGGCGGTGTCGTCGCGCCGGGTGGCCGTCCGAAGCCTGCTCAACCACCCCTGCCATGGGGGCTGACCGTCGCCGCCGGCAAGGCGTGGCGGCCCGTACCATGTCCCGGCGTCTTCCAAACCGCATTGGATTGAAGCCGAAATGTTCTGGATTCAAGGGGTTTGCCTGGGCGTACGGTTGACACTGGCAGCCCATTGTGAATAGGGTTGGCCACATCATCGGTTGCCCACCGGATTTCCATTGTTTGTCTGTCACATCCCATAGCCCCACCAATCCACAGCCCCATCAATGGATTACTTCCTGCATTGCACTCACCGGATTTTCAAAACCAGCCGGAGCTGTGCCCCTGGTGTTTCGATGGAGGCCTCCAGCCAAAGGCGCAGAAAATCGCTTTACCAGGGTAGTGTCGGGAAGATTCGGGAAGTCAGCTCTTTAGCCACATACCAGCAGATACGGCCGTGAGGGCTGGATAGAACAGCCTTCAGGGGGGCTTTTTTCCAGACTTTGTTGACTGGAAGGGACTCTCTTGTTCCGAAAGAGTAAAACGCTAGTCCGTCAGTACCATGAGTTTTGGGTTCGTCATGCTTTCCCATCGGGTGGAAGATTGGGAATTGCTGGCGCGGCTGTTGCCACGCCTGCGGGAACTTGGTGATGTTGAGATTGCTCTCCACCACGATACCTATCAGTCTCCGGCTGACCTGTCGCTGGTGAAACGGTATGGGGTCCGGCTTCTGCCGCCCGTCCGGCAAACCCGCTGGTCACACATCAGCAAGGTCTTTGCCATCATCCGCGGGCTGGAGTGCCTGTTTCGTTTGCCGAAACCGCCGGTGGTATGCCACGCTGTCCCCCACCTGCTATCCCATCAAACCGGCGTCAGTGATCGCCAACCGGCTCAATCAGCTCACTGCCGATTTCTACGTAGATATGCGTCGGGTGGATTTTCAGTCCAGTGGTATCGAGCTTGACAAACATGTTGAGGATGCCGTGGCCCGGCGCACCATTGGCGTAATACCCTTCATCTCCCGGCGCGGGCAGTTCTACTGGCGTCCGCTCCGGGTTCGTCGCCCGCGTGCGGTCATTCCCTTTGGGGAGAATTTCCGGCTTTATCACGGTTCAGACTGGTTTGTGCTGGGGCAGCGGGCCGTTGCCTATCTGCTCAACCTGAATGTCTGGGAACACCCGGTCGTGCAGTTTTACCTGACGGCCTACCCACAAAACCGCCCCCAAGCCCCTTCACCCGTGGAAACCGTCATCCAGAGCCTTCTGGGAAATGCCAGCCAGCTTCGTGGTCAGTACCGTAACTGGCACTACATTGACTGGCGGGGAACGACCGATTGGCATCCCCGGCTTCTGACCGAGCAGCACTGGCCTGAACTTCTGGAATCAGACGCGCTTTGGGCGCGGAAGCTGGACCTTGAGTGCAGCGCCGGGCTACGGCGGCGTCTGGATGCTGACCTTCTGGACGCAGGGAAAGCACATCTCTCCGCACGCTGACAGATGCCGTGTGAACACCGCTTCCGGTCTGGAACAGCCGATGCATCTTCCCTCACCTGGCAGGCAGACATAGATTACGGCCGGCAAGCTCTCCGGGTTGGGGAAGACAGGTGTCAGGCGACGTGCTCCAACTTGAAAATGTGGTTCTGGCCGGGCGATACCGCATCCGCTCGCGCCTGGTGACAGGGAGCCGCTCCGGGATTTTCCTGGCGCTCGATGACGTCAGCCAGCAGTTGGTCGTGATCAAGGCTTTTCCGAGGCCAGGTTCCGCACCGGGTCCTCCAGCGCCCACGGTCAACGGACCGGACTGGCGACAGACGCGGTTTCGGCTGGAAGGTGTTTGGCTTGATCGCGTCAGTCACCCGTACATCGTGCTGCGGCTGGACAGCGGGAGTGCCCACGACCCGGCGGGCTGCCCCTTTGATTACCACGTCCTTGAGTACCTTGCAGGCGGCACGCTGGCTGCGCTGAGCCACGCCTGGCAGGGGCTATCGTTGCTCAAGACCGTGAACCTGCTGCGGCAGGCTGCGGCCGCCCTGACCCACTGCCATGCCTTGGGCGTCATCCACGGCGATGTCGTGCCGGAAAATCTGCTGCTGACCGGTGATCACCGGACGGTGAAACTCGCTGACTTCGGTTCCGCCACTGGTGATGATGAGCCAGCGGCCATGGATGAAGGGAAGTTCACCGGGTGGCTGTCCCGCTATGCGCCACCAGAAGCCCGGCTGGGGGCCGGACTTCCGCTTTCGGCCGCCGCCGATGTCTATGCGCTGGCCAGAACCTTCCATGCCGCACTGACGGGCGATCCTTTCCTCGAAAGCCAGACGCCAATCCAAACGCTGCCCCCCAAGCTGGCGACGCAACCCGGTGCAGAGGCACTGTTGCAGGTTCTCCAGCGGGCCACGGCGACGAACGTCACGGACCGCTACCCCACTGTGGCGGCGTTCTGGGCGGAAGCAGAGCAGGCCGTGGCGGCGATGCCGGCAACCGATGCGCCGCCGGTCATGCCGGTGGCCATACCGGCCGCAGCGGTGGCTCCCATTCAAGTAGCTTCCGACGACCCACCGGCTGCCACTGACGAAGCCGATGACCCGACTGTTGTGACCGGTGCTGCCAGGGAAACGTTATGTGATGTTGCCTCTCCGGCAGAGTCACCGTCGCCGCTGACGACCCGCCTGATTGGTGTCGGGGTTGTCGCGGCGGTTGTGCTCCTATTCATCGGCAGTCTGGTGGCGCTGTATCGGCTGGCGCGCGCGTCGGCCCGCGCACACTGGTATGGACAGTCTCCGCCAGCCGCTTCTGCGCGCCCGCTGTTTCAGGTCAGGGTGTTGCGGCCGACCAAGGCCTACGCGACGCCGACCGAAAACCCAACCCCGCGTGACTGGCTGGGCGAACTGCCAGCCGGGGTCGAAGCCGATGTTCTGGAAATCAGCGGCCGGTTTTACCGGGTGCGTCCGCAGCGGTGGGGGCGGCGCAGGTCTTCGTCTGTGAACGAAGGCTGGGTACTGCGGGAACACATGGACGGCGGGTTGTGACAAGGCAGGCCAAGGGAGTCTGGGAACTGCCCCCGGCCTACGGCGGATGCCCATACGGACCCGTATGGCGCAGGCGTGTCAGGCTGTGACAAGGAACTGGCGCAGTTTTTCGACGTGCGGACTGACTTCACTTCGCCGATAGTCAATCAGCCCCTCCTCACGAAACTGGTTCATGATGGTGGTGATAATTTCACGGGAGGTCCCAACCATCTGTGCCAGTTCCTCGTGGGTGAGGCGAAGCCGCTCCAGCCCGGAATCGCTGCTCGATTTGAGCAGCACCCGCGCCAGGCGGCGCGTCGTGTTGTCAAAGGCCAGCGTTTCGATCTGCTGCTGGGCTTCTGACAGCCGTTTGCAGAACAGGGACAGCATATCCAGCAGCGCTTTTGGATTTTCACGCAGCATGGCCAGGAAATCGTGAACCCGAATGGCCAGCACGCGCGTCGGTTCCATGGCTACGGCCTGGTCGCTGCGGCGGTCATCCACCTCGCAGAAACACAACTCGCCAAAAATCTCACCGGCGCGGTGAATGCTGATGATCTTTTCCTTGCCGTCGTCCGAGACGCGCGTGATCTTCACGCTGCCTGAAAGGATGTAAAAGATGTGGTCGGCTGGATCATCGAGATGATAAATCGTTTCGTTCCGGTGATATTCCCGCTCGCCACTGACGACGCGGATTTCGTTGAGCTGGCCCTGAATAAACTCCGCAATCGGGTCAATCGTGCTCATGGCTGAACTACCTCGGCGCTGATAGGCAGGAACATACCCACCGGGGAACTGAAGCCACCCGGCGGGCCTGACAATCTGGAAACAACTCTTGAACGTGCGGGGACGCCGAAACTATTGTCACTGAAGGAAATCTGGAGTCACAGCGACTCTTTTTCCTTGGGGGGCAGGGCGGTAAGCTCCTTACGCTTGGCTTCGTCAGGGTCCTCGTTGATGGCTTTCTTGAAGTTGCGGATGCCTGTGCCCAGCCCGGTGAAGAGTTCGGGAATCTTCTTCGTCCCAAACAGCAACACCACGACCAGCCCAATCAGGAGGATTTCCCACATACCAAGGTTCATAGCGTGGCCAACTCCTCGCGCTGCCGGAAACCGGCTAGAGTAAGTGCATACTAAGAGTGTGTTGGAATACTGTCAATTCAACCATGACAGTTGTGTAACAGGTGCGCCACCGCCTGCACCGGCGGTCATAGGGGTGCCGGAAGGTAGCCGGGGACGCCGTGACCACACCACACAATGCCTGTGGCGGATTTTCACTCGCACGGTCCGGGCGGATTGGCGTATCGTCAGTGAACACCAAAGCTGCTTTGGGGGCTGTGCCCCATACCGTCGCCGACCGGATGCGGAGACTGGCGGCCACTGACTCGCTGAGAACCATCACCATGAGGAAAATCCGTAAAGCCATCTTTCCTGCCGCCGGGTTGGGGACCCGTTTTTTGCCGGCGACGAAAGCCCAACCCAAGGAAATGCTGCCGCTCGTGGACAAACCGCTCATCCAGTACGGCATCGAGGAAGCCATTCTGAGCGGCATCGAACAGGTCATCATCGTCACCGGGCGCGGGAAGAACGCCATTGAGGACCACTTTGACATTTCCTTCGAGCTGGAGCAGTTGCTGCGTGAGAAAGGCAAACTCGATCTGCTCGAACAGGTTCAGGAAATTTCCAAGATCAACGTCTCGTACGTGCGGCAAAAACAGGCCCTGGGATTGGGCCACGCCGTGCTCGTCGCCCGCGAACTGGTGGGCGACGAACCCTTCGCCGTGATTCTTGGGGACGACATCGTGGACTCCAAAGTGCCCTGCCTGCGCCAGATGATCGAGGTGTATGAACGTTACGGGCGCTCCGTCATCGGAACCGCCCGCGTGGAAGGCGAGGCCATTTCCCGCTTCGGCGTGCTGGCCGTGGACCCTATCGAAGACCGGGTCTATAAAATCCGCGACATGGTTGAAAAGCCACCCTTTGCCGAAGCGCCATCCAACCTGGCCATCATCGGTCGTTACATTCTCATGCCGGAAATCTTCGACGTGCTGGAAAAGACACCCAAAGGTGCCGGCGGAGAGATTCAGCTCACCGACGCCATGCGCCTGTTGCTCAAAGAGCAGGCCATGTATGCACACGAGTTCCACGGCGTCCGTCACGATGCCGGCGACAAGCTCGGTTTTCTCATCGCCACGGTCGAGTTTGCGCTTCAGCGTCCAGACCTCGGCCCGGAGTTCCGCGCCTATCTCAAGTCACTCACCCTGTAACCCCGAAATCCTGAAACTGGTGTGCCCGGCGGGTTGCCGACGTGAACCGCTGTGGGTAATGCCACGCCCTGTCACCATGCCCCTGCACCGAACCGTGAACTGGAAACGAATCGTCAGAACCGCCCGTCCTACACTCCGACGGAGACTTGCCCTGTGGGGCATGGCTTTCGTCGTAGCGCTCATCTCCCCGGCCTGGCTCTTTGCACAGACACCGCCGGCCGCGGCCAAGCGCCCCATCACCCACGAGGACGTGTGGCTGATGAAGCGCGTCGGCGCGCCGGTTCCCAGCCCCGATGGGTTGTTCGTTGTGTTTTCCGTCGTTGCCCCGGCCTACGATCCCAAAGACCAGTCCAGCGACCTGTGGCTGGTACGCGGCGATGGCAGCGCTCCGCCCCGGCAGTTGACGTTCACCAAAGCCGCGGAATCGGATGTGGCCTGGAGTCCTGACAGTCGCCGCATTGCCTTCGTCACGAAGCGGGAAGGCGATGAAGTCAACCAGGTCTATCTTCTGGATGTGGTCGAGGGCGGAGAAGCCCGGCGGGTGACCTCCCTTTCGACGGGCGCGAGCGCCCCACGCTTCAGCCCTGACGGGAAGACCCTGCTGTTTTCGAGCGTGGTCTTCCCCGGCGCGCTCACGGACGCCGACAACCAGCGCATCGCCACTGAACGGAAAAACCGGAAGTACAAGGCACGGGTTTATGACGGCTACCCGATCCGGCGCTGGGACCACTGGCTGGACGATACGCAGACCCACCTCTTCGTACAGCCGCTGGAGAAAGGCGCGCCGGGGCGGGATGTGCTGGCCGGAACAAAACTTGTCGCGGAACCCGGGTTTGGTGGGCGCGGCACGAATGCCGCCGACACGCTCGATGCCGTCTGGACGCCGGACGGCGCGGCCATCGTGTTTACGGCCACCATCGAGCGCAACCAGGCTGCCTATGCTCCCGTTGAAACACACCTGTATGTGGTGAGCGCCCAGGGCGGTGAACCGCGCCGCCTGACCAGCCCCGGTCACACCTACAGCCGCCCCCTGTTCGCCCCGGACGGAAAGAAACTCTATGCCTTGTGTTCGCCGACCACTGACGGCAAGGTGTATCACCTTGAACGTCTGGCACGCTTTGACTGGCAGAATGGCCAACTGGTGAACGAGTCGCGCCCGGCAGAAGGCTTTGACCGTTCCGTGGAGTCTTTTGGTCTGACACCGGACAGCCAGACCGTGTACGTGACGGCGGAAGAGGCCGGACACGAAAAGCTCTTTCGCATCCCGGCACGTGGCGGCCCGGCACAGCTTGCCTTTGAGGTGAAACTCGGCTGCTACACGAACCTATCCATTCCCCCGCAGGCCGCGAGTCCACTCCTGTTTGCCAACTGGGAAAGCGCCGTCAATCCGGCCGAAATCGTACGGATTGACCCCGACGCCGGGCGGCACGTGGCGTTGACCAGCTTCAACGTGGCGGCGGCGGCGCAAATTGACTGGCAACCGCTGGAGCACTTCTGGTTCACGAGCCGGGCCGGCAAGCGCATCCACAACATGCTCGTACTGCCGCCGGACTTTGATCCCAAACGCCGTTATCCCATCTTTACTTTCATCCACGGCGGCCCCCACACCATGTTCCGCGATCAGTTCTTTCTGCGCTGGAACTATCATCTGCTGGCGCAGCCCGGCTATCTCGTTCTGCTGACGAACTACACCGGCTCGACCGGTTTTGGGGAAGCCTTTGCCCAGGCGATCCAGGGCGATCCCTTCGGAACCTGCGGGAGTGAAATCACGGAGGCCGTGGACGCGGTGGCCAAAGCGTTCCCCTATGCCGATGGCGAACGGGTGGCGGCCGGCGGCGCCAGCTATGGCGGCCATCTGGCCAACTGGTTGCAGGCCACGACAACCCGCTACAAGTGCCTCATCTCGCACGCCGGGCTGATCAATTCCGAGTCGCAGTACGGAACGAGTGACACCAGTTACTTTCGCGAATTGGCCAACGGCGGGCCCGTCTGGGAACAGAATGAAACCTGGCGCAAACAGAATCCCATCCGGTACGCGGCTAATTTTCAGACGCCAATCCTGCTGACGATTGGCGAGAACGATTTCCGCGTTCCGCTCAACCAGACCCTTGAAAACTGGACGATTCTCCAGCGCCGCCGCATCCCCAGCCGGCTCATCGTGTTTCCCGAAGCCAACCACTGGATTCTGCGTGGTGACGACAACAAGTACCTTTTCCAGGAGGTTCACGCCTGGCTGGCAAAGTATCTGCGCTGAAATGCTTTACACAGTGTTCACGCGCCAGTGATTATCTGGGGGCCATGAAGCTGCTGGTGTCACGCATCCTGTCCGATGTCTTTAATCCGCTCGTCAATGCGGTGGTGGCGTTTCTCGTCATCATTGCGACGGACCCCAATGACCACGGGGCGAGTAAGCCCCTGGCGGCCATCGTGGCCGTGCTCTTTGCGGCCGCTCTGCCCCTGTTGGCTTTGCTGGTGATGAAGCAGCGCGGACTCATCACCAACGTCAACATTGACCGTCGGGAGCAGCGGACGCGCCCCTTCATCCTGGGCATCCTGTGCTATGCGGTGGGTTTCTGCTTTCTCAAGCTCTTTCACGCGCCACGGCTGGCCCAGGGGTTGATGTTTTGCTATGCGGTCAATACGGCGGTGATCCTGGCCATTACGCGCTACTGGAAAATCAGCGTCCACGCGACAGGCATCAGCGGCCCGCTGATGGCGCTCTACTACCAGCTTGGGGCGGTTGTGCTGCCGTATTTCAGCCTCATTCCCCTTGTTTGCGCCTCGCGGGTGGTGATGAGAAAGCATACGGTCGGGCAGGTCGTGGCTGGCACGGCCCTTGGCTTGACGGCAACCGCTGCGCAAATCAATCTGCTGTTCCGCTGACGGGCGCTCTCCCGCTGTCTTCCCCCCTGGCGCTGACCCGGACCCCTCCGGAATTGAGCCGGGCGCGAAATCCTGAGTTTTTTCGGAAAGCTGAACAACGATGAAACGCTGTCACAATTTCAATGCCGGGCCGGCCGTGCTGCCCGTGCCCGTACTCGAACGCATCCGGGAAGAAATGCTCTGCCTGCCGGGCGTCGGGATGTCGGTTCTGGAAATCAGTCACCGCTCCAAGACCTTTGAAACCATCCTGTCCGAGACCGAAAATCGCCTGCGCCGTCTGCTGAATGTGCCGGAGACGCACCACATTCTGTTTCTGCAGGGTGGGGCCAGCTTGCAGTTCAGCATGGTGCCGCTCAATTTTCTGACCAGGGACGGTGTTGCCGACTACATTGTGACCGGAAGCTGGTCGGAAAAGGCCGTTGAGGAAGCCCGGAAAATCGGGCGGGTCAATATCGCGGCCACAACAAAGGAAGAGAACTACGCCCGGATTCCGAACCAGAGTGAACTACGGCTCGACCCCCAGGCGGCTTACGTTCACTTTACGTCCAACAACACGATTTTTGGCACGCAGTGGCCGACGGAGCCGGAAGTCGGGACGACGCCGCTCGTGTGTGATGCCTCGTCGGATTTCCTGAGTCGTCCGCTGGATGTCAGCCAATACGCCCTTTTGTACGCCGGGGCCCAGAAAAACGCCGGCCCTGCCGGGGTCACCATCGTCATCGTGCGTGAGGACTGGCTGGAGCGTATTCCCGGGGGGCTGCCGACGATGCTCGACTACCGTACGCATGTGAAGCATCGGTCGCTGTACAACACGCCGCCCGTCTTTGCCATTTACGTGGTGGGACTGGTGCTGGAGTATCTCGAAGCCCAGGGGGGGCTGTCCGCCGTTGCGGCGGCCAATGCCGAAAAAGCCGGGAAGCTCTATGCCGCCATAGACAGTGGCAGCTTTTACCGGGGCACGGCAGCGCGCAACTCCCGTTCGCTGATGAACGTCTGTTTCCGGCTCCCCAATCCGGGCCTGGAAGCGGTTTTTCTCAGGGAAGCCGCGGCCAACGGGTTTGAAGGGCTGCCGGGACACCGTTCGGTGGGCGGCATCCGGGCTTCGCTCTACAACGCCCTGCCGATGGAAAGCGTCCTGGCGCTCATTGATTTCATGCGTGATTTCGCCCGTTGCCACGGATAGGCTGGCGGGCCGGCGGTGGGGTCAGTGGGGGGCTGTCCGGCGCGGGAGAGGTAATCTATTGTATCTTGACGGCTTGCGGTTGCCCGTTTACGCTTCGCAACTGGGAATCTTCTGAATTGACCGCACCTGTGACGGCACTGCTGCCGACCGGCCGGACCGCCCGATTTCAAGCGAGGTACAAGCGATGACGTTTGATGAGGCTCTGAGCGTACTCAAGAAACGTGGGCAGAAGATGACGCCACAGCGGTCAACGGTGTTGCGCATCCTCATGGAATCGGCCCGTCCGCTGACGGCCCAGGAAGTGCACCGGGAAGTGACGAAGCTGCATCCCCACGTCAGTCTGGATACGGTGTATCGCAATCTGACCCTGCTGACCGACGTGGGGCTGGTTCACCAGTCCAATCTGCAGAACCGCGATGTGGCACGCTTTGAGTTCCAAGGCAATGAGCACCGCCACTACGCCATCTGCCTCAACTGCCACAAGACCATCCGCCTCGACTGGTGTCCGGTCGAAACCAAGCTCATGACGCAGGCGCTGCGCAAGCAGTTTGCCATTGTCAAGCATGCGTTCGAGGTCTATGGCTACTGCGCCGAGTGCCACTTCGCGCTTTCGGCTTCCGCCTGAGTTGCCGCTGCCGGAGTTGCCGCGCCACCGGTCCGGCCGTTCCCGGCTACTCGATGTCGCGGTCGTCGGCCAGGTCGCGGATGGCTGTGGCCTGAAGCCGTAACAGGCTGGTGACGTAACCATCTTCCCATTCCGGCCCAACCGACAGGGTGCCCCGGACAAGCACCGGCTCTCCATAGTTTTTCAGTTTCATCTTCCCGGCGCGAACCAGAATCATGTGCTGGAGCATGGGTGGCGCGCCAAAGCAGCAGCCATTGGCCGACTGGGTCAGGAGAAACTCGGTCTCTCCGGTGGAGCTATACAGCGGCAGGGCGAAGCCGGCAATCTCGACCTGCCTGCCGTCGAGCGCCTGAAGTGCCGCTGGAGGCGGCACCGGTGTCGTGGCCCGGGGGTCAAAGTCATAGTTGAGGTTTTTGATGTAGTCGAAGCGGAGGCGGATGACATCCCCCTGAACGTCCAGCGGCCGGCTTGCACTGGATGACGGCCGGGATGCCGGCTGTGGGGCCAGCAGGCTCCCGGCGACCATCAGCAACAGCAGCCCGCCCAGCCCCAAGTAAGGTGCGTGTGCGCGCAGGTATTCGGAAAAGCGAGACATCCGTCATCCCCAGCCGTGGCAGCCTGTCCGGGACGTGCCACTGGTATCAGGCGTGGGTGAGCTTGTCCAGGGCCCGCTCCGCTGCTGCCAGTGTCACTTCAACGACCTCATCCGTGTGGGCCAGCCCCATGAAGGCCGCCTCGTATTGTGACGGCGGCAGGTAAACCCCTTCGTGCAGCATGGCGTGGAAGAAGCGCCCGAAAAGCGCCGTGTCGCTCTTGGAGGCCGAGTCCCAGTCGGTGACTTCGCCGTCGGTGAAAAAGATCGTGAACATCGAGCCCACCCGGTTGAGCGTCACCGGAAAGCCCGCCTTGCGGATAAGCTGGAGCAGCCCTTCGGAAACCTTTTTGGCCTGCCGGTCAAGCTTTTCGTACACGCCGGGTTGCTGGAGCAGGCGCAGCGTGGTGAGTCCGGCCGTCATGGCAACCGGGTTGCCAGACAGCGTGCCCGCCTGATAGACCGGGCCGGCCGGGGCAACGCAGTCCATGATGTCGGCCCGTCCGCCATAGGCTGCGGCCGGCAAGCCCCCGCCCATGACTTTTCCCAGGCAGGTCATATCCGGCAGGACACCATAAAGCTCCTGGGCGCCGCCGCGCGCCAGCCGGAAGCCGGTCATCACTTCATCGAAGATGAGAACGGCGCCGTGCTTTTGGGTCAGGTCACGCAGCCCCTGCAAGTAGCCCGGTTGGGGGGGGACGCAGCCCATGTTGCCCACGACCGGCTCGACGATGACGGCCGCAATGTCATTCGGATATGCCGTAAACGCCGCCTCGACGGCCGCCAGGTCGTTGTAAGGAACCGTAATGGTCTGCTGTGAAATCTCGGCCGGTACACCCGGACTGTCCGGCAGCCCCAGCGTCGCCACGCCGGAGCCGGCTTTGACCAGAAAAGCATCCCCGTGACCATGGTAACAACCGACGAACTTGACGATTTTGCGGCGTCCCGTAAAGCCGCGCGCCACGCGGATGGCCGCCATGGTGGCTTCCGTCCCGCTGCTCACCATGCGGACCTTTTCGATGGAAGGCACGAGGGAAACGATGAGTTCGGCGATTTCGACTTCGAGTTCCGTCGGGGCGCCGAACGACGTGCCGCGCTCGATGACCGAGCGGATGGCCGCCAGGACTTCCGGGTGTGCGTGTCCCAGAATCATGGGCCCCCACGAGCCGATGTAGTCCACGTAACGTTTGCCATCCACATCGGTCATGTAGGGGCCGTGGGCCGAGCGAATGAACAGCGGCGTCCCACCCACGCCCCGAAAGGCCCGAACAGGACTGTTGACACCGCCGGGAATCACGGCGCGGGCTTGCTCAAAAAGGGTTTCGGAACGGCTGGGACTCACTTTTTCAGTTTCCATCGTGATTGGCATGGTCGCTTTGCATTGAGGAACAGGAAAAAGGTCTTGGGGTTCAGCGTGGTTGTGGTGAATCCGAAAGGGAGAGCACCGAATGGCCACGGCTACCTTATGACCGTGGCGCACATCAACCTTCACCGTTGCTGACAGCTTTTAGCGCCAACCCGTGTGCGAGTCAAAGGGCGGACGAAGAGTGGCTCCGGCTCACGGAGGGGGCGCCATGGTCGCCTCAAGAGCGTGCAGCAGCTCTCTGGCGCTGGCGTCCCGCCCCTCGGCCAGTTCCAGACCGCGCCGCAGTTCGTTGCGCGCCGCTTCGGCCTCTCCAACGGTAATGTACGCACGCCCGGCGCAGTAGCGCACGTCGGGCTGCTCCTTGAGCGCCTCTGGCAGCCCGGCGTACCGTTCGAGCAGTTCGAGCAGGCGGTCCGTGCCCGGCTTGGTGGCTGTCTGGTTCACCGGGCGCAGGTTGCCGGGGTTGTCACTCCGGGTGAGTTCGTTTCCGATCAGAAACTGAGTTTCATCGGCCAGGGTGGTCAGCAGGTTCTCGAACGTGTCCGCCGAGGCACCTTCATACTGGTCAAAAGCCGTCCGGTAGGCCGCCAGAGCCGCCGGTTTGTCACCTTTGAAACTGAGTGCAATGGCCAGGTTTTCATACGCCAGTGGGTAGAGTCCCTGACGGAGAGCAATGGCTTTCCGAAACGCCTCGATGGCGGCATCGAGTTCCAGGGTGCCCTTGAGCTGACTGCGCAGCAACCGGACGTTGCCCAGGTTCAGGTAGGCCTCCGGGAAGTTTGGCTGCTGCCGGACGGCCGTCTGGAACTCCCGGATGGCCGCATCGTACGCCGCCCGCTTCTCGTACAGCCGCCCTAGGTTGTAGTGCGCCAGAGCGTAGCCGCCTTCCGGTTCCCGCTCGCCCGGCACGGGTTTGCCCAGGGCGGCCCGAAAGGCCTGTTCGGCGCGGTCCAGATCGCCCAGCGCCTCATACAGCAGCCCCAGGTTGTTCCGGGCTTCACGAAACTGGGGGCGCAGCGTGATGGCTGTCTGGTAGCTGGCGATGGCGGCTTCCAGATCGCCACGGTGCGACTGCGCCATGCCCAGATTGAAGTGGGCGTTGGCCAGCCGTGGGGAGATGGTGAGCGCTGCCTGGTAGGCCTGGATGGCACGGTCAATGTCGCCAGCGCGATAGCAGGCCACCCCAAGGTTGACCTGTGCGGCTGCATCCCTGGGGTTGAGGGCCAGAACGGCCAGGAACTTGTCACGTGCGTCCGCTTCCTGTCCCAGTTCCAGAAGGGCATGTCCCCAGCCGGCAAGGGCCTCGGTGGCTTTCGGGTTGGCTTGCAGGGCCTGCTGGTAGAGCGGGATGGCCTCCTGATACCTGCCTTTGGCCGCCAGGGCGGCGGCGCGCTCCGTGAGCGTCGGCTGGCGCTTCGGAGGGGTGATGACCTGCTGTTCGGTGCGGGCCAGGGCCTCACCAACCTGCTGAATGCCACGTTTCTGGGCAATTTCGGTGGGGACAACACGCAGCGCCGAAGCGCGGGCGCTGATGGTGGGGTCAATCCGCAGCGGAGTTGCCCGTGACCGTTCTGCCGTCGGGTCAATCCGCAGTGAGGATGGATTTTGGTCACTCCACCGGACGCGCCAGAACCCAGAGGTTTCGTAGCCTGTGGTGACGGTAAGAAGGCACAGTGAGGCAACGGCTGGCGTGGCCCGTGGTTTGTAAGGCATACCGCATCTTTGCTCGAACATTGTCTTTCAACGCCGAGGTGCAATATAGTTGGCGGGGCGTAGAGCGACAAGTTACATCCCGGACTGGCTCAGCGTTCCTGTCCGTTTCCGCCCGCATGGCTGCGACGGGTGTGTTGTTTTCGTATGAATGTCGAAACTGCGAGTCTGCTCGAACTCGGCGCTGTGATTGACGGAAAGTACCGGATTGATGCGCTGCTTGGGCAGGGCGGAATGGGCAAGGTGTTTCGTGTCACCCACCTTCAACTGAAGAAGACCTTTGCGCTGAAGGTCATGCTGTTCGACGTCGCCCGTAACGCCGAAGAGCGTCAGCACCGGCTGGCGCGCTTCCGGCGCGAGGCAGAAGTGCTGGCCCGGATCAGCCACCCCAACATCGTCATGGTGACGGATTTCGGGACGCTGGGCGAGGAACAGTTGCCCTACATCGTCATGGAGTTCATCGAGGGCACGACCTTGCGCGAACGCTGCCGGGAACTTGGACCGGCGCCCATCGGGTTCGCCCTCGAAGTGACGCGCCAAATCTGCGCCGGCCTCCACACGGCGCACACCCAGGGCATCGTCCACCGTGACCTGAAACCGGAAAACGTCATCCTGCAGACGTTGCCTGATGGGACAACCATGGCGCGGGTGCTGGATTTCGGCATTGCCAAACTGGCCCCCGAAGGCGGGGAAAAAAACGAAACCCTCACGCGCGAAAGTCCGGGAATCGGCTCGCCCGGCACGCCGAAATACATGGCGCCGGAACAAATCCTGGGGCAGCCGATTGATCCGCGCACGGACGTTTTCGCCATCAACCTCATGCTCTACGAAATGCTGGCCGGGGCACTGCCCAGCGTGCCGGTCATCCTCGCCGAGCCGAAGCCGCTCTCCCAGCTTCGGCCGGACATTCCGGCCGAACTCGACGCCATCATCCGGCGGGGCCTGGCGAAGCTCCCGGAGGAGCGCCAACCCTCGGCACTGGAGCTGAAACGCGAACTGGAGGCGCTCGAAAAAAACCTGACCCTGGAAGCCGCACTGCGTGACCGCACCACGCCGCCGGGTGGCCTTTCGACGACACCCGGTTTTTCTCCGGTCACCAAGTCGGGCAGTCCGGTACTCCCCACACTCCAGTTGGGAACGCTGTCGCCGCCAGCCCGCACCGTGGGCGTGTGGCCCATCGCCGTTGGGTTGCTGCTGCTCGTGGCCGGGGGCGGCGGATGGTTTTTCTACCCGCAAATCAGCGCCGCGCTGAGTGGTAAGCCCTCCCCCTCACCCACGACGCTGCCCGCCGACCTGCAACCCAAAATGGTACTCGTTCCAGGTGGCGAGACATTGCTCGGCACCAACCGGGGCGACAAACTCTCCGTCCCGGAGTTCAAAACGACTGTTTTGCCCTTTCGGGTGGCGCAGACGCTTGTCAACAACGCACAGTATGCGGAGTTCGTCAAACGGACAAAGCATCGTGCGCCCACGACCTGGAACGGGCCGTCGCCGCCGGTAAGCGATCTGGACAAGCCCGTGACCGGGGTGAGCTGGGATGACGCCGATGCCTACTGCCGGTGGCTTTCCCAGGAGACCGGCACGCGCTACCGGCTCATCAAGGAGTTTGAATGGGAATACCTGGCGCGCCAGCGTGACCGCAAGGGCGTCCGGGATTTGCTCGATGCTGGTTTTCTGGAGTGGACGGCCGACAGCCTGACGGTCTATCCCGGCGGGAAGGGGTTTGCGCCAAACCCGGCCCTGCGTATCTTTCGTGGCCGGGATGACCGTGAAAATCCAAACGAAGGTGTCACCTACCGCTTTCCTCAGAAACCGGACTTTACCAACAATCGGCTGGGCTTCCGGGTTGCGGCCGATCCCAGGGTTGGAGGGGAATGATGTCCACGTCGGGCACGGTGGAGTTCTACAAATCCCTCATCGGACAAACCCTCAACGACAACTACCGCGTCGAGAAGATGATCGGAAGTGGGGGGATGGGGGCTGTCTTTCTGGCCACCCACCTGACGCTGGGCAGCCCGGTGGCGATCAAGGTGCTTTCCCCGGCGCTGACCTCCGATCCTTCGCTGGTCAAACGTTTTCAGCGCGAGGCCAGGATTGGCGGCCAGCTTACACACCCCAACATCGTCCGGGTGCAGGACTTTGGCAAGACGCCCGACGGGCTGTTCTTCATGGTCATGGAGTATGTCGCCGGGGAAACCCTGGCAGCCCGGTTGTCCCGGGTCGGGAAGCTCTCGCTCGAAGAATGCCTCGCTATTCTGGAGCCGCTGTGTGACGCGCTCGAACTGGCCCACGGCAAAAACCTTCTGCACCGTGATCTCAAGCCGGCCAATGTGCTCGTGGGGGAACTCAACGGCCGCCAGGTTGTCAAACTTCTTGATTTCGGCATCGTCAAGCTGCTCCAGTCCGACGAGCAGGTTTCCCAGTTGACGGCCGTCGGACAGGTCTTTGGGACGCCCCTCTACATGGCGCCCGAACATCTCATGGGGATGACCCTGACGCCCCAGGCGGACCTCTACAGCCTGGCCGTCATGGCGTATGAACTGCTGACCGGACAGCCCCCGGCGCAGCATGACGACCTGCGGAAGATGCTGGAGCTGAAGATGAAGCCTCCCCCATCGGTCACGACCTATGTTGCGTCCCTGCCCACCGGGCTGGATGGTGTGTTTGCCAGGGCACTCCACGCCAACCCTGAACAGCGGTATGCCACGGCCGGGGACTTTTTCCGGGACATGCAATCCGTCCATAAGCAAAAGACACAGGAAATGCTTTCAGCCGCCTTTGCCAGACAATCCAGCTCACTGACAGATGAAGGATCGGAACCCCCACGCCCCTCCAAAAATTGGCTGGAAGGCTGGTGGAACAAAGTCTTTGGCAAAAAATCCTGACGCTTGACGAAAACCTGGCCCTGGCAGTCAGGGACGCTGCAGGCCGATAGGGGGAAGCATGTTCGAGAAAATACTGTTGGCAACGGATGGCTCTGAGACGGCGTTGAAAGCGGCCCGGGCCGCTGGCGAGTTGGCCAGCAAAACCAACGGTTCGCTCACACTGCTGTTTGTGATGGAGCCCTTCAACGAAATGGCCTACATCAGCCTGCCCGGTTACGAGCTGGGCATTGACCCGGAAAAGGTGGAGCGTTTCCAGCGGGAATCCGCCAATGCGGTTCTGGAGCGCACGGCTGAAGTCCTCAAACCGCTTGGTGTGCCCTTCATCACCCGTTATGAAATCGGCGCTCCTTCCGCGACCATCGTTTCTGTGGCGGAAAACGAAGGGTTCGAGGTCATTGTCATCGGGAGTCGCGGGCGTGGGCCAATTGCTTCGTTTTTGCTCGGCAGCGTGTGTGATCGCGTCATGCACCGGGCGCACTGCCCGGTGTTGGTCATCAAATAGACGGCCGTAACCCGGTTGGTTTCACCGTGCCGGACGTGCGTCGGCAGGGTGTGCGTGGCTGGAAGTCAGCTCATGGTGATTGAGTCTCCGCCGCAATCGAAGTCGTCACCGGTACGGCCGCACGCGCGGACTTACCACCGGGCCTATCTGAACAACCTGCTGGCCAATCATTTCCATACGCCCCTCGTGGTCATCGAGGCGCCGGCCGGGTACGGCAAGACGACCCTGCTGAGTGCCGTGACGCATCGCTCCGGGGCACAAGTCGGCTGGTTGGCACTGGATGCTGCCGATGCTGCCCTGAATACCTTCATAGCCAACGTTTGCGCGGCGCTCTACCGCCTGCCAATCGTGCCCGACTACCAGGTTCTGGATACTCAGGACATTCGTTCGGCTGTCAAGCTTGTGGTGAGCAGCATGCGCGAGTTGGGTATCGAAACCCTGGTGCTGGACAACTTCGAGCACGTTGCCGATGCCCCGGCCATCAACCAGTTGATTGAGCAGGTGGCGGCTGAGTTGCCGCCGCCCATGCAGCTCATTCTTGCGACACAGCGTGTGCCGCTCTTCAAGCGCGCCGGGCGCAGCCGGGTGACACGCCTCGATGTCACCGAGTCGGATTTGCGTTTTGACCCGGAAGATGTCGTTGGTTATTTCGCCCAAGTGGCACGCTATGAGGTTAGCGCCGATGAAGGCGGGCTGATTGTCGAGCGGACGCAGGGACAGGCTGCCGCTGTCAACCTTGTCTTGCAGGTGGCTTATGGTCTGCCGTCGTATCTGCGCATCAACTTTGAGATGTTGTTGCCTGCTGCCAGCCAGGCGGTGATGGTGTCACTGTTGCGAGAATGTCTGCGGCGCGCGCCCGTGGCCTTTGATGAAGCCATTCACCTTCTCAGGAGCGGCGCGGACACGCCAGCGAGCCAGGCACTCTATCAGTTCCTGGCGGCTGCCAACTGTCTGGTACACACCCTCGATGATGAAGTGCGCACACTGGTCATTCATCCACTGCTGCGGGAGCTTTCCACCCGCCTGTAAACGCTGACCGGGGAACCGGCAAGCCGGTTGGCAGTCTGTCCCCCCTAGCCTGCACGAGCACCTTGAACCGGTCGCCAAAGCCGCCCGGCACGAGAAAGTGCTTGAGTGCCAGACGTTCCTGGAGGGCTTCGCGTCCGTGCTCCGGGCGGGTTGCCGCAGCGAGCAGGTCAAGCAGCCCAAGCTGGATGAGATAGTCGGCCTGCCGCGTCAACTGAACGCAGCGCAAACCCCGGCGGACGCCATGGCTGACCAGCGCCGAAAAGTTGACGTCGGCCGTGAGGTCCTGCTGGCCGGGGTTGGACAGCAGGTCTTCCGAGACGCGATGGCATGTGAAACTGCGAATGGTGCCCGTCGGCCGCCCTGACAGGTGTGACCCGGTATCGCCGTAGTCAATGGTGATGAGATAGCCCCGCGCCAGGGCCGCAGCGGCCTTGGTGAGCCAGTCCAGCGCGTCCAGCGCGACTTCGCACTGCTCACCTTCAGCAGGCTGGATTTCGCCCAAGGCAAGGTATGCTGCGAAGTCCTGGGGAAGCGTGGGCGTCTCCCAGATGAGACGGAGCTGACCCTGGCTGACCGACACCAGCCCTTCAAGATATTGCCCCCGGCGGCAGGTGAGCAGGTGAACCGGCAGGGCATCCACGAGTTCGTTCGAGAAGATCAGTCCGGTGATGGGGGTGCATGACAGCTCATCCAGCGTCTGCCACTTGACCTGTTCCAGGAAGGCCGCCAGCCGCGCCGCCTGGGCGGCCCGCATGGCGGGGCTGTGCTCGTCAATGACATAGCGCAGGTGACGCAGGATGTCGGGCGCATCCGTCGCCAGCGCGGTCAGGATGTCAGCCGCCAGGTCACCCGTGCCGGCGCCACATTCGACGACCGTGAAATCCGCCGGCTGCCCCAGGGCCTGCCAGATGGACTGTATCTGGCGCGCCAGCAGTTTTCCAAAATGGCCCGCGATACTGCTGGCGGTGTAGAAGTCGCCAGCGCGTCCGATGCGCTGACTGGCGGTGGTGTAATAACCGTGCGCCGGATCGTAGAGCGCCAGGGCCATGAAGTCACGAAAGGTCAACGGGCCGTGGCGGGCGATGCGGTCACGGATGACAGCTTCCAGGGAGTTCATCGCGGTGTCCGGTTACGGTGTATTCACGGTGTATTCACCACCCGCAGCAGGTGATAGGTACGCGCGCCTTTGCGCAGAACGCCATACTGCCCGCCAATCAGCCGTTCGCGGGTAATACGGCTGTGGACGGACTCGACCCGCTGGTTGTTGAAGTACAGTCCGCCCCCTTCGATGAGGCGGCGCGCTTCACTTTTCGAGCCCACCAGCCGGGCCGCTATGGCCAGATCGGACGGCACTGCGCCGTCGTCGGCAAACAGTGCCGCCGGGACCTCGGTTGAAGGCGCATCGTGAAAGACGGCAAGCAGGGTGTCCGCATCAATGTCCGTGATGGGGGCCCCGCCGAACAGGATGTTCGTGGCCGCCAGCGCCGTCCGCAGGCCCGTGGGCCCGTGGACGAATTCCGTGACGGCCGCCGCCAGCGAACGTTGGGCTCCCCGTTTTTCCGGCGCTGTCGCCACGGACGCTTCCAGGTCGGCTATCTCCCCGGCCGACAGAAACGTGAAGGCTTTCAGGTAGTTGATGACACTGGCATCTTCGGTGTTGAACCAGAACTGATAAAACTCATACGGAGAGGTGCGGTCATCGGTCAGCCACACGGCGCCCTGTTCGGTTTTGCCGAACTTCGTGCCGTCGGCTTTGGTGATCAGGGGGATGGTCAGCCCGTGGACGCTGCTTCCGCGCAGGCGACGGATGAGTTCAATGCCGGCCGTGATGTTGCCCCACTGGTCGCTGCCGCCGATTTGCAGGGTGCAGTCGTAGCGGTCGTACAGTTCGAGATAGTCGCGTGCCTGAAGCAGCATGTAGCTGAATTCGGTGTAGGAAATTCCGGTCTCCAGCCGGCGCCGGACGGATTCCTTGCCCAGCATCATGTTGATGGAGAAATGCTTGCCGGTTTCGCGGAGAAACGTCAGCAGCGGCAGGTGGCCGAGCCATTCCAGGTTGTTGACGAGGCAGGCGGCATTGGCGCCGGAGAAGTCAAGGAACCGGGACAGAAGGCGCTCAATGGCCTGCACGTTGGCCGCAAGGGTGTCTGTATCCAGAAGCGGGCGTTCGGCAGCCTTGCCGCTGGGGTCGCCGATGAGACCTGTGCCACCGCCGGCCAGCGCTATGGGGCGGTGGCCGGCGCGCTGAAAGCGCACCAGGGTCAGAAGTGGCAGGAGATTGCCGACGTGCAGGCTGGGCGCCGTCGGGTCAAATCCGGCATAGACGGTGAGCGGTTGCCGCTCCGCCATGTGCTGGGGAAGATCAGGTGTGTAGTCCTGAACCAGTTGCCGCCAGGTCAGTTCATCAAAAAGGGTCGTCATAAGGGTACAGCCGGGGTCACGTGTGAGGAGCGTGCGTATCCGCAGGGGGCAATCGGGTCAAAGGGCGATTTGTCTCCCGGATTCACTGCCATCTTTCGGCTTGTTTTGCCGATTTGAGCGTATGTATATTTACGTCCCACGGACAGATTCAGAGCAACCTGCCCTTGGGGAGAGGGCATAGCGTGCTGAAGTGGTGTATCATATCACCGATCTATCCGTCAGGTTTCTCCATTTGACACCGCCTGGCTGAGATATTCTGATCTTGTGAGACGAGCATGACATCCAACAATACGGGCGAAATAACCTGCTCTGTGTGTGGCGCATCGAATGCTGCGGATTGGCTGTATTGCCAGCAGTGCGGCTCTCCGTTGAAATCCGAGCCGGCTTCCGTCGCACGCTCGGCTCCTCCCGGCGGCGGCGGGCAGGGTGGGCGTCCGGTTGACATTCCACCGACGGTCGTGGTTCCGCCGGTCGTCCCGCCAACAGTCGTCGCCCAGCCGGCGGTTCCGCCAACCGTGGTGGCACAGCCGGTCCCGCCGCCGGTCCCGCCAACGGTCATCGCCCAGCCGGTGGTTCCGCCGACCGTGGTGGCGCAGCCTGCCCCGCCGGTTCCACCGACAGTCGTGGCGCAGCCTGCCATGCCGCCGGTGCCACCCACGGTGATGTCACGCTCCCCGGCAGCCGATGGCGCGGCTGAGACGGTCATCTGTGACCAGTGCGGCAAAGTCAATCCGGCAACCAGCAGCTTCTGTGCCGGCTGTGGAGCGCCTCTGCCCTCTCCACTGATGAAGACCATCGTTCGCACGTCGGAACGCCCACCGACGCGGGTCGCCCGCCTGTGCCTCATTCAGGAAGGGGGCGGAGATGGGGAAGTCTATGAAATCAAGGGGGATGAACTGACGATTGGCCGCAACTCGGGCGACATCCGGTTTCCGCATGACGGTTACATGTCCGGGCGGCACGCCCGTATCATTCGGCGGGGTGATGAATTCATTCTCCAGGATGACAACTCGCGCAACGGCACGTTCAAGAAAATAGACGGCCCGGTGACGCTCAAATCAGGCGACATTGTGCTGATTGGCAAACAGTTGTTTCGCTTTGAGGCATAGCGGGGGCAGCAGCCCGGAGACAGCGCACCACGGGGTGCGACATCGGAGGGCTGAAAAACCTCCAGAACTTTTCAGCCTTGTGAGGGATGGGTGACGGCTTCTGTATCCAGTCGGACAGAAACGTGGGTCTCGATTTCAGTGCGCACGGATATTGGCATGCGGCGGACTGGAAACGAAGACAATCTTCAGGTGGTTGATTTGACCACCCAGCGGCTTGGTTTGGCGGGCCGTGATTCGTCCCTGTCACCTGAAGTGGCGCAGCACCGGCTGGGCAAACTGGGCACCCTGCTGATTGTGAGTGATGGCATGGGGGGCGCTGCGGCAGGGGAAGTCGCCAGCGAAATGGCCGTTGCCATTGTCGCCCGTGAAATGTTGCAGCAGATGGCGGCTGGTGTCCCCTCACGCGAGGCCATGCGAAAAGCGGCTGATAGCGCCAACGCCGCCATCTGGGAGCGGTCACAGAATGAAAGTGCCATCCGTGGGCTGGGGGCGACGCTGACGGCCGTCCACCTGTGCGGGCAGGAGGCCACCGTCTCACAGGTCGGGGATTCGCGGGCGTATCTCATCCGTGGAGGCACAATCCGGCAGCTTACCGAAGACCAATCCTGGGCCAATGCCGCCAGAAAGGCTGGCATGCAGGTGGTCAATGTCCCGAACAATGTCATTTTGCAGGCGCTTGGCACTCAGCGGGTTGTCAATACCGACATCACGACGGAGGTCATTCAGCCGAATGACCTCTTTTTGCTGTGCAGTGATGGTCTTTCCAACAAGGTCGAAGATCACGAGCTGTTGAGTTATGTCACTATCTCCAGTTCGCTCGAAGCCGCGGCTGAAGGGCTGGTCAAGCTGGCCAATGACCGGGGCGGTGAAGATAACATCACGGTGGTGATTGCACGGCTTTTTACCGTAGATGATCCCGACACCATCTCGGAGTCCCGCGCCACACAACTCCTGGCGTCCACACCATCAGGAGAGAACGTGATGCCGGTGGGGGCTGGCCGGGTGACTTCCGACCTGCTTGGCGGGCAGCCGACGCTTTCCAATTTTACCGTTACGACCCAGAACAGCCGCCCCACGCCGGCGAATGCGACCACCAACCTCGCGGCCAGCACCTCGGCCGACCAGTTGCCGGCTTTGCCGCCCTCGGCGGTGGAGACGCCCGGCCCGCCGGCGACGCCATCACGCGAGAGCCTCTCAAAAGGGGGCAAGCTCTTTGTTCTTTTGGCGCTGGCCGCCGTGGGCCTGATCGTCTTGTCCGGCCTTGCGGCCATGATTTGGGTCTTGCAGTCGCGGGCCGAGCGGGAGCGTACCGGTGGGATGGAGCCACGTCCGAATCCGGCGCTGGCCCCGATTGGCTTGCCCTCATCCACGCCGGAGACGCCCCCGCCGGCCCCACCGCCAGCCGAATCGGACGGCGGCAGTGGCATTGGACGGGCCGATGGTGTGCTGCTGGATGAGGTCGAGAAAAAACTGGAGCAGATCGAACGGCAGGCCGCGAATGTCGAACGCCGGCTTGGCCAAATCCCGGGCCATGACGCTGAACGTCAAAACTGTAAGAAGAAGTGCGAACAACTGGCCGCGCTCAAAGAAGCCCTGAAGCGGCACCGCCGGCAGCAGCCCAGGCCGGATGATCCTTCTGTGAGTGATATTGGAAAGGAAGTGCAGGCCATCTCGCAGTGGCTCGACACGTTGCCGGCACCGCTCCGCGAGATGAAAGCACCCGGTAACAAGCCGTCGTCTCCGGGCGCCCGTCCGGTTGACGAGCTCCAGCGCACCGTTGAACAAACCATTGAGGGCTTGACAAACAACGCCCCGTAGTCCATCCGGCATCCCTGAAGCCCCAGACGTGGGCAGTGCCGGTGGAAGCCATGGCTTGAGCCGGTGGTATCTGGGATGGCATGGAAACGCAGTCCCGATAACCGGACGGCTTTGGAAGCGGTGCGGAAACCGGGAAGGGATTTCGAGATTTTCTCTGAGGTTGATGGTTATGCGAAACCGTGGGTTATTGGTGGCGGTTGGTTTGGCCTGGCTCCTGAGCAGCAGCACGCTGTGGTGGTCCGCCGTGGCACAGACGCTCTCCGTGCCAGCGCATGCGCTGGGAACGGACGACAAGGCCGCCTTCGCCATTCACTTTTCCGGCGAAATGCACGCCAATCTGGATACCTGTGGCTGCCCGGCCAATCCCAGCGGCGGACTCCACCGCCGCGTGACCATGGCGCAGGCGTTCCGCACAAACTTTGCCGAGACCCCGCTGCTGGAACTCTCTGTCGGGGCCATCTTCAACGACCAGGGGGTGTTGCTCAACCCCCCCTTCAAGGATGTCCTCGTGCAGAACGACTATGCCCTGCGCGGGTACAGCGCCTATCCCTTCGACGCGGTCAACCTGACCTATCAGGACCTGCGGGTGCTGCACCAGTATTTCACCACCCAGGCTGCCAAGCAGGCGGCCGCAGATTTTCCCGTGCTGAAAGCCTACGTTTCGGCCAATGCCACACCGGCCGTAAACGAGAAGACGCACATCGCCCTGCCACGCTTTGTCATCAAGGAAGTGAAATCACCGCACATTCCAAAGAACCACAAGCTGCGGATTGGCATCACCGGGGTGTGTGAGCAGGCGCCCAGCGAAGGCACCGGCTATGTCTGGCGTGACCCCGCCACGGCGCTCAAGGAAGTGCTCCCGGAGCTGAAAAAGCAGGCGGATGTGGTGGTTGTGCTGGCCTACCTGCCCCTCGACCAGGCCAAGACGCTGGCGACGGAACTCGAAGGGATAGATGTCATGATTGTTGGCCACACGCAGCCTTCACTGCTCACGCTGGAGACCGTGGGAAATACGGCCGTGGTCGTCAACAACTATGAAACCAAGGCGCTCGGAGAACTGCGGGCCTATGTGACCGGCGACGGCAAGCGGACGTACAGCAGCCGCTTCATCCTGCTCGATGCGACGATACCCAGTGAGCCAAACGCCCTGAAAATCGTCAGAGACGCCAAGGCGGCCATTGAGGAAGCGCGGCGCAGCATGGTGCAGGCCACGCCCTGATGCTCCCGCCGGAGCGCAAACATGTCAACCGGCGTTTCCCGGTCAATCCTTCCAGGGAACGCCGGTTTTATTGTCCCGGCTCGCGCCCGCCAGTGGCTCACTGGCACGGAAGGTCATCGGCGCAATTCAACCAGAGTGGTCTGGTAAAAACTGGAGCTGATATGGACGGCGCGGTACATCCGCAGCGGCGTTTCCTGCGCCAGGCGCGAATAAAGCCGCCTGGCCTTGATCTGGGCAATGGCCGGGGAGGTGTTGCCTTTGGGAAAGAGCTTCCCGACGGCATGCATCACTTCAAAGAAGGACGTGCTGGGCGTGAAGGTGAAGTAGAGTGCCTCGCGGGTGTGGGTGCCCAGATGCCGCAGAAGTTGCACCAGATCATCTTCCTCGTAGTAAATCAGGCTGTCCAGGCACACGATGGTGTCAAAGACCTCGGCGACGCCGTAAAAATCGGCTTCATAAAACGTGGCTTCCGGAACCCGTTCACGAGCGGCCTGGATTTCACGGGCTGAAATGTCCACACCCGTGACGCACGCGCCGGCATCTACGAGGCGACGGGCAAAAGCGCCGGTGCCACAGCCCGCATCGAGGACGGTCCGCCCCTGCCAGTGGCCGCCCCACGCCAGAATCGTGGCCATGGTTTTTTCACGGCCGGCAACAATGCTCGCCTGAATCCGGTTTTGCGCTTCACCACGCGCAAATCGCTGCCATTTTTCAAAGCCAACGGTATCGAAGTAGTGGCGAATGCGATCCTGCGCCGTCGCGTATGAAGATGGCATCGGGGTTTGCACTCCACGGCTCAAACGGTTTGAAATACACACCTCCCTTCCAGCGTCCAATCCGGGCACAGGAAAGTCAAGCCTGTGTTCAGGCGGGTAGGTCAGGTATGGAAACCATCTGGATTCTGGGCGATCAGTTGGTACGTCTCCATCCGGCTTTTGAACGGGTGGAACACTCCACGGTCAGGGTGCTGATGATTGAGTCAGCCGCCCATGCACGACGGGTGCGCTACCACAAGCAGAAGCTCGTCTTTCTCTTTTCAGCCATGCGGCACTACGCCGAAGAACTGCGCGCCATGGGCTGGACCGTGGACTACTACCGTGAACAGCCCGATTTTGAAGCCGGTCTCGTGGCCCATCTCCGCCAGCACCGTCCAAGCCGCATCTGGCTTATGGAACCCAACGAATACGGTGTTGCCGAACTCCTGAAACGTCTTGTTGCTGCGCATGGACTGTCACTTGACATCCTGCCGACGACCATGTTCATCAGCGACCGGGCATCGTTTGCCGCCCGGGCGCAGGGAAAGAAAACGCTCGTTCTGGAAAACTTCTACCGGCGCATGCGGCAGATGACGGGGTTGCTGATGGAACCGGACGGCGAACCGACGGGCGGCACGTGGAACTATGACCGGGAAAATCGCCAGGTGCCACCGCCGGACCATCGGTTCCCGCCTCTGCCCCGCTATGCCCCGGATGCCATCACCCGTGAGGTGATGGACTGGGTACGACGGGATTTCCCCGATGGTTACGGCGTCATCGAACCCTTCCACTGGGCCACGACCCGCGCCGAGGCCGAAGATGCCTACCAGGATTTCATCGAACACCGGCTTGATCTTTTTGGCCCCTATGAAGATGCCATGGTGCGCGGGCAGGCTGCGCTGTACCACACTCTGGTATCACCTTATGTCAATGTCGGCCTGCTTGATCCGCTGGTAGCGGCCAGGCAGGCCGAGCAGGCGTACCGTGCCGGAAAAGCCCGGCTCAACTCCGTGGAAGGCGTCATCCGGCAGTTCATCGGCTGGCGGGAGTTCATCTATCAAATCTACTGGCTACGCATGCCGGAAATGGCCCAGGCCAACTTCTTTGGCGACACCCGTCCACTGCCGCACTACTACTGGGATGGCGAGACGCGGATGCAGTGTCTCCGGGAAACCATCACCCAACTTCAGCAGACCGGACACACGCACCACATTCAGCGCCTTATGGTGCTGGGCAACTTTGCGCTGCTGGCCGGAGTGCTGCCACAGGCAGTCAACGAGTGGTTCTGGTTGGCGTACATAGACGCCTATGAGTGGGTCACACTGCCCAACGTGCTGGGCATGTCACTGTACGCCGACGGTGGCTTTCTGGCCACCAAGCCTTACGTGGCCAGTGCTGCCTACATCAACCGCATGAGCGATTACTGCCAGGGCTGTGCCTACAACCCGAAGCAGCGGCACGGGGAAGGGGCCTGTCCGTTCAACAGCCTGTACTGGGACTTTCTCGACCGACACCGCGCAAAGCTGTTTCCAAACCAGCGCATGCGCATGATGTACGCTGCCTGGGACAACCTGAACCCACAGGAACGCGCCGCCACACTGGCCTGGGCCGCCACGCTGCTCACCCGTCTGGAAGAGCTTTAGTCCAGTTGAGATGAACAGTCCGTGTGACCTGCGCCACATCGCTACAGGTGAATACACCGTGCCTTGAGAACCGCCGGAATCTCGTGCAGCTTGGCCATGACTTCATCAGGTACGGGTGAATCCACCTGGATGAGGGAAATGGCCGTCCCGCCGATTTCCTTGCGTCCAAGGTAGAGCCGGGCAATGTTGACGCCGCCATCGCCGAGTGTGGAACAAATCCGCCCCAGCACGCCGGGCTGGTCCCGGTTGGCACACAGCAGCATGTGCCCTTTCGGGATGGCTTCGATGGGAAAGCCGTTGACCCGTACGATCCGCAGATCGGACTCACGGAAAATGGCGCCGGCCACATCGCTTTCCCCCTGGTCAGTCTCCGCCCAGAGGGCGATAAGGCTGGCAAAGTCCTTGGCGACGCGATTTTTGGTTTCCGAGACGACCATGCCGCGTTCTTCGGCAATGAGCGCCGCATTGACGAAGTTGACCCGATTGCTCGTCCCTGAAAGCAGCCCGACCAGAATCGCCTGGGTGATGGGACGCACGTCCAGGTCGGCGACCTTGCCACTGTATTCAATGACCAGACGGCGTACGTGACTGCCGAAGGCCTGCCCCTGAAACATGCCAAGTTTGATGCCGAGGTCCACGTAAGGCCGCAGTTCAGCCATGATCTCGGCGCTTACCGAAGGCGCATTGACGGCGCCAAAAATGGCGCCGGTTTCAAGAAAGTCCACGATTTGTCTGGCAATCGAAACGGCCACACTCACCTGCGCTTCCGTTGTTGAAGCTCCAAGGTGGGGGGTGCAGGTGAGGTTGGGCAGTGCCAGAAGCGGATGATCGGGCGGCGGCGGTTCTTCCTCGAAGACATCGAGCGCGGCAGCGGCTACCGTGCCGTCCTGCAGGGCGGCGGCAAGGGCGGTCTCATCCACCAGTCCACCACGGGCGCAGTTGATGAGCCGGACGCCACGTTTCATCTTGCGGAAGGCGTCGGCATTGATGATATGCCGGGTTTCATCCGTCAGCGGGACGTGCAGGGTGATGAAATCGGCGCGCGCAAACAGGGTATCGAGCGCGACGAGTTCGATACCCAACTTGGCTGCGGCTTCCCGCGTCAGGTAAGGATCATAGCCAACCGTGTGCATGCCGAAGGCCGCCGCGCGCTGGGCCACGAGGCTGCCGATGCGTCCGATCCCAACGATCCCCAGGGTTTTGCCAGACAGTTCGACGCCGACGAGCTTCTTCCGTTCCCAGCGGCCCTGCTTGAGGCTCATCGTGCCCTGGGCAATGTGCCGGGCTGTAGCCATCAGCAGGGCAAAGGTGTGTTCGGCGGTGGTGACGCTGTTACCGCCGGGAGTGTTCATCACCACAATGCCGCGCTTGGTCGCGGCCTCGACATCAATGTTGTCCACACCGGTGCCGGCCCGCCCGATGACCTTGAGGTTGTCCGCCGCCGCGATGACTTTGGCCGTCGGACGGGTATCGCTGCGCACAATAAGCGCATGGTAGGGGGCAATGAGTTCGGCCAGTTCGTCTTCTTTGAGTTCCGGCTTGACATCGAGGGCAATGTTGGGTGTCTGGCGCAAAATGCTGAGACCGTCTTCGGCCAGGTTGCCACAGACGAGAACACGGTGGATGGTCATAGCAGGCTTGAATCGAAGGAAGTGAAGTCCGGGGGCGTACTGTGTGGGGGCTTAGCTGCGTGACTTGAGTGCCGCGCGCGTTTCACGCTCAAGGTCGCGGCGACGTTCGGTTTCGCGCTTGTCATAGGTTTTCTTGCCTTTGGCAATGGCAACTTCGACTTTGGCGCGTCCGCGCTTGAAATACAGCCTGGTTGGGACGACCGTCAATCCACGTTCCTGAGTGGCTGCCGCCAGTTTGGCAATTTCGCGTTTGTGGAGCAGCAGCCGCCGGGTGCGCCGGGGATCGTGGTTGTACCGGTTGCCGTGTGAATATGGACTGATGTGCGCTTCCATCAGCCAGGCTTCACCGTCCCGGATGACGACATAGGCCTCTTTGAGATTGACCCGGCCTTCGCGCAGGGCCTTGACCTCCGTGCCGACGAGTTCGAGTCCCGCTTCATACGTCTCGCGGATGAAATAGTCAAAGTAGGCTTCCCGATTGGAAGCGACGAGTTTGATGCCGTCAGTGGCAGACGCGGTCATGAGTCCGGGTATCCTTGGCTCCCTTTCAACATCTGGTCATCCAGCATACCACCAGTGATGAGGCCCTGTGCCAGATAGTAGGTCAGCATGACCCAGAGATGGGCCAGCGGCAGGGGCGTCAGGAAACGGTTCCAGGCCAGGAGACTGTCCGAGACCATAAAGGCCAACGCTCCCGGAAACACAAGCCGGCTTCCCCGGCGCAGCGCCGCCGTGACACCCATACTGGTCAAAACAACAGCGTAGAGCAGAATGGGAGGCTGCCAGTTGGTGGCCTGTCCCAGAACCGCGCCCAGCGTCACCCCGTAGGCTGCCACGCCGCCTGCCCGGAACAACCGGGCGCGCTGAAGCTGCGCCTCCGGCACAAAAGCCGCTATGTAGCACAGGTGCGCGATGAGAAACGCTGTCAGCCCGACCAGAAAGAACCGGTCATCCAGGGCCAGCGCCATATCGCCGAGCGCCGACCAGAGCAGCCCGTAGCCAGCGCGCCGCCCGCCGGTGGACCGGGCGGTATGCAGCAGCCACCCGGCCGCGACCAGCACCGGCAGGGCCTTCAGAAGAAAGCTGCCCGGATACGGCAGCCAGGGGAGTGTTCCCAGATAGGCCAGTGCCGACAGGCTGAAAACCGCCGGGAAGCCACGTTGACCAGGATGCCGGGTGGGGATGACCGGATACCTCTGCTTATCCGGCCTTGTGCCCATTGTTGGACGAATTACCGGCTGGTGACGCATTGGAAGCCGGCGGCACGCGGTTGTCCGCCGCCCCCTGCTCATCCAAGGTTACCTTGAGCTGCTCAAAGACCTCGGATGCCGATGGAGGCGGTTTGGGGCCGCCCGCCTTGCCATCCCCATTGACACCTGCTGCCTGACTGTAGCGGTAGTAGGAACTGTAGCCGTAATAGTCATAGCCGTAGTAGCTGGATTGTTCCTGGGTCATCCCGTTGAGAACCACGCCCAGGACGCGGGTGTTCGTTTCATCCAGCTTCCGGCAGGTGCGTTTCACAATCTCCCGTTTCGAGCGTTGGCAGTTGACCACCAGAATGACGCTGTCGGCCATCGCCGCGAGAATTGTGGCGTCGGCAAAGGAGAGCATGGGCGGCGTGTCCAGAATGACGTAGTCGAACTTTTCGACGGCATACGCCAGCAGCGACCGCATGCGTTGGGAGCCAAGCAGTTCGGCCGGGTTGGGCGGCATCTGCCCGCAGGTAATGAGCGTCAGGTAGGGAATCGGGGAAGGCGTGAAAATTTCGCCAATTTTGCACTGCCCGGAGAGATACCGGGACAGCCCCGGCTGGAAAGTGCGTTCCTGTCCGTAGCTGTCAAACAGCTTCTGGAGTTGCGGACGCCGCAGATCGCAGTCAATGAGCAGGACCGAGGCCCCGGTTTGGGCCAGCGAGATGGCGGTGTTGAACGAAGTTGTCGTTTTGCCTTCACCTGGCTGGCTGCTGGTGATGAGAATGATGCGGTTGCGGACATCCTCGGATGAAGAAAGCAGGATGGAAGTCCGAAGCTGGCGGTAGGCTTCCCCAATCGGCGAAGCCGAGAGGGCAAAGGCGCTGAGACCGATGTTGAAATCGGCCGGCAGCGGGCGTCCATCGGCCAGTTTGGCCAGCGCCCTGGTTTCGCCGCCATAGCTGTAATACCCGCTGCTTTTGCTGAGTTCTTTGGGCGAAACCTGGGGAATCAGCCCCAGCGTCGGGAGGTTCAGCAGCCGATCCACGTCCTCGACCGACTTGATACGGGTGTTGAGATATTCCCGCGCAAAAGCAAGACCGACACCGCCAAAAAGGGAGAGGAAAAAGGCAACGCTGAGGGTGTAGCTCACCCGTGGGCTGATGGGCGCGCCAGGAGTGCCGGCGCGGTCCGCGACTGTGATGTTGTTGAGGTCCATGCGCAGGTTGATTTCGGTATCCTTGGTGGTTGCCTGCAACGCCTGGAGCATCTTCTTTTTGTTGTCAATGTTGTCCTGCATCATGCGCTGCATGACGCCGTCGCCGTTCTGGGTGACGACCTCGTTGCGCTGTTTTTCAACCCGCGCACGCAGTTCTTCTTCGCGTCGCTTGGCGTTTTCGTAGGCCGTTTTGATGCGAACCAGCGTGTTCGCTTTCGCTTCCTTGAGTTCGTTTTCGGCCTGGGCCAGCACCTGATCAATCTGCACCACATCGGGGTGTAGTTCCGTGTAGGTTCCGAGCAGCTCGAGACGGCGCTGTTTCAATTCGGAGATTTTGCCGCGCAGCTTCTGCAACTCCGGGTCCGATTGCATTTCGTCGAGGGAGTCAACAGGTTGGCTCAGGCTGGCCTGGTAACGTTCTTCGGCGCGCAGGCGCTCTTTTTCAGCTTCAAGCAGGGCCTGGTTGAGTCCGGTCAGCCGGGCTACTTCCGGGTTGTCTTCCGGTTTGAGGGAGACAATTTTCCGTGTGCGCAGGTACTCCGTCAGTTTTCGCTCCTCTTCGAGAATTTCCTGCTGAAGGCGCGCGGCCGTCGAGGACAGAAACTCCTTCTGGCTGCTCCCCTGCTGGAGGCGGTCGGAAACATTGCGGCGGGCGAAGACCTCGGCCACGGTGTTGACCACCGCCTTGGTTGTTTCCGGGTCGTGGTGCTGGAAGGTAATGCGGACGAGGCGTGTGCGGGGAATGCCGTAAGCCTGCAGTCCACTGGCCAGCCGCCCAATCTGCGGCGCATAACGCTGAAGCTCGTCTTCAGCGTTGCCAGCTTCAGCCTTACCGGCATCGGGTGTCGGGCTGGCCTCCGGCAGTTCCCCGGATTTCGTTTCACTCGGCGGTGGTGTGCGCGCCCCACGGGGAGAGCGGATGATGTCCATCAGCGCCGCGCTGAGCGTGGTGGGTCCCGTGGCCAGAAACTTTGGGTCGCGGTCGAGTTTGAGAATCTTGACGACTTCAACAAGCAGTGACGGACTCGAAATCTTCCGAATCTGCGTGTTGAGGTAATCCGGGTCCACCGAGTAGGGCATAAAGGCAATGCGCCCGGTTGAGGAAAACTCTTTTTCCGGGGCAATCTCGATGTGGCTGGACGCCTCGTAAATGGGCTGCATGCGCGAAAGCGCCAGCCCGGTGACGGTCATCGTCAGCACGACACAGAGAATGACCGTAAACTTGTACCGCAGAATCGTCAGGAACGCCTGCCGGATTGGCTGTCCGGCATCTTCCTGCGGCAGGGTGTACTGATAGCTCCCACGCCGGCGCATGCGGTCCTGAACGGTTGGCGTGGCGAGGTCCAGCTCGGTTGCCGTCGGCGCAAGCATGACGTTGTTGTTCGGGTGGTCTTGTGGCATGGCGGTCTATCGGGAGTGACGTTGCGTGTGCGGACCAACGTCTGAAAACACAAGTGGAATGCTTGTGGCGAACCGGTCGCAAATCCAATCTTCAAACCAAAGTCAATACGAGCCAACGTTGATATGGGCTGGCCAGTGATGTCCGCAGACACACCGCAAATCGTTGCCGCTGGCCAACCTGCCCCCACTATATCGCGTTTACTCTTGGCTGAACAGCAGGATACCAACGCTCTGGCAAGCCACTGAGGAAGAACATTGTTTGACCGATGGAATTTGGTCTAGTCTGCCCGTGTTTCGTATTCCTGCCAACACTGAGAGGTGAGTATGCCTGAAACAGGTTCTCCGGCGCCGACCTTCACCGCACCGGATATGCACGGCAACCCCGTGAGTCTCGAACAGTTCCGTGGTCAAAAGGTCGTCTTGTACTTCTATCCGAAGGACGACACGCCAGGCTGCACCAAGGAAGCCTGTAGCTTCCGCGACGCCTATGCCGACTACCGGGAGAAGGGGATCGTCGTGCTGGGCGTGTCGCTCGATGACGAAGCCTCCCACCGGGCCTTTGCCGAAAAGTACCAGCTTCCCTTTACCCTGCTGGCCGATACCAACCATGCGGTTTCAGAAGCCTACGGCGTGTATGGCGAGCAGGAGTGGCAGGGCAAAAAGTTCATGGGCCTTGCCCGCAAGACCTTTCTCATTGATGAGCAGGGCATTCTGATCAAGGTATTCGACAAGGTTGACGTCGAAAATCACAGCCGGGAAGTGCTGGCTGCCTTTGGACTGGCTTGATGCCCATGTCCTTCCGCTGGGGCTGAGAGGGGAGTATGCGACTTTGTCTGTCTGTTCTGAATGGTTCCCTGAACGGCCAAGTCTATCGGCTGCATGATGGCGCGCTGCTTCTGGGGCGGGGGACGGATGCCGGAATCCGGTTCAATCCGGCCGTGGACAGCATGGTGTCGTCCCGCCACTGCCTGATTCAGGCCGAGCCGGACGGATTCTACGTGGTGGACAACCAGAGTACGAACGGAACATACGTCAACGGCCAGCGGATTCAGCGCGCCCGCCTCAATCAGGGAGACATCATCGAGCTGGGCAACCCCGGCGTTCGTTTGCAGGTTGCTTTGGAAGCGCCAGCAGCCAGCCCGGCGGCCTTTGCGCCGGGGGCGTCCACCTTCGGTCATCCGGCGGCTGCTGACGGAGGCACGGCGCGCCTGCGGGAGACGATTGGTGGTCTGGGAATGTATAACCCGGAGCGCAAGTCCCTGGCTCCCGAATCCGAGGCTTCGCCGATGGGGGCCTACATCGGCGCGGCGGTGGGCATCCTCGTCTGCCTGGTGCTGACCCTCATCGTGGCCCTCATCATGCTGTCCGAGTTGGGGATTGTCGTCGCCGTCATCGCCACGGTGGTGGCGTTTGTCCCGGCATTTTTCTACATGCTGCCCTTTCTGTGGCTGGACCGCTATGACCCGGAACCGGTTTGGGCGCTGGCGGCGTCCTTTGCCTGGGGGGGCTTGGTGGCCGTCGTGGTGTCTTACATCCTGAACTCACTCTTTGGAGCCATCGCTTTCAGTGTAGGGGGGGAAATTGCCGGGAACATCGTGGGGGGTGTGATTTCGGCGCCCATTGTGGAAGAGGGGGCGAAGGGACTGGGGCTGCTGCTCCTGTTGCTGTTTCTCCGCCGGGAGTTTGACGACATCGTGGATGGGGTGGTCTATGGCAGCTTCATTGCCCTTGGCTTTGCCACGGTGGAGAACATCCTCTACTACGGGCGGAGCCTGCTCGGTGGTGGGCTGGAGGGACTGCTGATCGTCTTTATCATGCGGGGCATCATGTCTCCCTTTGCCCACGTGACCTTCACGGCAATGACCGGCATCGGGTGTGGTCTGGCGCGGGAGTCCCATAATCTTGCCGTGCGCATTCTGGCGCCGCTCGGTGGCTACATCCTGGCGGTCATCCTGCACATGGTCTGGAATGGCATGGCTACCTTTTTAGGCGCTGGCTTTCTCATTGGCTACGCCTTGTTTGAAGTGCCCTTCTTCCTGGCCTTTATCGCCTTTCTCGTTTATGTTGCGCGGCGCGAGGGAAAGATTCTCCGCGAGATGCTGTCCGTCGAGGTTGCCCGCGGTCTCATCACGCCGGAACAGTTGGCTATTGCCACCTCCACCATCCGCCGTACTCTGTGGCCGCTTCAGGGGAAGTTTGCGGCGCGCCGCGCTTTCCTCCGCAATGTCTCGAAGCTGGGACTTTCCTACTGGCACGTCCAGCGCGCCGTCGCGGCCCAGAGTGAAACCCGCAGCCTGCCGCAGATTCCACGGCTGCAAGCTGAAATCCTCCGTTTACGGGAGCAGGTCTGAAGCGTCCGGGATGGTGGGCGCGTGCGGCTTCTGCTCCGAAAGATTGTGCCATGAACGCACAGGAGTCTGTCCCTCAGCGCCTCGATCCCGGCATCCGCGCCAACCTCCGCTATGACTTCCCGGCCGGAGTGGTGGTCTTTCTCGTGGCCCTGCCCCTCTGTCTGGGGATTGCCCTGGCGTCCAATGCGCCTCTGTTTTCCGGCATCATTGCCGGCATCGTCGGGGGGATCATCATCGCTCCGCTTTCGGGCTCAGCCCTGTCGGTGAGCGGCCCGGCGGCCGGGCTGGCCGTGATTGTGGCGCAGGGGATTGCCACTGCTGGCGACTTTCGCGCGTTTCTGGCGGCGGTCGTGCTGGCCGGACTGTTTCAGATTGTCTTTGCCCTGATACGCGGCGGTGGGTTGGCGGATTACATTCCGAACTGCGTCATCAAAGGCATGCTGGCCGGCATTGGGATCGTCATCATCCTCAAGCAGATTCCCCATGCTCTGGGACGCGACCAGGACTTTACCTTCACCGATACCCTCAGCTTTCTCAATTTCGAGGAAAGCTCAACTATCGGCGCCATCATTGCCGGCATCTTCAGCGCCCAGCCGACGGCCGTCGGGATTACCCTGCTGTCTCTGGTGGTTCTCCTGGTCTGGGAGCATCCCCGGCTCAAGCAGATTCCATGGCTGATTTTGCTTCCCGGCCCGCTGGTGGTGGTCGTGTTGGGTCTGCTCATCAATGAGACACTGCGCTGGAGTGGAAGCCAGCTTTATCTCCGCGCTGAGGAAGCGCACCTGGTGGCCCTGCCGGTGGCAACTGACCTCCAGAGCTTCATCGCCCAGTTCACCTTCCCGGATGTACAGGCACTGCAACGTGCCGAGATCATCAAGTTGGCCCTGACCTTGGCCGTTGTTGCCAGTCTCGAAACGCTGTTGTGCGTTGAGGCAAGCGACAAAATGGACCCCTTCAAGCGGATTTCCCAGCCCAACCGGGAACTGTTTGCGCAGGGCGTGGGCAACATGGTGAGCGGGCTGATTGGCGGTCTGCCGCTCACGTCGGTCATCGTCCGCACCACGGCCAACATTTACGCCGGTGGACGAACCCGCATGTCAGCTTTCATCCACGGCCTCCTGCTGTTGTTTGCCGTGTTTCTGATTCCAGGGCTGCTCAACCGGATTCCCATTGCTTCTCTGGCGGCCATTCTCCTGCTCGTGGGCTACAAGCTGGCCAAACCGGAACTGTTCAAAGCGATGTATGCCCAGGGCTATGCGCAATTTGCTCCTTTTGTCGTTACGGTGGTGGCCATCGTGGCGACAGACCTTCTGGTGGGTATTGGTATCGGTCTTGTCTTTGGACTGTTCTTCGTCATCCGCGCCAACTACCGCTCGGCCGTCACGCTGGTCAGTCACGAAGACGCCTACCTGCTGCGCTTCAACAAGGACGCCACGTTCATCAACAAGATTGAACTCAAGCGCAAGCTCCAGAGCATTCCCGATGGCGCAACCCTGTTCATTGACGGCACACGTGCGCTCTACGTGGATCAGGACATCCTCGACGTGGTGAATGAATTTCGAGCTGCCGCCAGGTACCGGAATATCACCGTGAGCACGAGTAACTTCGACGAAAAAGCGCCGCGTTTGCCGCAACCTCAACCAGCCCACTAGCCAGACCAAAGCGAGCCCCCCATGACCGAGCGTTTGCCAGAGTCGTCCGTCAACGGCATGAACGAGTACCGCAAGCTGTTGCTTGCCAACAAAGCCTGGGCACAGGAAAAGCTTGACTTGCGTCCCGATTACTTCATCCGCATGAAGGATGTCCAGTCGCCGGCCTACCTGTGGATCGGGTGTTCTGACAGTCGTGTGCCGGCCGAGGACATTACGGGCACGGAGCCGGGCGAACTGTTTGTCCATCGCAACGTGGCGAATCTCGTCATTCACACCGACATCAACCTGATGAGCGTCGTTGAGTACGCCATTGATGCGCTCGGCGTGCGCCACGTCATCATCTGTGGGCATTACAACTGCGGCGGGGTGAAAGCCGCCATGTCGCGCCAAAGCTTTGGTCTCATCAACAAATGGCTGCGCCATATCAAGGATGTGTACCGTAACTATGCCCGCGAGCTGGAGTCATTCACTGACCCGGAGGCGCGCTTCCGCCGGCTCGTCGAACTCAACACGATTGAACAGGTGCGGAATCTGGCCGAGACTTCGATTGTCCAGAAATCCTGGCTCAAGCGGAGGAGTCCCTGGCTTCACGGCTGGGTGTATGACATCCGCACCGGTTTGCTTCAGGAACTGACCTTGATTCGGCCGGGCGATTTGCCCGACGATATTTACCGTTACGAATTTCCGCCGGAGTCGCTGTAGGTCTCTGTCATGTCATCCGTCATGCTGGTGACCGGTAGCGCCAGTGGCATCGGGCGCTACGTTGCCGAGGCGTACTACCGCGCCGGTCACCGGGTTGTTTTTGCCGACCGGGCTGTGGCGCGGGTCAATGACATCTGTGCCGCCCTCGCTGCGGAAGCCGGCGGGGAAGCTGTCCCGTGGGCGCTGGATGTCCGGGATGAGCAGGCCTGGGAAGCCGCCATTGCCGACACCGTCAGCCGCTGGGGACAGCTCGACCTGGTGTTGAACATTGCTGGTTATCTCCACGTGGATGCGCTGCTGGCCGCGCCACTGGCGGCTGTCCATGACCACCTGGACATCAACGCCAAAGGCGTCATTTTTGGGACGCTGCTGGCGGCCCGCCAGATGGTCCGGCAGCCGCACGGCGGGCACATCATCAACGTGGCATCGCTGGCAGGGATTGCGGCCGTGCCGGGATTGACGCTATACACGGCATCCAAGTTCGCCGTGCGCGGTTTTTCGCTGGCTGCTGCCCAGGAACTTGCCCCCCACAAGGTGTCCGTAACGGTTGTCTGCCCGGATGCCGTTCAGACCCCGATGCTCGACTTACAGGTGCACCGGGCGGAAGCGGCTTTGACCTTCTCCGGGGGACGCATCCTGAGCGTGGCTGAAGTGGCAACGGCTATCGAGGAAGCGCGGCAGCGCCGACCGCTTGAAGTGACCCTGCCGCGACATCGGGGCTGGCTGGCGAAGCTGACCAGCCTGTATCCGCCGCTGACCACCTGGGTAGCCGCCTACCTCTGCCAGCGTGGACAGCGCCGGCAGGCCACATGGCAACAGAAGCCAGGATGATGACTGCCTGATGACCGACCGGATGATGAGCTGCGCACCTGCCCGTCCAACCCTTGCCGACATCGTATCCGCCCGCCGCCGGTCTGTGGCCGCTCACCACCCGGTTTCCCTGCCTGAACTGGCACCAGCCCGGGGAACGTTTCTCCCGGCCCTGCAGCAGAACCCATCCGCCATCATTGCCGAAATCAAACCCAGGTCACCGGCCGAAGGCGTCCTGCAGTCCACGCCCGATCTGGCGCGTGTGCTGACCGCCTATGACGCCCACGCCGTCGCGCTTTCGGTTCTGACCGAGCCGGACTACTTCGGGGGAAGTTTTGACCTGCTGGCCGCTGTGGCGCGCCAGTCCAGCCGCCCAACCCTGTGCAAGGACTTCGTGCTCGATGTGCGGCAGATACATGCGGCGCGTGCCGCCGGTGCGGAAGCCGTGCTGCTCATCGTCAAAATTCTCGACGACGAACAGCTCCGCCGGCTCTCCGCTGAAATCCAACGCTGGAACATGACGCCAGTCGTGGAAGTGCAGACCGAAGCCGAACTGGAACGCGCCCTGGCGCTGAACCCTTCCGTCATCCTCATCAACAACCGCAACCTGGAGACGTTTGACATCTCCTTGGAGACCACGCAACGTCTTGCACTGCGCGTACCTTCCCAGGTTGTGACCATTGCGGCCAGCGGTATCCGGTGCCGCGCCGACATCGAGGCGCTGCTTCCGTACTGCACACGCTTTCTCATCGGGACGCACCTGATGCGCGCGCCAGACCTGGAAGCTGCTTTCGCCGACCTTCTTGGAAAAGCGTATGCCTAAGCATCGTCCACCCAATCATTTTGGTGAAGTCTTTCCACCCGTGCCCTTTGATGCCGGGCGTTATGCCAAACGCCGCCGCCAGGTCTTCCGGCAACTCGGCGAGGATGTGCTGCTGCTGTACAATCCGCCGGAAGCGCACCGCACCCATGACCTGTTCTACCGCTACCGGCCGGATAGCGACGTGTATTACCTGACCGGCTTTGAAGAGCCGGAGGCGGTCGTGTTGCTGGTGGGGGGACCCTGTCCCAGGTTCATCATGTTCGTCCGTCCGCGTGACCCGGAACGCGAAATGTGGGATGGCCTCCGGGCCGGCGTTGAAGGGGCCGTCACCTGCTACGGCGCGGACGAAGCCTTTCCCATTGAAAGCTTTGACGCTGAGATTGGGCGCTACCTTGAGCACGCCCGGACGCTCTACTTCAAGTTCGGTCGGGACGAGCAGTTCAACCAGCGGGTTCTTACGGCTTTCCGCGCCGCTGCGCGGCGGCGGCATCGCCAGGGTCCGGCGCCGGGCGTCATCCGGGACACCCTGCCGCTGCTGGGCAGGATGCGGCTGGTCAAAGATGCCGATGAACTGCTGCGGATGCGCCGGGCGGCAGACATTGCTGCCGAAGCCCATCTGCGGGCCATGGAGCGCGCGCGTCCGGGGCAGTACGAGTTTGAAGTCGAGGCGGAACTGGAGTACGTCTTCCGCAAACGTGGCGCGCTGGGCAGTTCCTACACCTCGATTGTCGGCAGCGGCCCCAATGCCACGATCCTGCACTACAACACGAACAACAGCCGGCTCCGCGACGGCGACCTGCTGCTCATTGACGCCGGGGCGGAATATGGCTACTACGCCAGCGACATCACCCGGACGTTTCCCGTCGGACGGCAGTTCACCGCCGCCCAACGCGACATTTACGACTTGGTGCTTCAGGCACAAAAAGCGGCTATTGATGCCGTCCAGCCGGGCGCGCGCTTCAATGCCTACCACGAGGTCGCCCTCGACACCCTGATTGACGGACTGCGTCATCTCCGGCTGCTGAGCGGTTCGCACGACGAAATCAGGGAACTGCGAACCTATCTGAAATACTACATGCATCGCGCCGGCCACTGGCTCGGCAGTGATGTCCACGACGCCTGCACGTACTTCACCGACGAAACCCGCAACGGCCAGCACCTCTATGAAAAGCTGCGCCCCGGCTGCGTGGTCACCGTCGAGCCGGGACTCTACTTTGCGCCGGGTGTCAACGACACGCCGGAACACTACATTGGCATTGGCGTCCGCATCGAAGACGATGTGCTGGTGACACGTACCGGGAACGAAGTGCTGACGGCCGCCGTCCCCAAGGAAGTGGCCGACATCGAGGCCATTCGCTGTGCCGCGCTGACCCAGGAGAAAAACTACGCATGAGTGAGCCTTTGTTCGACCGGGTGAAGTTTTGCAGCAGTTGCAGCCGTCGCGCGACGGACGGCGACGTGGCCGCCCTTGGGACGCGGATTCGTCCACTGTTCCAAAAACAGCTCGAAAAGGATGGCTTTGGCACCTGTGTGGGCATCAGCAGCCGTCCCTGTTTTGCCAAATGCCCGGACAATGGCATCACCGTTGCCCTGAGTACCAGTGACGACAGCCTGCCGCGGGAAGTGTATATCGTAACCTCGTTGCGCGACCTGGATTACGTGTATGCCCGCCTGCTGGGCGAAGTTTAGTGTTTGTGCGAAACCCCTTTTTTCCGAAACCCCACGTGATGAGACAAACCATTTCCTGCCTGCTGCTTTCCCTGTGTCTGGGCTGGACACTGTGGGAAACCCCGGCGGTTGCCCAGTCGAAGTCCAAACCCAGCGACAAGTTCCGCCAGCTCGACGAACTGTTGCCCACCCCCAACGAATACCGTACGGCCTCTGGCGCGCCGGGACACAGGTACTGGCAAAATCGCGCCGACCACGTCATCAGTGTTGAACTCGATGACGAGCGCCAGCGCATCCAGGCCAGCGAGACCATCACCTACACGAACAACTCGCCCGATGAGCTGCGCTACCTCTGGTTGCAGCTCGACCAGAACATCTTTGCCAGGGACAGTGACGCCTTCCGCGCCCAGACTTCGGGTGGACTGGACCGCGTGCCCTTCTCTGTTCTCGACAGCCTGCTGCGCCGGCCCGAGTTCGACGGCGGTTACAAGATCACAGCCGTGAAAGACGCCAAGGGGCAGCCGCTCCGATATACCGTCGTCAAAACCATGATGCGTGTGGATTTGCCCACGCCGCTCAAGCCCGGCCAACAGGTGAGCTTTGCGGTGGACTGGAACTACAACATCAATGATGCCGTGAAGCTCGGCGGGCGCTCCGGGTACGAGTACTTCCCGAAGGACAAAAACTACATTTACGAAATTGCCCAGTGGTTTCCGCGCATGTGCGCCTATACGGATTACCGTGGCTGGCAGCACACGCAGTTTCTTGGGGCCGGTGAGTTTACGCTGGAGTTTGGCAACTACCGCGTGTCCATCACCGTGCCGGATGACCACATCGTGGCGGCGACGGGCGTCCTTCAGAACCCCAGGCAGGTGCTGACGCCGGAGCAGATCGCACGGCTGGAGCGCGCCAAAACGGCGGCGGCGCCGGTGCTCATCGTGACGCCGGAAGAGGCCCGGCGGGCGGAGCAGGGGCGTCCCACGGGCAGGAAAACCTGGATTTTTCAGGCGGAAAACGTCCGCGATTTTGCCTTTGCTTCCTCGCGGAAGTTCATCTGGGACGCCATGGGGCACAATGTCGAGGGCAACCAGGTCATGGCGATGTCGTACTATCCCAACGAGGGCAATCCCTTGTGGGAAAAGTATTCCACACACGCCATCATCCACACGCTCAACGTTTATTCGCGCTACACGTTTACCTATCCCTACCCGGTGGCCATTTCGGTCAACGGCCCCGTGGGCGGCATGGAATATCCGATGATCTGTTTCAACGGCCCGCGTCCGCTTGAAGATGGCACGTATTCGGCGCGTACGAAGTACGGTCTCATCAGCGTCATCATTCACGAAGTCGGCCATAACTTTTTCCCGATGATTGTCAACTCCGATGAGCGGCAGTGGACGTGGATGGATGAAGGTCTCAACACCTTTCTGCAATACCTTTCCGAGCAGGAATGGGAAGAAAAATATCCGTCGTTCCGGGGTGAACCACAGTACATCGTGGATTACATGAAGAGCGAAAACCAGGTGCCCATCATGACGCAGTCGGATTCGCTCCTGCAGTTTGGCAACAACGCCTATGCCAAGCCGGCGACGGCCCTCAACATTCTGCGTGAGACAATTCTGGGGCGGGAACTCTTTGACTATGCCTTCAAAGAGTACGCCCGGCGTTGGAAGTTCAAGCGCCCGGAACCGGCTGACTTCTTCCGTACCATGGAAGACGCTTCCGGCGTGGATTTGGATTGGTTCTGGCGCGGTTGGTTTTACTCCACCGATCACGTGGACATTTCGATTGAGAACGTCCGCTGGTATCGCCTCGATACCCAGAATCCTGATGTCGAGAAAGGACTTCGCCGCCAGGAACGTGAGTCGCGTCCGGTAACGCTTTCCCAGGAACGCAACAAGCCGCTGCCGAAGCGGGTGGACCAGTATCCCGACCTGAAGGATTTTTACAACCGGTATGACGAACTGGATGTGACTGAGATGGATCGGGAAATGTACCGGCAGTTTCTGGCGACGTTGACCGACCGCGAGAAAGAAATCCTCAATGCCGGGCTGAATTTCTACTTCGTGGATTTCAAAAACATCGGCGGTTTGGTCATGCCCATCATTCTGGAAGTGACCTACACGGACGGCACGAAGGAAGAAATGCGCTTTCCGGCTGAAATCTGGCGGCTCAACAACTTTGAAGTGTCCAAGCTCATTGTGACGCCAAAGGAAATTGCGAGCATCACGCTGGACCCGCGATTGGAAACGGCGGATGCTGATTTGGCGAACAACGTTTTCCCGCGCCGTCCGGTCAGGTCACGTTTCCAGGTCTTCAAGGAGCAGCGTCAGGGGCCGCCCAACCCGATGCAGTTGGAGCGCAAGGGGCAGAGTAAACCCCAGGGCGATAACCCACGGCCGTAAGCTTCCTGATAACGGCTTCGGGCCTTCACAGGAAGGTGAGGCTGAAAAACAACCCAGGTGTTACCGCTACCCTTTGTCGAGGCGGATGGATATACTCAGCCCATCATCTGTAAGCGTACCGGCGGTTTATGGCTTCCAGGGTTGGGTTTGTCATTCTTTCCCACCGCGGCACTGATTGGCCGCTTCTGGCCCGCTTGTTTCCCCGTTTGCGCGAACTGCCGGAAGCGAGCATTGCACTTCACCACGACACTTACCAGTCACCGCTCAACAGGGAACTGATTGAGCGGTACGATGTGCAGGTTGTCCCGGCAGTAGGGCGTACCAGTTGGTCAAATATCATCAATGTGTTTGCAACCGTCGCCGGTCTTGAAGTGCTTTTCCGGCAGCCAAGGCGTCCCCGCTGGTATGTGACACTTTCTCAAAGTTGCTATCCCATCAAGTCGGCATCGCACATTTCCAAAGTACTCGATGGACTGGAAGGCGACTTTTACATTGACATGCGCCTGGTCAATTTCCAGGCAAGCCATTTATTGCTTGATAAGTATGTTGAGGATGCCATCAGGAAGTACACGTTGTGTCATATACCGTTCATTTCCAGATATGGTCGTTTCTACTGGCGCCCACTCAAGATTTATCGTCCGAGAAGTGTTATCCCGTTCAGAGATAGCTTTTACGTTTTTCACGGATCAAACTGGCTGGTTCTTTCCGAATGCGCAGTAGAGTATTTGCTGAGACAGGACATTGCCTGTCATCCGGTAACAGAATTTTACCTGACACAGTATGACCAGCAAGATGATCGTCAGTCACCTTGTCCCCAGGAGATTGTGATACAAAGCATTCTTGGTAATGCCAGGGAGCTGAAGGGAGCTTGTCGCAACTGGCACTATATTGACTGGGAAGGCGCCAAAGATTGGCATCCCAATGTCTTAACCGAGCACCACTGGTCAGCCATCATTGCTTCAGACGCTCTTTGGGCGCGAAAATTTGATCTTGAGAAAAGCGCCACTTTGCTTAAGCGCATTGATACTGAAATTCTTGATGCCTGAACTTTACCTGCCTGGTTTTTTCTCACACTATCCTGCAATCTTTTCCAGTTCACTTTTGAATTTCCTGTGTATCGCCGCAGGATTCAATTCACCCCGGTGCAAGTGCATTGCAGCTTCACTCAATCTTTTTTGCTCGTCCCGATCAGTGGTTAATTTCTCCACAGCATCGCAGACGGATTGAGGGGAAGGATCGGTGACAACCAAGGCGCTGCGACGTTGCTGAGCAAATTTTACGACCGTGCAGTATTCCGGGCCCCAAACGATAATGGGCTTCCCAAAGGCGCAGTAGTCGCAGAACTTCGTCGTGAACGCTGTCTCAACAAAAAAGCGCACACCGGGGTCAAAGCTCATGACGACAAGCAGGAAGTCAGCTTTGGCGAGATGCTTTACGAGTTCATGGTTCGGCGTAAAGCCGTGGTAGGAACCATCCGCCCGTGCTGTTGCTTGCTCTTCGGCTGGCCAGTCACAAAGCCCGTAGAGGACAATTTTCGCCTTCCCACGCTGTAACATGGCTGTTCGTAACTGAGCCAGCATGGCTCCGTATGTGCCTTCAATGTTTCCCGCGTAAACCAGCCTTGGCAGGTGCTCCGCTGGTTGGTCATCAAGTGTAGTGGGTGAAATCACTTCCAGGTTGCCTGGAGGATAAAGCACATGGGCATTGGGGTGCGTCCCAAGTGCTTCACGCATACCGTCACTCACACAAAAGACAATGTCGCTTTGTTGATAAAGCTCCTGCCACCGGCGCTCAAGCAGGGGGCGTGTTGAAGCCAGGGCTGGAAAGTAGCGGGGCTTCCAATCGGCAAAGTATGTTGCCAGTGGAACTTTCAACCGGCGTGCCAGTTTTCGCGCCAGATGGCTCAGGCTGTTGTCAGCCAAAGCAACAATGACTTCTGGATTGAAAGCGCGAACCTTCTGCCACAACCACGGCGATATAAAGCCGGTTGCCACGAATTGCTCGTATGCCCAGGCCCATTCGTAAAAGCGGCTTCTTTTCAGGCGGCGAACAGGTTGTGGCGACCGGAAGGGCAGAAAAGCAACTGAAGGCGGCAGTGAGGGGAGGGTGATGGTGGGGAAGGCATCATCCAGCGGCGGCGAAATCACAAAGACTTTCAGGTCGCCGGGCTGAACGACCAATCGGTACATCAGGATTGACGCACCACGCCACTCAACTGGCGGCTCATCGCCCATATAAAGGACGCGCATTGACCTTGCTCCGGGAAAGGAGTTCACCTTTTCGGAATACAATCACACCCCTTGCCCGGTTTCACAAGATTCGGTTTACGCCAGAATTTCTGAAGCCGAGTCAGGCAGGTGTTTTGGGGCACGCAAAAACACCTGCCAGGCTTTCTTGCTCAGCAACTACGGGACTCACACCGCAGACGCTCAGAAAAACCGCATCGTGTAGGCAAACCGCACCCCACGTCCAATCTCCGGCGCGAACGCTTTGATAAATGACAGGTGATTGCGGTAGAGCCGGTCGCCCAGATTGAACCCGGTGACGGAAAACACATGCGCGGTGTGGGACGTGGTGACGGTGTACGACCCGACAAGGTTGACCACCGTGTAGCCGGCCGTTGGCTCTTCCAGCGTGAAAACCCGGTCCTGCCGGTTGGCCATCAGCAACTCCGGCATCAACCGCAGCCCCTTGAACGTTCCTTCCAGTGCCACCCGCGCGCGCAATGGCGGAATGCGGGGCAGGGGAAGGCCGGTTTTCAGCTCAGCGTTCGTATAATCGAGCTGGCTGTAAAACCAGAGATTGGGATGCAGGTTGATGTCGAGCTGGGCTTCCGTTCCCAAAAAGCGTGCGTCACCTTGGGTAAACACACCCACTGGCAGCCCGTCTTCAAACTCACCCGTCAACACGGGAAAAACAAACGAGCGAATGTCGTAGTAGTAAAACCCGGCACTGGCCCGGACGCGCCGCGACTGATGCCGGACACTGACCTCGATGCCGTTGGTGAGTTCCCGGCTCAGGTTGGCATCGCCAATTTCAAACAGCAACGTCCCAGGATGCGGCCCGAAGTTGTACAGCTCTTCCAGCGCCGGAGCGCGGTACGAGTGCGTGTAGTTGGCCGTCAACGCCCCGTTTTCCCACAGCCCCACCCGCAGCCCGACGCCGCCTGAAAAGCCGGTGAAACTGCGCGCCCGGTTGCCGCCGGTCGGTGCGTAGGCATTGCGCTCGATGCGTCCGCCGAACTGGAGGGCCGCCCGTTCAAACGTCACCTTTTCCAGCCCAAAGAAAGCAAAGTTGGTCTGGGTCGTCGCCGGCGTCAGCAGTTCCTCGCCCCGGGTTGAATAGTCCCGATACAGGCCCGAAGCACCCCACGTTCCCTGAAAGCGTCCAAGCGGACGGTGGTCAGCCAGGATACGGTAGGCGAAGGTGTCGTTGCGGAAGGCCGTTTCGACTTCGTTGGTTTCAACCTTGATTTCGTCGTGGCGGTAGCGGTTGTACTGAAGCTGTACCTGCACGTCAGTGAAAAAGGTGTCGAGATTCCGGGCGCCTGTCAGGAACCGAACCCCGTGCCGCCGGGGATTGAGACGAACCAGTTCACCCGGTTCGCCACCCTTGGGGCGCAAGGCGCGTTCCCGAACCCGCTCGTCGTCATCGTCGTCCGGCAGTGGCGGCACACCGTAATTTTGCCCGGCGTAGGTGTAGGCAACGTTGAAAAAGCCGCGTTGGCCATAGTAGCCCCCACCGCCACTGGCGTTGCCGCTCCGGGCAAAGGAGTTTTCAATGACCCCCAGCGGTGTGCGGTAATCACCTGCCCGCTGCCCGCCGCCGTTGGCAAAGACCATCCACGGGCCGCGGCCGTACTTGACACCCCCACTGCCACCACCAAGCGCATTGCCCGTGCCGCCAAAAGCCGTGACGTAACCTTGCAGTCCGGGATGGGACTCTTCATTGCCGGTCACGGCATTGACCACGCCCCCCACAGCCGTGCTGCCGTAAAGCAGCGTGGCCGGCCCCTTGACCACTTCCAGCCGTTCGACGCCCTGCAAGTCCACGATTTCGGCATGGTCTCCCGACTGGAAGCCAATCGAGCCGGTTGTCAGTCCATCCTGCGTGACAAGGACGCGGTCGCCATCGAAGCCCCGGATGACCGGACGCCCTGTGCCGGGACCGAAGGAGCGTTTGGCGACGCCGACTTCCCGTTCAAGGGCATCGCCCAGCGACACCGGCGCCCGCTCGGCCAGATCAAAGCTGTTGACGGTCGTGACCGCCTGAATGGCATCGCGGGTGGTTTCCTCCCGAAGCGTCGCCGTCACTGTCACCTGTTCGGTTTCGGCGCGGAGTTTCAGCGTGAAATCCAACGTCGTCGGTCCCTGAACGGTCACTGGCTGGACGACATCCGGGATGCGATCCAGGTGGGCAAACACCCGGTAGTTGCCCGGTGGAACGTTTTCAAAACGGTAATTTCCGTTTTCGTCCGTCATGGCAGAACGCCGCAGCTCGATGATGGTCACAACGGCTTCCGAAACGGGGCGGTCATCCCGTTCGAGTACGACCCGTCCCTGAAGCGTTGATCCCGACTGGGCCGCGGCACTGGCAACCCAGAGCAGACACCAGCCCAGGAAGCCGAGGGCCCAGCGCCATCTGAGCGGGGCAGAAGAGAAACACACTGGCATACAAATCCTCCGAAGATACGTGTTTCACGGCTTTTTATTTCACGAATTTTCCTAACTACCCAAGATGGTCGGAAGAATGCAACCGCTCGCCGCTGGTCGGGTGTGAGAAAAGATACTTGACTTTATACTTTTATAGTTATAAAAGTACGATAGCTTGCAGAACGAGGTGTTCCTGCCGTGATGTCCAGCTGGTGGAAGCGAATCGCCGTCGTGGTTGGAGTTATTTTTGGAGTGGCTGGACTCCTGTGGCTGGGCAGTCGGCTGGCCTCCCATAAGCCATCGGCGGCGGCTGAAAATCGTCCCGTGCTGACGGCGAATGTCAGCCGGGAAGTCGTGCGCCGGCAGCCCTATCCGCGAGTGTGGCGGATTGCGGGGACACTCCGGCCGCGGGAGGTCGCCAGCCTGTCCGCTGAAGTGACGGCGCGCGTGACATCCGTTGCCGTCAGGCTTGGCGACAGCGTCCGCGCCGGGCAGCGTCTGGTGACACTCGATGCCGCCCTCCCGACAGCCGGACTGGCGACGAGTCAGGCGGAAGTCGAAGCCCTGAAAAACGCAACCGAGGCCATCCGCCGCCGGATTGAAGCGGCTGAAGCCAACGTACGCGGGGCCCGCGCTGAACGCGATCTCGCCCAAACCATCTACGAACGGCAGGAAAAGCTTTTTGCCACTGGCGATGTGCCCCGGCAAAACCGCGACATTGCCGAGGGGCGGCTCAAGGCGGCTGAGGCTGCCCTTGAAGCCGCGGAGCGGCAGTTGGCGGCCGAGCAGGCGGAACTGGTCCGCGCCCAGGCGCAGGTTGCCGTCGGACAGCAACGCCGCCGCGAAGCCGAAACCCAAGTGGCGCAGACCCAGATTGTCGCACCTTTTGCCGGACGTATTGCCGCACGCCTGGTTGATCCCGGTGCGCTGGCTGCACCCGGCGTGCCACTGCTCGTCCTGGAATCGGTTGGCCCGTTGCGCGCCGTCGCTGAAGTCGAAGCCGAACCGGCAGCGGCCCTGCGCCTTGGACAAACCCTGCGGGTTGAACTGCCCGGTGGGGACGTGGTGGACGGAACGTTGGTTGAGCAAAGCCCGGCGGCTGATCCAGTGACGCGCACCGTCACCATCAAGGTTGAACTGCCACCGTCGGCCCAGGCCTCCAGCGGCATGTTTGTCCGCGTCCTGATACCGCGTGACATCCGCGATGTTCTGACCGTTCCGGCAGCGGCCGTCGCTGAGCAGGGTGGATTGCAGAGCGTCTTTGTCGTGGACGCAGCCGGCATCGTCCGGCGGCGCATCATCACCGTCGGCGAGCGGCTTGACGACCGGGTGGAAGTACTGACAGGGCTGCGCGAAGGCGAGACCGTGGTGTTTGGCCGCGCTGAGTTGCGTGATGGCGTCAGGCTGTCAGCGTCATAAGTTCGCTTGTCATCCAAGGAGGAACATTGGTTATGCCTATGGAACGTATCCTGTTTGTGATTGCCGGTGTTGTCGTCCTGGCGAGTCTGGCGGCCGGCGTGTGGTGGACGCCCTATGCCCTGCTGCTGACGGCTTTTGTCGGGCTGAATCTCATTCTGGGCGGGGTGGCGGATTGGTGTCCGATGATGGCCATTCTGCGCCGCCTGGGGGTCAAACGCGCGGCTGAAATAGCCTGCGAGCGGTAATGGGTGCGCGTCGCATCCTGTGAAGCAACTCCTGTGACGCAGTTCCTGCGACGGAAGTGGAGTTTGTTATGTCGGCTGAAACGGACAATCTCATGTCGCACATCGTGCGCTTTTTCATTCAGTCAAAGCTGACGCCGCTGGTCATTCTGGCTTCGGTGCTGGTCGGATTGGCGGCCGTATGGGCGTTGCCGCGCGAGGAAGAGCCACAGATTGTCGTTCCGATGATTGATGTCATGAGTCGTCTGCCCGGAGCCTCGGCGAAGGAGACCGAGCAGCGGCTGACGACGCCGTTGGAGCGGCTGGCATGGTCCATTCCCGGCGTGGAGTATGTCTATTCGACAACGACGCCCGGCGAGACCCTGGTGGTCGTCCGGTTTTTCGTGGGTGTGCCGGAAGAAGATGCTCTCGTCCGCCTGCGCCGACAGCTTGATGCCAATGCTGCTGCCCTGCCACCAGAAGCGACACCGCCCCAGGTGGTGGCCCGTTCGATAGATGACGTGCCCATCCTGGCACTGACCTTCTGGAGCGCCACCCAGGACGATCTTGCCCTGCGGCGCGTTGCGACCGAAGTGGAAAACATCGTCAAGCAGACGCCGGACGTTTCTGAAACCCAGGTCATGGGCGGAGCGCGGCGGCAGTTTCGGATCATCGTTGATCCGGCACGGATGGAGGCCTACGGCCTGACGGCGGATACCTTGGCCAACCGCCTTGCGGCTGCCAACCAGGGGCTGTCGCCTTCCGAAGTGGCCCGTGATGACAAAGCGCGCGTTGTCATCGCCACAGCTACCGTGGACAGTGCGGCGGCCCTGGGAGAGATTGTCGTCGGCGGAAGCCCGGAGCGGTGGATTCGCCTGCGCGATGTCGCCGACATCCGGGATGGCGCTGAGGAAATGACGCACTTTGTGCGTCATGCGGCACGTGATGAAACGACCGGGCAGCCCATCGGTGAATATCCGGCTGTGACGCTTTCCATCTCCAAGCGGAAGGGGGTCAATGCGACACAACTGGCCGATGAAATCCTCAAGCGGGTTGAAGCGCGCCAAGGGGATGTCATTCCTTCCGATGTGCACCTGACGGTGACGCGCAACTATGGTGTGACCGCCGCCGAGAAATCCAATGAGCTGCTGTTTCACATGTTCATTGCCGTCGTTTCCGTCATGGTGCTCATTGGCTTCATGCTTGGCTGGCGTGAATCGTGGATTGTCGGCGTTGCCATTCCGGTCACGCTGGCGCTGACGCTGGCTACCTTTTACTGGCTGGGCTTTACACTCAACCGCATCACACTGTTTGCCCTGATTTTCTCGATTGGGATTCTGGTGGATGACCCCATCGTGGATGTCGAAAACATCGTGCGTCATGCGCGCATGGCCAAAAATCGCCGGCGGTCGGCGCTGGACATCACGGTGGAAGCCGTCAATGAAGTCCGTTCGCCGCTGATTTTGGCGACGCTGGCCGTGATGGCGGCGATTTTGCCCATGGCGTTTGTCGGCGGACTGATGGGGCCCTACATGCGGCCGATTCCAATTGGAGCTTCGGCAGCGATGGCCTTTTCAATGCTGGTCGCCTTTGTGGTCACGCCCTGGGCCGCTTACCGGATTCTTTCCCGCAGGGCCTACTCTGGTCACGGCCACGCAGGAGGTGGCGAACACGAAGGTGAACCGGAAGGCTTCATCACGCGGCTTTACCGGCGCGTCATGAAGCGCATCATTTACGAGCCGAAATGGCGGTGGTGGTTTCTGGGCGGTATCGTCGGATTGCTTCTCATCGCTCTCCTGCTGGTGCCGCTCAAGGCCGTCATCGTCAAGATGCTGCCCTTTGATGACAAGTCGGAGTTTCAAGTCATCGTGGACATGCCGGAAGGCACACCGCTGGAGCGTACCGGTGCGCTGGCGCGTGAGTTGACCGATTACCTGCTGACCCAGTCCGATGTGCGTGATGTCCAGTCCTACGTCGGGACGGCCGCGCCCTACAACTTCAACGGGTTGGTGCGGCATTACTTTCTGCGGCGCGGGCCGCTGGTGGCTGATTTGCAGGTCAACCTGACAGACCGGCATGACCGTGCGGCCAAATCGCACGACATTGCCAGGCAGGTACGTCCGGCGCTCACGGCGCTGGCGGAAAAGTACGGTGCGCGCATCAAGGTTGCCGAGGTTCCGCCGGGCCCGCCGGTGCTTTCCACACTGGTTGCTGAAATCTACGGCCCGGATGATGCTGAACGGGAGCGCCTTGCCCGTGAAGTGCGGACGATTTTCGAGCGAACTGAAGGGGTTGTGGATGTGGACTGGTACGGCGTCGAGCCACAGCCCCAGACCGTCTTTCGCCTCGACCGCGAACGGCTGGCGTGGTATGGCGTTTCGGAACAGGACGTGTTGGGTACGCTGGAGTGGGCGCTGAGCAAGCGGGTCATCGGTCTGGCTCATCTCCCGACCGAGCGCGAGCCGACACCGATTGTGTTGGAGACTCCCCGTGCCTTCCGGTCGGATGCTGATGCCTTGGCGCGCCTGCGCCTGTCCGGCCGGCAGGGAAGTGGTGTGGCGATTGGGGAACTCGTGCGGCGTGAGGATGGACTGGCCGAGCCTCCGCTGTATCACAAGAATCTGATGCCGGTGGTGTATGTCACTGGCGACACCGGTGGGCGGACGGAAAGCCCGGTGTATGCCATTCTCAAACTCAACGCGGCGCTGGACGAACTCAAGCTGCCGGACGGAACCGTGATGGAGCGCTACGTTGCCCGCCAGCCGGAAAGCGACGCCCGGTATGCCATGAAATGGGATGGCGAGTGGCACATCACTTATGAAGTCTTCCGTGACCTGGGGCTGGCGTTTGCCGTCGTACTGGTGCTCATCTATGTACTGACAGTGGGTTGGTTCGATTCCTTCATCACGCCGCTGGTCATCATGGCTGCGATTCCCTTTTCGCTGGTCGGGATTTTGCCGGCCCATGCCGCCTTTGGAGTGTTTTTCACGGCAACCTCGATGATTGGCTTCATTGCCGGAGCCGGCATCGTGGTGCGCAACTCGATTATTCTGGTGGACTTTATCGAGTTGCGGCTGGCGGAGGGCATGCCGCTGGAAGAAGCTGTGATTGATGCCGGCGCTGTCCGTTTCCGTCCGATGGTGTTGACGGCTGCGGCCGTGATTGTCGGGGCCGGAATCATCCTTCTCGATCCGATTTTTCAGGGCTTGGCGCTGGCGCTGATTTCGGGTGAAATTGCCAGCCTGTTCCTGTCACGCCTCGCTGTTCCAACGCTATACTACCTTGCGCATCGCCTGCGGCCGGTAGCTGCACGTCCATTGCCGGAGGACCGTGCAGAAGCGCCCGTGGCTGATGTGGCTGAAGTTGAAACTGCCTTGAAGTCCTAGTGGTGACGTTTATGCCAATCTCCTCCCACCGTTTGAGTGACGAAGCCCTGGAACTGGTAGCGGCCCGCTTTCGTGTGTTGTCCGAACCGACACGCCTGAAGTTGCTCAACCTCCTGCGGGAGCATGGGGAACTGAACGTGACGGAAATCGTCGCCGAGACAGGCTACGGCCAGGCCAATGTTTCCAAGCACCTGATGCAGTTGCTTGAAGCTGGCATGGTCGCCCGCCGCCGGGACGGGACGAGCGTGCGGTACCGCATCGCCGACGAGAGCATCTTTGCCCTGTGCGAACTGGTGTGTGCCGGTATCGAAGCCCAGTTGCAGGCGCGGCAGGCGGCGCTAGCCACGAACTCATAGCAGCTCAATAGTCTGAAAAAACGTTGGCGGACTTGAACCGACAGCAGGGGGCTGTCACGGTCTCTTGCCCAGACAAGCTCCTGTAACGCCACAGTTAGGTGGTTGAAACGTAACCGATGTAAGCACAGAAAACAGCGTATTAAACTTCCGTGGAGGCTTCGGTATGAAGTCCAATTTTTTGCAGAAAGTTTTTATGACTTTCTGGATAGGCTCTCTTTGCAGTCTTGTTTGGGGACAAGCCAATGTTACCGGTGGCGCTCTGAGTGGTGTTGTCAGGGATGATTCCGCTGCGGTCATTGGCAACGCCGCAGTCAAGGTCAAAAACGTCGAGACCGGGCTAACCCGTGAAACCACGACTGGCGAAGACGGGACGTTTCGCCTTCCAGCCCTTCCCGCCGGAGTTTATGATGTTACCGTAAGCTCTGCTGGTTTTACTGAATTGACACGGCGGGCTACGGTCCTGATTGGACAAACAGCCAGTGTGGAAATTGTCCTCTCAACGAGCCAGGTTAGCGAAGCCATCAACGTAACTGCTGACTCTTCATCAATTGTCGAGACTGCCCGCACTCAGCAATCCACTACGGTCAATGAGCGTGCGGTGAAGGATTTACCGGTCAATGGGCGAAATTTTCTTGACTTCATTCGCTTGACACCTGGGATCAATGTTGATCCACGCGGTGGTGACTATTCTGCTGGAGGACTGCGCGGCACATTCAATAGCCTGCTCATTGATGGCGCAGATAACAACAACACCTTTTTCGGGCAGACTCTTGGGAGAACGGGTGTACGCGCACCATACCAGTTCAGCCAAAGTTCAGTAAAAGAATTTCAGGTAAACACCAACAGCTATGCAGCGGAATTTGGAAGGGCAGGCGGGGCGCTTGTCAATGTTATCACAAAATCCGGAACCAATGAGTTTCACGGCGAAGGATTCTATTTTTTCCGGGATAATGCACTCAATGCCAACGACGGGTTCATTCGGTCCTTGCCCAGCCCACGTAACCGTAAGCCTGATTTGCGAATTCAGCAGTTTGGTGGGTCTGTCGGTGGACCTATTCGCAAAGATAAACTGTTTTTCTTTTTTACCTACGACGGACAAAGGCGAAACGACCCGGTTGTAGTCGCACCACTCGTTCCGATTCCAACCTCCTTCTCTCCTGCTGTTCCCCCGGATGTCGCCCAACGGACAATCGCATTCCTCAATGAACAGACCACGCCATACCAGCTAGGTTTCAACCAGGATGTTTACATGGGGAAGGTTGACTGGCAGATCAATAACGACAACCGTCTTTCCGTGCGCTACAACCGCCAACTCTTCAAGGGAAAGAACCTGGAAAATTCAGGTCAGATTCGCAGTGTAAGTGCAACCGGTAATTCCAACTCAACGACTGATACCGTAACCGGTCAAATCACGACTGTCCTGACTCCGAATCTCATCAATGAAGGAAGAATAGGATTTTCGCGTGATCAGCAGCTTGGCACTGCAAACAGCACGTCGCCGGAAACCATCATCAACAGTCCGGCCGGGAACACGCTCGTTTTCGGTCGAAACAACTTCAGCCCCCGTGAAACAACCGAGCGTCGCTTTCAAGTGACCAACACCCTGACTTATGTACGGGGACGCCACACGTACAAAGCCGGTTTCGATTTTATTTTCAATCGAATCTTCAACTTCTTTCCGGGCTTTTTTGGTGGAAGCTACGTCTTCAACAGTTATGAAGACTTTGCCCTTCGCCGTCCAAGCGGTGCCGGTGCAACGGCAATTGTCTATCAGCAGGCCTTTGCCGGACCAAACACCAACGGCCCACGCTCTTTCCCGAATACGAGTGAGTATGGTTGGTTTGTACAGGACGACTGGAATATCACCAACCGCTTCAAACTCTACTACGGCATTCGCTATGATGCGCAGGTCAAGGATGAGCCGCCGGTGCTCAACGACGATCCGCGGCTCTTGACACTTGGTATTCGTACTGCCGGTCTCAGGCAGGACCTGAATAACTTTGCTCCCCGTCTCGGCTTCAGTTGGAATCTGTTTGGAGATGGAAAAACCGTATTGCGCGGAGGGTACGGGATTTTTTACGCCCGTACGCCAAGTATCGTGACCGGTACGGCGCACACCCAGAACGGTCTGAGTGTGAGGACGCTGCAATTTACGCAAGCTCAACTGGCAACGACCGGACTCACCTAT